>JAHJRN010000006.1 GCA_018830865.1 Patescibacteria group bacterium | reverse complement strand
TGACGTGACCGCTCCGACGGGCGCATCACCATGCGCCCCTACCGTCTCACGAAACCTATGGCCACTTGGCTCCTCAAGACCGAACCCGCGATCTACTCGTGGGAGAAGCTCGCCGAAGACACGAAGGCGCGCTGGGATGGCGTGCGGAATTACCCGTCGCGCAATCACATCCGCGCCATGAAGCCGGGCGACCTTGTGTTCATCTTCGACGGTGGCGATGAACAGATGGTGTCGGGATTGGGTCGCGTCGCGAGCGAACCGTATGACGACCCCTCGTCGGACGAGAGCAAGTGGAGCGTCGTGGACATCGAGGCGGTCCTGCCGCTGACTCGACCTGTGAGCTGGGAGGAGATCCGCAACACCTATCTGCTGAACGTGATGCCGATGATCACGCAGACGCGGTTGACGGTGCAACCCGTGACCGACGTGCAGCGCGACCTCATCCTGAAAATCGCGAAGACGGAATTGCCGGCGTAATCCAAAACATGAAACGTCGTTGCGAGGAGTCCGACGACGCGGCAATCTTACCGAAATCCTTCGGCCGAAGAATCAAGGTAAACTTGCCGCGTCGCTCGCGGACTCACTCCTCGCAACGACAGTTTATTTATTTCTTGGACCGACGACGCCGCAACTTCTGCTCCATCGCGGCGATGCGGAGGCGCGTCGGGAGGACCGTGTCCGGGTTGAGCGAGATGCTGTCGATGCCCTCGCGCACGAGGAACTCGGCGAACGTCGGGTCGTCGGACGGCGCCTGGCCGCAGATGCCGATCTTCACCTTCTTCTTCTTTGCCGCACGGATGACGCTCCGGATGGAGGCCAGCACGGCCTCGTCATGCTCGTCGTAGAGACGTCGGACGATCTCGGAATCGCGGTCCACGCCGAGCGTGAGCTGGGTCAGGTCGTTCGAGCCGATGCTGAAGCCGTCGAAGATGTCGGCGAACGCCTCGGCCTGGATGATGTTCGACGGGATCTCGACCATGACGTACACGCGCAGTTTGTTCTTCCCTTGCGGCAGCCCGGCGGCCTTCATGGTGGCGAGCACGCGGCGCCCCTCCTCGGGCGTGCGGCAGAACGGGATCATGACGACGACGTTCGTGAGCCCCATCTCCTCGCGCACCTTCTTGATGGCCTTGCACTCCAGCGCGAAGGCTTCCTTGTACTTCGGGTCGTAATATCGCGACGCGCCGCGCCAGCCGATCATGGGGTTCGCCTCGACCGGCTCGTACGCCTGTCCTCCCAGCAGAGCCGCGTATTCGTTCGTCTTGAAGTCCGACGTGCGCACGATGACGTCGTTCGGATAGAAGGCGGCGGCGAGGTGCGCGATGCCGTCGGCGAGACGGTCCACGAGGAACTGCTTCTTGTCGTCGTAGCCGGCCGTGATGGCCTCGATCTTCTTCCGCAACGCCGGATCGCGCAGGTCCTTGAAGTGCACGAGCGCGAGCGGATGGACCTTGATGTACTCGGTGAAGATGAACTCGGTACGCGCGAGGCCGATGCCCGCCGACGGGATCTGCGCGAACTCGAACGCGCGGCGCGGGTCGCCGATGTTCATCATGACGTGCGTCTTCGGTTCTTTGATCTTCTTCAGCGAGACGCGGCGCACATGGAACGGGAGGATGCCGGCGTAGACGCGACCTTCATCCCCTTCCGCGCAGGTCACGGTCACGGGCATGCCGTTGCGCAGGACGGACGTGGCCTTGCCGGTACCGACGACGGCTGGCGTCCCGAGCTCGCGGCTCACGATGGCCGCATGGCTCGTCCTGCCTCCGCTGTCGGTGATGATGGCCGACGCCTGCTTCATGATGGGCACCCAGTCCGGATCCGTCATCCGCGTCACGAGCACGTCGCCCGGCCGGAACTTCTTGATGCCCTTCGCGTCCTTGATGACATGCACGCGCCCTGCGCCGATCTTGGACCCGATGGCGAGGCCGTCCACGAGGAGACGCCCCTTCTTCGTGAGCACGTATTCCTCGAGCACGTTCGGGTCGCGCGCGGTAGAGATGGTCTCAGGTCGCGCCTGCACGATGAAGAGCTTGCCCGTCTTGCCGTCCTTGGCCCATTCGATATCCATGGGCTGATGATGCTTCGCGTGCTTCGAATAGTGCACCTCGATACGCGTGCCCCAGTCGGCAAGCGTGAGGATTTCCTTGTCCGTGAGGCAGGAGCGGACCCGCGCGGCGGCTGGGACCGATAAGGTCTTCACCCCGCCGCTCTTCCCATACGCGATGCGGATGGCCTTGCTGCCGATGGTCCGTCCGATGATGGGACACTTCGCCTTGCCGAGCAGCGGCTTGAACACGGTGTACTGGTCCGGGTTCACGCGGCCCTGCACCACGCTCTCGCCGAGGCCATATGCCGCGTTGATGACCACGGCGTCGCGGAACCCGGATTCGGTGTCGATGGTGAACATGACGCCTGCCGACGCGAGGTCGGACCGGACCATGCGCTGGACCCCGACCGAGAGCGCGACCTTGAGGTGGCTGAATCCTTGTTCGACGCGATAGACGATGGCCCGGTCCGTGAAGAGCGAGGCGTAGCATCGTCTCACGGTCAGGAGCAGCGCGTCTTCGCCGCGGATGTTGAGATACGATTCCTGTTGCCCCGCGAACGATGCGCCCGGCAGATCCTCGGCCGTGGCCGACGAACGGACCGCGACATCCACCTGTCCGCCGGACCGCTTGCACAGGTCCGCATAGGACGTACGAATCGCTTTTTCGACGTCCTTCGGCAACGGCGCTTCGAGGATCATCTTACGTACCGCCGCGCCACGGGCATACAGGTCGCGGATGTCGTGCACGTCGAGACCGGCGAGCGTCTCCTTGATCTTCTTCCGAAGTCCGGACGCGGCGAGGAAGCGCCAATACGCTGCGGACGTGGTCGCGAACCCGTCCGGCACGCGGATACCCTTGGGCGTGAGCCTGCGGAACATCTCGCCGAGCGAGGCGTTCTTGCCGCCGACCTGGGGGACATCGGCGATGGTGATGTGGCGGAACGGTCTGATGAGCGGTGCGCGTTTCTTCATATTCATGTCATTCAACATACAAACTGTCATTCTGAGTCCGACGAAGAATCTTCGAGATAATTCATGCGGTTGTTCCTTGTACGCTCTCGGCAGGAGGGAATAATTTGAAGGTCCTTTGGTCGCTCCGACTTCCCTCAGGATGACAATACTAGTGGATATCCCTTATCTCGATAAGGTTCACGGTGCCGGAGGCGCCGACCGGGTCGCCGGCGACGACGATGATCTTGTCGCCTTTCTTCACGACGCGACGCTTCTTGAGCGCGCCGATGGAACGCTCGACCAGTTCTTCGACCGTGGAGCAGGGCGGGAGGACGAACGGCACGACGCCCCACGAGAGGTCCATCTGCCGCCGGACGCGCTCGTCGCTCGTGGCCGCGTAGATGGGGAGCGACGGACGATAGCTCGAGATGAGCCGCGCCGTATCACCGGACATGGACCCGACGAGGATGAGCCGCGCCTTCACGCCGTGCGCAAGGATGTTCGCGACCTCGGAAATCGCCTCGTCGATGCTCTTGTTCGCAGAGAGGTCCGTGCGCGCAGGTAGGTCATCGTACTTGGACGCCTCGGTCTCGCAGACGATCTCGGTCATGGTCCGCACCGCCTCGACGGGATGCTTGCCGCTCGCCGTCTCGCCCGAGAGCATGATGGCGTCCGTATGGTCGATGACCGCGTTCGCGACGTCCGAGACCTCAGCGCGCGTCGGCCGTGGGTTGCGGATCATGGAATCGAGCATCTGCGTCGCCACGATGACCGGCTTCGCCGCGCCGAGGCAGGTGTCGACGAGCCGCTTCTGGATGAGCGGGACGTCTTGAGCCGGCATCTCGATGCCGAGGTCGCCGCGCGCCACCATGATGCCGTCTACGGCCTCGACGATCTCCTCGATATTCTTGACCGCCTCGGGCTTCTCGATCTTGGCGATGATGCGGATGGGATACGCGTGACGCCCCTTGCCGAGCTTGTCCTCGGCCGCCTTGATGATGAAACGCAGGTCGAAGATTTCCTTGGCCGTGCGCACGAACGACAGCGCGACCCAATCCACCCCGTGCTCCACGCCGAAGCGCACGTCCGCGAGGTCCTTCTCCGTGATGGCGGAGACGGAGAGCGCCGTGTCTGGGAAGTTCACTCCCTTGTGCGGCAGGATCGTCCCGCCGTCCACGACCTTGCAGATGACGTCTTTCCCCTTCACGCCCATGACGGTCATGGACATGAGTCCG
Organism: Patescibacteria group bacterium; assembly: GCA_018830865.1. Classification (GTDB taxonomy): domain Bacteria; phylum Patescibacteriota; class Patescibacteriia; order 2-12-FULL-60-25; family 2-12-FULL-60-25; genus JAHJRN01. The sequence goes on along the minus strand of JAHJRN010000006.1, from coordinate 26,659 downwards.
TCGTCCATGAGGATACGGTCGCCTGTCTTCACGTCCTCATGCAGGGTCTCGACCGTGACGGGCAGACGCGTCGCCGTGGGTTTCGGGACCGAGGCCGCGAGGATGACCTCTGCGCCCGCCACGAGCTTGAATCCTTCCTTCGGGATGTCGCCGACGCGGATCTTCGGGCCCTGCAGGTCCTGCATGATGGCGAGCGGCAAATCCATCTTCTCCGCGACGGACCGAAGGCGCGTGATGAGCTCGGCATGCTCCGCGTGCGTCCCGTGCGAGAAGTTGAGCCGCGCGACGTTCATCCCTTCCTTCAGAAGGTCACGGATACTTTCCTTCGAGGAACTCGACGGACCGATGGTGCAGACGATCTTGGTACGCTTTCGCTGTTTGGTAGTCATAGATATGTTGTCATTCTGACCAAGGAGGCCCGATGTCCCCTCTGTCATCCTGAGCGGGTTTCTTCCCGCCTTTGTCATTCCGACCGACCGAGTCCGACGAGGAAGCGGAGGAATCCCTTCATGAAGGGTTCCCTCGGCTCGTGGACTCGCTCGGGATGACAGAATTATTACATCGACGGCTTAAACTCGTCGAGGGTGACGGTCGAGTCCAATATCGCACCGTCGCGGATGACGCGGAGCGTGACGGTTTCGCCAGGGAGGTAATGGCCGATGATGGAGCTGAGGCTGCGCTCCTCGGTGATAGCGACGTCATCGACCTCCGTGATGATGTCGCCCTCCGACAGGCCTGCGCGTTCCGCAGGCGACCCGGGGACGATGGCGACATCATCAGGACCGGCACCACGCGTCACGAGGATGCCTGTCGTGACCGGGAGATTGTCCACCACCGCAAGATCCTCGGTGATCGGTACGTAACGGATGCCGAGGAACGGCCGCGTGATGCGCCCGACCTGCTGCACCTGCAAGACGTCGCGCGCCGCAAGACTCCCCGGCAGGGCGAAGCCGATGAGCTGACCCGCATATGACATGGCAGTGTTCACGCCGACCACGCGTCCATACAGGTCGATGAGCGGACCGCCCGAGTTGCCCGGATTGATGGCCGCATCCGTCTGGATAGCTTCCTCGAGCACGACGGACTCGTCGAGCGCATTTGCGGTGAGTCGGCGGTTCAGTCCCGAGATAATGCCTTTCGTCACGGTGTTGCGGAATTCGTCGAGCGCGTTGCCGATGGCGACGACCGTCTGGCCGGTCTTCAGGGTTCCCGGTTCCGCGAAGGTCAGGAAGGGGTAGCCCGTGCCCTCCACGTCGAGGACGGCGAGATCGAGCACCGGATCGCGCGCGAGGACCGTCGCGGGGAGCTCCGTGCCGTCGCGCGTCACGACCGTATAGGACGCTTCCTCATCCCCCACCACGTGTCGGTTCGTCACGATGAGGCCGTCGGACGACACGAAAAATCCCGACCCGCCGCCGATCCGCATCGGACCGTCGAACGGAATATCCATGAACGGCGCGAACATCTCGTCCTCGTGGAGACCGAGAAAATCCTCTCGCGTGAATTCCTTCGTCATCACGATGGAGACCACGGCTGGCGCGGCCTTCTCCACGACGCCGATGGTCTGTTCGTCCTCCGCGATGCCCCGGTCCTTCACCATGACCGGCGGCTGGACCGTGATGCCCGTAGGCGATGTCATCGGCTGACGGATGAGCCCGAGGAACGGCTCGCGCAACGACGGTGCGGCCATGAGCCCGACCGTGCTGCCGACAAGACCGCCGACGCATGCGACGACGAGGAGAAGGACGAAAAGGCGGGTGTTCAAGGGAGAGCTCGGGAAACGCGGCGTCGGCATACGAAAACGGTGCGGTCATGATACCGCATCCGCACGTGCCTGTCAGACCGTTTACAGGTCCTCCAGCTCCTTCTTGAATTCCTTCACGTCCTCGAACGACCGGTAGACCGAAGCGAAGCGAATATAGGCGACTTTATCGAACGTCTTGAGGCGTTCCATCACGATTTCGCCGATGCGTCCGCTCGCCATCTCGCTGGCGTTCTCACGTTGGATATCGCGTTCGATGGCGCTCATGAGGCCTCGGACCTGCGCGTCCGTGTGCGGGCGCTTCTCGAGTGCGCGCCGCAGGCCGTGTTCCACCTTCTCGCTCGTGTAGGCTTCGCGGCTCCCGTCACGCTTGATCACGACAAGGTCGAGCAGCTCGATACCCTCGATGGTCGAGAAGCGATGCCCGCACGCCCCGCATTCACGTCTCCGACGCACGGACGTCCCGTCCGCCGCGATTCGCGTATCGATGACCTTCGTGTCCTCGTGGGCACAAGCCGGACAGAACATATGGCTATCAGAATATCATCAAACAGATCCTTCGTCGCATTCCAAGACATGCTCCTCAGGATGATGTACGCCGCCGTTCTCGGCTCCCTACATCATCTTCTTGCGGATGAACGCGGGAATCTCGAGGTCCTCTTCGTCGTCGTTGACCTTCGGCGAGACGCGCGGCAGAGGCGATGCGGCAGGGCGCACGTTCTGGATGGGCGCATAAGAAGGCGCCTGCACCTGCGGCTGGACCGGCGCGGGCGGCGTCGTCACGGGACGCGGTGCCGGTTCGGACTGATGGTCGACAGGTTGCACGACGGTTTCCGGACGTGCGGCGACGGGTTCCGGATGCCTCAGCGTGCCGGACGTGGGTCGGGATGACGCGAACGGCATGCGCTCGAGCGCTTCGGGCGGACGTGGCGGGACATAGGTACCGGACGACAGGACGGACTTGACCTTCGGCCGTTCGGACCGGCTCTCGAATCCCGTGGCGATGACCGTGACCTTCACCTCGTCCTTCATGGTCTCGTCGATGATGGCGCCGAAGATGACCTTCGCGCCCGTGTCCGCGGACTGCGTGATGACCTTCGCGGCCTCGGAGACCTCGTACATGCCGAGGTTCGATCCGCCGGTGATGGTGAAAAGGATGCCCTTAGCGCCGTCGATGGAGACCTCGAGGAGCGGCGACGCGATGGCGGCCTTCGCCGCGTCCGAAGCGCGATTGTCGCCGTGCCCCCGGCCGATACCCATGAGCGCGGACCCCTTGTTTGACATGATGGCCCGCACGTCCGCGAAGTCCACGTTGATGAGGCCCGGGACCGTGATGAGCTCGGAGATGCCCTGCACGCCCTGACGAAGCACATCGTCCGCGATCTCGAAAGCGTCGAGGAGCGATGTCTTGCGGTCGATGATCTGGAGGATACGATCGTTGGGGATCGTGATCATCGTGTCGACGTTATCGGACAGGATCTCATGCGCGTCGTCCGCGATGACCTTACGTTGCGCGCCCTCGAACATGAACGGCTTGGTCACGACCGCGACCGTAAGCGCACCAAGCTCCTTGGCGATGGCCGCGACCTTCGGGCCTGCGCCGGACCCCGTACCGCCGCCGAGGCCGCACGTCACGAACACCATATCCGAGTTCTTCAGCGCCTCACGGATTTCCTCCTCGCTCTCGTCAGCCGCGCGGGCGCCGACCTCCGGATCCATGCCGGCACCAAGGCCGCGCGTCACGGTCTTCCCGATATGCAGCTTCACGGGTGCCTGCGAGTGATGAAGTGCTTGGACGTCGGTGTTCACCACGATGAATTCAACACCACGAATCTTGGACGCGATCATCCGGTTCACGGCAGAACCGCCGGACCCGCCGACACCGACGACCTTGATCTTCGCGAATGTCTCGATAGGTGGATTGATTTCTCCCATAGCATTGAATACGTGATGTATCCTTTATCAGCTCTATTGAGCCTAAAAAGTGTTCGTGCCTCTGTCGATACGATACAAACCGACCAAGGGGATGTCAAACTCCCCCCCCCTCTGTCATTCCGACCGAGTCCCCTCCTTCCTGTCATTCCGACCGAGCGAGTCAGACGAGGGAGCGGAGGAATCCCTTTCTAAAGGGTTCCCTCGGCTCGTCGGACTCGCTCGGGATGACAGACCCCTTTCCGTCGTTGCGAGGAGCGTATAACGAAATCCATAGGCGACGCGGCAATCTCCCCGCCCGACCAGACAGAAAGGAGATTACCACGCGTGTCTGGTCTATGCGCTCGCAAAGACAGGCAAGAAAAAAACCGCGGACGACGAGGGGGTCGGACGCGGTCGGAATCGGAGAGTCTGCAAACATCAGGTCTCGATCGTCTTGACGTGAACGAAGACGAGCTTGGAGAGAAGCGTGAACCGGCACCGACTCCCATCTCGGATTTCAGAAGCGGAGAATTGCTGGAGACGTATGATGCCGGGATCGCTCTTTGGGGGAATCGGAGAAAGGACCAGTCGCATCGTATCCATCCTCTTCTTCTTCAGCGTATCCGCGACGGATTTGCCGAGCTCTTGAGGTATCGGCCCCAACCCGAGACGCTTCGCATGCATCAGAATCAGGGGCATCGTCACGCCCTTGCGGATGCCGAGGTCATGCGGCGTGACCAAGACGAGATTCAAGGTCCGTGTCTGCTCTGGCGACAGGGCCCTCAACGAAGGCTTGTAGGTGACCGTGATATGCTTCCAGACGTCGAAGCCGTCTGCCGAAACGGGCCACGGGTTCTTGCCGCGGAGGAACGTCCTGAATGCCTCCAACCAGACGAGCCTATCCTCTCCCGAAAGCTTGTTCGAGAGCTTCGCCATGAGCTGGGCGATATCCTGCAACGCAAGTCCCCAGGGACCTAACGGATCCTTACCTGCCATGATCGCCTCCTTTGACACGGCATGTCGCGTGTCGAATGAACCGCCCTCGGCATACCATCTTCCGACGCCTCGGTCAAGACGACAAGACGTCGACAGGATATGAAAACGACGGGTCTCCCCGTCTCCTGCACGACGCTCCACGACAACCTTATGGCATGAAGCTCTTCATCACCTTCTTGAACGGCGTCGAGATCTTCGTGAACAGTCCTTTGCCCGATCCTCCCCCACCCCATCCTCGACGCGGCGAATCGAGGTCCTGGCGTTCGGCCTCGAACCCCCACAGGGACAATCCGACCGCCGTGCTGAACGTCGGGTCCATCGCGAATTCCGGCATCGAGCTCTGGATGGTCGGGAACCCGATGGCGCATGGGAGCTGGAGCATCCGCTTCCCGACCTCCACCATGCCGGGCAGCTTCGCGCCGCCGCCGGTCAGCACGACCCCGGCCGGGAGCATGCCCGCGCGGTCGATCTTCCGCAGCTCCGCGTCCACCTTCTCGTACAGCTCCTCGACGCGCGCCTCGATGATGTCGCTGACGTATCGGACCGAGACGATCTCGGTCTGATCCGCGCCGAACTCGCGAAGGTCTATCTCGTCATGCTTGTCCACCTCGTCCGGGACGGCCTGCCCGACCGACCGCTTGATGTGCTCCGCGACCTCGAGAGAGACGCGCAGCCCAATGGCGATGTCCGACGTGACGTGGTCCGCGCCGATGGGGATAGTCGCCGCATGCAGAAGCTCGCCTTCCTCATAGACGGCGACGCCTGTCGTCGACGCGCCGACGATGAGGACGCAGACGCCGAGCTCCCGCTGACGCGGCTGCGTGACGGCCTCGGCCGCGGCGAGCGGCGCGTACACGAGTTCGGTGATATCCAACCCTGTCCGGAACACGGCCTTAGTCACGTTGCGGACATGGCTGGAGAGCCCCTGGATGACGTGCACGTCCGCCTCGAGGCGGATGCCCTGCATGCCGATGGGATCCTTGATTCCGCCCTGGCCGTCCACCGAGAAGGCGCGCGGCAAGACATGGAGAATCTCCTGATTCGCGGGGTTCACGACCGCACGGGCGGATTCGAGCGCACGCGCCACGTCCTCGGACCGGATGTCGCCGTCCGGACGCGAGACGCCGATGACGCCTTTCGCTTCCTGCGCCGTGATATGCGTCCCGCCGATGCCGACGTACGCCTCCTGGATAGGCACGCCGACGAAGCGCTCCGCCTGTTCGAGCGCGCTGGAGATGGAACTGACCGCGTCCTCAAGGGAACTGACGCACCCTTTGGACATCCCGAGCGCCTGAACCTCGACCACGCCAATGATATTCACGCCTGTCCGGCGTTCCGGCAACGAAACCACCTGCCCGACCGCGACGCGGATATGGGAGCTGCCAAGGTCAATACCTGTAAGAAATCGCTCTTTCATAAGCGCTGAAGCGCCAGAAGGACATGCGGCCACAACACGAGAACTCCGACGAACGTAGCTGTCACCGATGCAAGCAGGACGGCCGCGGCCATCAGGTCCTTGATATCCCGCACATACGCATGGAGGCGCGGCTTGAACAAATCGACCATCCGCTCGACCATACTGTTCACCAATTCTAGCACAAGAACCGCCCCTATCGCGAGGAGGAGCGCAACGCGCTCGATGTCCCCAAGGGGAAACAGCCAGACCGCGGCGAAGACGAGGAGCCCGATAGCGACCTGAATGCGGAAACTCTGCTCGGTCCGAAACGCGACACGCAGGCCGCGCCATGCGTGACCGAAACTCCGGAAAAACGAGGTCATGCCGCTCATACGGTCTTGAGGGTTCGAGCGACGACGCGCTCCTGGATGCCGAACATCCTACGCTCCGTACCAATCTTCGCGTGGTCGTGACCGAGGAGATGCAGGGTCCCATGGACGACGAGGCGGATCATCTCCTCCGCGGGCTTCACGCCGCGTTTCCGCGCCTCACGCCTCGCAAACGTCGAGGCGATGACGATATCACCCCATTCCCGTTCCGCGGTGCGGCCTCGAAGGGCCGTATGCTCCGCGTCGAACGACAGGACGTCCGTGGGTTTCGCCATCCCGCGGTATCTCCGGTTCAGCGTCGTGATCTCGCGGTCCGAGACGAACCGCACGGCGACCGCCCCAGAGGCCGTCCGTCGCGCCACGACGAACGCCAGACGTACCGCTTCGCCGATGCGTCGTCGGGTGACCCCAGCAGGCACGCGGCCCGAGACATTCACGGTCATCATGACGACGGCGTGGTTCCCGTCTCCTCTGTCGTCGTCGAGACCGGTACGGGCTGAGCGACAACGCCGCTCGTGGTGGCAGACGGCTCGAACGGAAGGACTTCCCCGGTCGGAAGCGCGTCGACGGCCATGCCGGACAGTATGAGTGAATTCATCATCATGTAGTACGTCGTACGGTAGTTGATGAAGGACTGCCCGTCGATATCGTACGTGAAGACGAACACGCGGTTGCCCCACGGCACATAGGTCGTCAGCTGATCCACACCGATGATGCCCTCGTATCCCCCCTTGCTCCGATACGCCATGACCTGCGACGGGTTCACGCCCGGATGCGTGTCGAGGTACCACTGAAGGATGGGCTTTTTCGCAGGATTGGATTCGATGGAGATGAGAAACGTCTCTCCATGGCGTGTGTCGACGGTGGCTTTAGTGCCGTCCACCGGATCCATGGCGACCTCCCATTCCGTCGGGATGCTCATCACCCATCCGACCGGCGCGGTGACGATCTTCACGAGCGCGGAATCCAACAGCCGGACCGGCGCATCTTGGGACGGATTATAGAGATGAAACACCTCGTTGCCGTCGTTGAACCCGTCACCTTCCGTGTCCGGATTGCGCGCGTCCGTCCCGAAGAGCGATTCCTCGAGATCCGTGAGACCATCCGAATCCGTATCGAGACCGGCCGGAGGCAGGGTGGGCTGCGTCGGCGGAGTCGGAGGCGCCAGCGGCACCACGACGGTCACCTCCTCACTCGAATCAGATGCGCCCGACGCGTTCACCGCCACGACACGATACGCATACGACGTGCCTGACATGACCGCGTTATCCTGGAACGACACGCTGTTCGGCGGCAGGTTGGTCAGCTCGATGAAGGCGCCGCCACCTTCACGACGCTCGATGCGGAACCCGGATTCGTTCGCGGACGTATCGGTCCAGCTCACGGTCGCGTTCTGCGGTCCCGTCGACGTGGCCGAGATGTTCGATGGCGATGAGGGGGGCGGGATGGGTTTCGGTTGCTCGACGACGATGGGCACGGGTGCCGGTTCCGGCGGCGGGAACAGGAGGTCGTAGTTGAAATACACGAATCCACCACCGATCGCCGCGACCAGCATGATGACGATGGCGAGGACCCATGGCCACCGACGAGGTACGGATACGGCCTGATCCGTCCCGGGGGCCTCCGTCTTCCGTTCCTCGACGCGCGCCTTCAAAGCGACCCCATAGAACTTGTCCGGGATGACATGAATCTCCGGCTCCTTCATGGGAGCCGTCGGCGGAGCGGGTGTCTGCGTCGGTTCCGGCATACTTATAGTCGGGTCATCGCGTCGACGAGAAGCGCATACGTCGCACGGAACTCCACGGACGACGCGAGATTGGAATCATATGCGAGCACGAGGATGGTGTCGCCGAGGTCGAAATACGTCCGACGGCCGTCCGGAGTCTGCCATGCGTCCAATCCGGAACGTGTCCGGAACACGGTCAGGCCCGTAGCCGGGACCTGTGCGTCCTCCGTCACCCACTGCGCAATGGTCATCCCGCCCTGGAGGTCCTCGGTCCGGAACGACGACGCCCGCATGTTCTCGGACGTCCCCGTATTGATGTACTGCATGCCGGCCGCCCCTTCATCCGTCCATGTCGTCGGGATGATGGACGATGCGACATCCTTGAGGAGAATGGACCGGAACCCGAGCGACGCAGTGATGGGCTGCTTTGGCGCGGCTGGGTCATAACCGCCCTTCACTTCGGCCCCGTCCGCGAATCCGTCTCCGTCGCTGTCGATCGAAAGCGCATCCGTACCATACAAGACCTCTTCGACATCCGTGAGTCCGTCCCCATCCCGATCAAGACCCGGTTCCGCGACGGTCACGCCTGTCGGAGGCGTCGGCGATGGGATGTTCGTCCCGTCCGGCGAGGTCGTGACTGGTTCCGTCAAGGGTGGTGTCGGCGACGGCTCCACGATGGGCGGGACTTCGACGACCGGTTCGGATGCCGACGGCACGACGACCGGCGCGACAGATGTCGGCGTCGGGGTCATCGTGGTGGTCGGCGCCGTGCGAAGGAAGAAATACCACACGCCGAACCCGATACCGCCGAGCACGATGAGGCCGACGAAAATCAGCAGGACCGTCCGCATGACGGAACCACCCCTTTCCTTGACGGGCGGAGCGACGGTCCCGCCTTTCGGTTCGATATCCGCATCCAATCCCGCGAAGATATCCTCCGGTTCCTTGTTTCCCGATGCAGACGCGGAAGGCGGAGGCGGCGCCTGCGTCAAGACCCGTCCCGGAGCCGGACTGTCACTTGCGGAAGGCGGCGGGACCGGTGGCGCGGATGAGGGCGTCGGTTCCACGGGAAGATTCGGTGGAGGTGCGTCGAACATATATAGTTGCAGTGTATCAGGGATTCAGGGACTCATCTCCTTCGACGACGTGTTCTTCCGTCGGATCCGGTTCAGGGACGGGATCTCCGGGCTTCCAGGGTCCGACGTGCGGAGTTTCGCTCAAAGGAATCGTCCCGGCCGGAGCGGTCACGGTACGCGAGACGGAAGACCCGACCTGCGCCTGCGGAAGCAACCCGCGTTTACGAAGGATAAGGACTCCGACCGTGCCGAGTGCGCCGAGGAGGAGGGTGAGGACGAGGCCGTAGATGAAGGTGCTGCGTTGCATATCGTCAGAAGTTCGCTCGTACCCACGAGATGTAATTGACCGTCATGCAAGTCGTGTTCGGAAGAGGCGCCCCGTTCGCGTCCACGCAATCCGTCTGGGCCGTGCATTGTTTGTACAGCTTGTACACGATATCGCTCGTGTCCTGATCAACCGTGCCCACGTCACGCGCGCAATACTTGACCCCGGGCTTGATGTTCTGGAAATGGTATGAATGCGCGGAAATCGCTTCCGTGAAATTCTCGACCCTGCGTTCGGACCGAAGCGTGTTCCGTATCGTGATATCGCCCGTCGTCGCATCCAGATCCGCGATATGCCAGAACTTGCAGTCCTTCCCGCAACTTTGGGCGAGGTCCTCCGCCCTGAACTCGACGACCCGCTGATCCGTGGAGACGACGACGTGGTATTTCCTGTTCTTCAGATTGTTCATGAGGTCATTCGAACCGCCGTTCAGCTCAGGATGGACCGACTTGCCCCACAGTCCCCAGAACATCCGGATGGGTTCGGTCGCTCCGCTCATGGCCGCGTACCGGAAATACGTCGTCAACGGACCCTTGTTATAGTACCAACACGTCTCCCATCCTTCGAACTGACACGGAGCAGGCGTGCAGACGCCTCCCGGTCCGCAGTCCGCATCCTTCTCGCAGAGCCCGCTATCCGATTCTCCCACGGAACACCCGTAGAAAATGATGCCCTTCGTGCACTCTCCATTCGGATCTTCGTAGTTCTTACGTTCGAGGCACTTCAAGGCCCCTTCGACCGGACAGTTATTCACGGCATCATTGGAATTACCACAGGAGAAGTCTCCCGCCTGATGCAAGCAAATCGCTTTCGCATACGGCAGTTTGTTCAGGTCCGCGTATCCCGGAAGTCTCCACATGACGTCCCTTGCGCACTGGTGCCCGTCAGCTGTCGGCCGGCGGTCCCAATCGCAGGTGGCCGGTGAGAAGTTGTCCGGATATCCGGGATTCGCTTTCGTGCACGTCCCCGGCGCCGGACAATCTCCGGAATCCGCACAGGGCTTGTTATTGTTCGCGCCACCGTCGCAGACCTTCGTATCGATCGCTGCCGCCGGCGTATACGCGTACTCCTTCGGCAGAATGAGGTGGTTGCCGTTCGTGCCGACTGTGCATCCGTTCGTCCAGTCTACGTCCCACAATACGGAATAATACGCTTCTCCTGTCCCCGGCCTTGGGAAGATGAAAATCTGCGCGTCCCTATCTTCCGACGTGGCGGGCGCGACCGTCGCCTTGAACTCGTTGACCTTGAAGATAGGTGAGGTATAGGGCCAGTATCCGCCGCGCTCGCCCTCGTTGACGTTATAGGAATATTCCCAGTTCGGTGCCGACGGTAGGCCACAATTCGGCCGCAGGCCCTGGTTGCCCGTACAGGGGTTATCGTCGAACTTGTCCACGACGATCTTGTATTGCCCGCATTCCGGACGGCTGTTCAGCCCAGACACGATGAATTTGCCGTCATCGTCGCTCGCGACCTGCTGGACGAGGATGCCCTTGTAGAAGACGGAGACGCGCGCCGCCGGAACGATCTGGCCGTATACGCCATCCCACAGCTGTCCCTTGATGACGCCCGTCCCGACCTCATCGCTGCATTTGCCGCATCCGCCGAACGAGCAGGAGGGGGTGCACTGCACCAACTCCGCGCTCGCGTCCACCGAGATGCCGACGCCTTTCGCCGGACCCTTCTCACGCACGCACTGCCAGAAGGCGTTCTCGCTCGGCATAGGATTCTGGAACGAGAGGTTCCACGGGATATTCTGCTCTTCAGGCGACTCCGGCTGGTTCCCCGCGAGACGCGTAAAGAATCTCTCCGAGCCGATGTCGGCCTCCATGACGGACTCCAACTGAAAGTTCATCGGGTTCTGGCATTTCATCCCGAGGCATTCCTTGAACATGAGGTATTCGAGTTGTTTGATGCCGCTGATTGCCGGACAATGCGAAGACCTCGTGGCATTCAGGACCGGGTCCGCCGGAACCAGGGAGATGAGCCGAGGCTTCACGCCATTCGTGGGAAAATCATACCCAAGCTGCGAGCATTTGATGCCCACCTCGTTCGTCTTCATGCACGGCGACTGGATACAGTCCGCGTTCACGTACGGGCAGACCTGCTCCGGCCTTCCGGTCGCGGGGCATGTGAACTGATTCGTGATGCCCTCGACGGGCGACATGCTGTCGCATTGTTCCGGCCCGTTCTTCTTGGCGTCGCCGCAGTAGCCGCCAGCCGTGGTGAGGAACCGGCACTGGGTACTGCACGACGCGCAGGTCGATCCGTAGTCCGCGTTGCAGGTGACGTTCCCGTTCTGGCTCCCGGCGTCGCATTCCTCCACGCCCATGTACGGCTTGCCGTCCCCGCACACGTTCTTCTTGCAACTCGCGGTACAGGCCTTGATGTCGCCGTTGTTGGACCCGTCGTCGCACTCCTCACCGGTCGGGTCGATGATGCCGTCCCCGCAAAAGCTCTGGACCTCGCATCCGGACCAGTCGGCGTACGAGCACTGGTTCGTCGCGCCCGGGGTGTTGCAGGTTCGCACGTGCGCCGTCGGCATCACGTTGCAGGAACCGGGGATACCGACGTAGGAACATTGCGCGTCGCCCGTGCAATCGACACAGAATTCGTTTAAGCCGCGGCAGGCGGTCTGGCCGCCGGACTCGTTCGCGCAGTCCGTGTCCGCGAGGCACACGCGGTGCGCGGTCGGATCGTATCCGGTGCACGTCGCGAGAGCCGGCGTAACGCACTGTTTGAGCGATGTAGCGCAACGATTGCGGGTCACGCCCTGACAGGACGCGAGTGCGTCCCCTCCCGTCGCGCATGTCCCGCTTTCGCCGCAATCCGCGTCTGTCGTGCAGGGCCGGTCCTTCGCTGTGCCAAAAATACAAATGGCCTGGACCGTCATCTCGGTCTGCCCGTCACACGATTCAGGAGCCGTGACGAGACCGTCTCCGCAATGCGGCGCCTTCTCCTTGCAGTTGAGGGAACAGCTCTGGTTGACGTTGCACGACGCGTTGCAGTACGCGCCGTTCGCGGACCCGTTGTCGCAGATTTCGCCAGGAGAGATCTGCTGATCGCCGCAATACGCGGCATACCCGGTGCAGGTGACATTGCAGTGGCCGTAGGTCCCGTTCAGCGATCCGTCGTCGCACACCTCGTTCGTCGCGCCGCAGATGCCGGCCGGCGTGTTCGTATCACCGGCGCAATCCGCGTCCGCGAGGCATCCCATGGCGTTGCGGAGGCCTCCGTTGCATTTGCGGTCGATACGTCCATTGCCGCACGCGAGCGACGCGTCGCACTGCGAGATGCTCACGTCATCCGCGAACTCCTTGCACTCGTTGCAGGTCTGGAGCTTAAGGCCGTCTTCGCTGCCTACCGTCTGGCAGTCCGCGATACGCGTCTGCCCGATTTCGCAGACCTCGATCGCCGAACAGGTCCCGCCAGGGCAACCGGCATCGTCCACGCAGGGGTTCCCTGCGTTCGTCCCGCCGTTGCACGCCGAACCGATGACGCCGTCGCCGCAGGTCCCGCTCTGGCCGTACGCCATATTCGTGCACACGTCCTTGTAGAGGAAGCGTCCGCCGACCGTCCGGCAGGCCCCGTTGACGATAGGTAGGGTGCACGAGACGTTGTCCTTCGGGTTCGCGCAGTCTCGGCAGTCCGCGTCGACGTCGCACAGGGTCCCGAGACGTTCCGCGTTCGTGCAGCGCTTCACTTCGGTCATGAGCGGCGGCGACCACCATTCCGCGCCAGGTGCCTCCGATTCCGGCACCTCGAACTCGGCCGACAGCTCATACCGCACCCCGCCGTTGACCGATCGGTACTGGTACACGCGCGACGGCGAAACATTGATGCGCGGGCAATAGTATTTCCGTTCCTCCGTGTTCCAGCACGTCGCGGCCTCGGTCGTCGTGGTCGAGATGAACTCGCCGCCCTGATACGAGACGCCGTCGCAGGTCTGGCCGACGGGACAATCCTCCTTGGAGCCGCAGACGGTCCGCGACTGGGAACAACGTCCGCAGGAGAGGAATTGGTTCACCGGATCGCGCGGCGGCTCCCCGCCCAGCGCAGAACTCAATTCCGCGAACCATGAGGGCCAACGCGACGTCGAGAATCCCTGCAGGAACGAGCCTGCCGCGAGCTTGGGATACGTCCCGGTCTTGGCTTTGACGTCCTCGATGTCCCGCGACATGGCCGCGAAATCCGCGACGCGCTCCGTATCGCGCGCCAACTTCAACTTGAAGCTCCCGCAGTGCAGGTCCTCGGAGATCTTGAGACAGTCGACGTCCGCGGAACAGGCCACGGGCCGGCTCGTCCCATCCGGGATAAACAGGTCCGCCTGGTAGTCCGTCGGCGCGTTCCCCTGGAGACAGACATTTGCGACGCCCTGCGCGATGTTGATGTTGAACGTCAGGCTCTGGACCATCTGATCATAGATGCCGATGGTCACGGGCGAGGCGTCCGGATTGCGCGAGATGAGGTAGATATTGGAATAGATGCGCTTGTCCGGCCCATCGGTGTTCGCCGCGGCCACGTACGTCGTCGTCCCGTCCTGCAGGGCGCGGTAACCGTCCACGACGATGGGCTTCGGATTCCCGCCGAACCCGAGCATCCGATACCAGTCCTCAGGAGAGAGGTGGAGCGGATTCGCGGCGATGCGTATGCCGATGCCGTCCTTCTTGAGTTCCGGGACACTATCGGGATACGTGAAGAGATACTGCCGCAGGATACCCTCGGACTTGTCGGTCGTCGTCTGGGGGACGTAGTTGATGTCGAGCCTCGGCAGGTCATCCTCCTCACCGAACACGCCGGCGTCGCGGCAATAGATGGTCGAAAAGTTAAAATACGGGCCGTTCTCAAAGATAGAACCGACGAGGCTGGAATCGCCGCCTATCGTGGATTGTTTGTCGCGGAACGGTGCGATGGGCTGGTCATGGAGGCTTGGCCACGGGTTCTCACAGAGCATGACCGTAACAGGCGCCGTGCCTTGGATGACCCGGTCCAACGTCGATGGGATGAAGACCGTGTCCTTGATGACCTTCAGCGTCGCGACAACGAAAGCGCTACCGTTCTTGTTCTTTGCCTCGATGACGGATGTCGAGCTGTCCTGTTGCTTGACCTCGACGACCTCGCCGTCGCTCGTGGCCCATGCAGACCAGGCCCACGCGTATTCCGTGACCGGGACGATAGGAATCGAGACGCCGTTCTGGATGGACGCGGCTGTCGCCGCGAACGGATGCTGTTCCATCTCCTTCACGAAGAGCAGCGGATGCTCCTCGGACATGTCCTTGACCTGGACCGTGTTCAAGGCACAAACCTGATCGCCTGTGCGGAAGGAAAACGTGAGCGGACCGTTGGCATCGGACGTATCGTAGGTCGCCACGACGCCGCGGCTGGAACGGATACCGACGCGTTTGGCGAGGTCCGCGTTGTCCTCGAGATTGAGATCACCCTTGAACTTCACACGATAGTCGGTCTGCGGCTCGAGCGCGCCGTCCAATAGGAAGACGAACTCCTGCGACCCGGCCCCGTCCTGTATGATCCACCGTCCGGTCACGGAGCCCTCGCACCACACCTGGGCGATAGCCGGATCCGCCTTCCACCATGCCAACAGTCGGAGCCAAATGCGTTCGACCCATCCGAGGAACCCGGTCGGCGCTGGGCGAAGGTCGTTCATGACCTGTCGCGTCCCGCTCGGGCAATCCGTCGCCGCCTTCTTGACGATCTGGGCGTTCGCGAGGATGCTTCCGCGATCCATCGGGACGTTGAACGTCGCGCTGATCTGCACGTTACGGCAGACGTCAGACCCGGCAGGATAACTGGCGTCGAGCGCGGGCCGAAGGTTGCAGCACCCCTTGTCCGTCAGTCCATAGCTGGCCGGGCAGGACGATTCCGCGTCGAACCCGCATTGCAGGCCATACGTCGCCTCGCCGGTCTTGCCTTCGAGCGTCGCGGAGAGTTGAGCCGTCATGAGGCCGCTTTCGTCCGGGTCGGCATCGCCGATGATGGTCGCGAGCTGGGTCGCGTCCACGCGTCCATCGCCGTTCTCGGACGCCTCGCACTGCTCACCCGTGCCGAACGTGCCGTCGCCGCAGAAGCTCGGCTCCGCATACATCGGTGATGACCCTTCAAGGAGACACGTCAAACCGCACCCGTCGCCCTGCATCCTGTTCCCGTCGTCGCAATCCTCACCCGCGTCGATAATCGCATTGCCGCAACAGTCCACGTTCGGGGTGATTGGATCGTTGTCGCACAGCCCGGTGCCGGTGTGTAGACAGGTCTTCGCGAGACATCCACTGGGGAATGTCGGATCCGAGACGCTGTTCTTCTCGCATGCCTCGCCCGGTTCGATGATGGTGTTGCCACAGACCGACGCGACGCTCGGCGTGGACCCCTCATGCAGGCACTGACTCGAGCACCCGTCTCCATTGGTCAGATTTCCGTCGTCGCAGTCCTCGCCGTCCGCGATGTCACCGTTGCCGCATGTCGAACCGCCGGATACGGAACCGGTGTGGCGGCAGAACGTCGAACATCCGCGCGTCTGGATGGGCGCGCACGTCCCGCCGTTCGCTTCGCACACGGCCTTATCGCCGTCCAACACGCACGGCGTCAGGTCCGGGGTCGTGGACGTGGGTGATGCGCCGAGGCAGAACCGTCCGAAATCGCATGCCTCGCCCTGTTCGATGGTCCTGTTCCCGCACGTCCCTCCGGGCAGTTGCCCGATGGGCTTCCAGATACAGGAGGTCGCGTCGCATCGCCCGACATCGGCGCTGACGCCCGGGTCGCACTGTTCGCCGGCGCGCGCCCCCGGAGGCAAGACCTGACACGCGTCGCCGTACGGTGTCGTACCGCCGGAGCAATACGCGCTATCCGTCGTCTCGATGGAGCCGTTACCGCAGACTGCGACCTTGCCGTATTCGGCTTGCGCCCCCATGGACAGGCACATCGCGCTGCACTGCGGCGGAAGATCGCCGCCCGTGTCCACGAGGCCGCCGAGCATGTAATCCGCGACAGCCGCATCCGACGTCTCCCAGGACGCGTTCGTGGTCTGGAGCAGCATCTGCCCGGCCGCACTGCATTCGTCCGGCGCGCCGAACGCGGCTGCCGAGAACATCTGGCGGCTACCGACGACCGTCTCGATCTTCCGGATCGGCGCCACGTCGACCGACTCTGCCGCGCAGAACGCGTCCGTGCCGAGCTTGGTGCGGAACGTCCAGACGAATCCCTCCGGATCGTTCAATCCGGTCATGGGCACGCCATAGCGACTCCGGATACCCGTGTCGCTCCCGCCCTTCAGGAGCACGCGATAGTACTTGCCAGGCACGAGCAGAAGGTCGTTCGTCGCCTCCACGATGGGATCAATCTCCAAGAAGCGTACGAGCGGATCCGTCGTCATCGGTGGCGTCCTGAGCGTAATGGCACCCTCGGAAATCGGCAACGGACTGCCGAGCTCGGACAGGATACAATTCTCGTTGGCGCACGGACGCACCACGACGTTGCCCGCGACGCTGTCGGGGTCGATCTCGATGTTGAACTTCGCCCAGATGGCCGCGTTGATGCACGCCATCTGGCACTGCGGCGCATGATCGACGACGCGCGGAGGGATGAATTTCACGTAAAGATCCGCGATGCCCGTGACGCCCTGGGTCGCGGCCATCATGCCGACCGGCGTGTCCCCCGTCTCGAGCACGCCATACCCGACCTGCCGGCATCCCGGCGCGTTCATCATCGGATTCTTGATGAGCGGCGTCTGGAACCGCGCAAGGGCGTTGCTCGTCGTCCAATCCCAGGCGTAGTCCTCGCATCGAAGCATGACGCACTTGTCGTCCGCCGAGAGCGGCGACGAGAGATATGGGATGGGTTGGTTCGTGTCGTTCACGGTATACGGATGCGGCGTGACGATGACGGCCCCGACCGCACACGGCTCGGTCGACGCGCGCGTCGTGAACCGGAAGCAATAGGCCACGCCCTCCCCGCACGACGGCCGCTCATCCATATACGCCCCGCCCGCGCCCGCGCCCTTCACGCCCGTCAGGATCTCGACGAGATAGGTCGTGTTGGGTCCGAACGAAGTGGCCGGCTTGAGCTTCACGAAATCCTGGTATTGGGATGCGGGCTGGAGCGACGGGAATCCTGCGTCGAGCTGGACCTCTTCCGCGGTCGCGCACGGCTCGTTCGACGCGCTCGTACACTTGCGGATACGGAAGGTGGATTTGGAGACGGTGGACGGCTCGAGGAGCGTCGTGAACCGCGCGTAGACATCGGCGTTCGTGCAGACGTTCTCGCCGCCGGCGCGCTTGTCCCACGGCGAAGGAGACGGGATGGGAGGCTGTGCAAGGCTCGGAGAACATTCCTCGACGACGCGCGGTGCGACCGGAATGAGGCCGGTCGATGAACGCCACGCGAACATCGCGGACTGCACGATGGCTCCGCAGACCTGATCGCCCGGGAGACAGGTCCCGTTCGGGCAACACTGCCAACCCTGACCGCAGATATCCGCCTGCTCGTTGCAATTGCGGACCTGATAGTTCACGCTGTTCGACCGCACACCTTGGACCGCGACGGAGACCGGTCCGGTCACGGCGCCTGTCGGTACCTTCGTCTTGACGGCCGAGCTGACCCAAGAGGTCGCGAGAGCGGCGAGGTTCGTGCTGAACGTGACCGTATCCACGACCGAGCCCAAGCGTTCGCCCGACAGCGTCACCTCCGTCCCTTCCGGACCGACGGGCGGCATGATGGAGCAGATACCCGGCCGCGGCGTCTCGGTGTTGACGACGAACGCGACCTGATTCGACGCGATGCTGTCGGACCGCACGAGGGTCACCTGATAGTCGCCGGGGATGATAGCCGTATCATTGAGGAACCTGGCCGGCACCTTCACGACGACGCTCGACTCCCCCCAGAACCCGTCGCTGCAGGCTTCGGGAAACGACGTGTCTCCCATCGCCTCGACGCCGGTCGAGGCATTCTTGAACCGCACGGTGCCGACCGAATATCCGAAATTCGTGCCCATCAGCGTGACGTACTCGCCAGACGGCCCCTGCGCCGGATCGATGGACCCGATGACCGGCGGTCCGGCCGTGGACCTGTTCAGGACCTGAAACGCCGCAGGGTTACTTTCCTTTCCGCCAGCCGAAACCGTGACGGCCTGGCTGCCGATGCCCGTGACCGGCACGTTCGCGGTGATGGATATGTCGGTCCATACGGAGAACGAGGTGAGAATAAACGAGCCGAACGTCATGCGATCCGGTGCGCTCCCGAATCCCTGCCCGATGGCCATAAACTGGTCGCCAACATAGCCGCTCCTGGGGTCGAGTCCGCACAGCCCGGGATAGACGGCGTCGTTCACCACGAAATCCGGGATGCCAGGACCGCGGCTGTCGTTCGTCGCATCCATCAGGGCGCTTTGGCCGTTCACGATCCGGAGCGGTCCGATGGCCGCGCCTTCCGGGACCGCGACGATCGCCTGCGTCTGGGACCACGTGTCGATTCCGGCTTGGACGCATGCCTGCGGAGCTTCGGCGACGACATCATCCGCATCGCCTGCGCCTCCAAGGAACGTGACGGAGCCCGAGGACCCGAAATTCACGCCTTTAATCGTCACGAACGTGCCGGGCTTGCCCTCGATGGGCCGGACCTCGGTGATGGTCGGTTGTTCCACGCACATCCCGTTCAAGCACACGCCCGAGGAACAATCCGCGTTGACCGTGCAGGAACCGCCGGAACACGCACCACAATACGCGGGGGTATTCGCCACGCCGCCGCAATCCACGCCCGTCTCGTCCCCGTCCTGCACGCCGTTGAAGCATGCCGGGGAACGGACCACGACGCGGACGGCCGAGGACTGCGCCTGATGGGCATCGATGTCGTAGGCGGTCGCACGGAGCTCGCGCGTCGTCTGCAACGGGATGCCGGCCGTATCCCAGATCACGTCCGCATCGAACGAGGTGACGACTGTCGCGGAATCCGGTCCCGAGGAATCGACGAGCGTCCCGTCGTCGAAGATGTCGACATACGCGACCCCGCTGTCGTCCGTCGCATGCGCGCGGACCGTGACGAGGCTGTCTGCCGGGACGCCCTGCCCGTCCATCGGCTCGATCATCGAGACCGAGGGCGCTTGCGTATCGATGAGGTTGCCGGTCCGGAACGTCGCGGTGCAGGACGGCGCGAATCCACCACAGACGATGGTCTGGCCGGTCGTGGACCGGAGCGACCCGCCGACGGTCACGGTGAACGGCGCATCCGCCTCGAAACACATGAGATCCGCATTCGGGTCCGGGCACGGCGTGGCAGGCGTGAACGTGACGACGCTCCCGTTGACGAGGATGGTCCCGGCGACTCCACCTCCTCCGTCGCGCGTGACGGAGATGACCGACGCGGTGGCTTCATCCACCGGACGCGAGAACAACAGCTTCACCTGCACGTTCCGAATCGGCACGTCGCCCTGCGGCGTGATGGATTTTACCTGGAACACGTTCGAGACCCCGCCGCCGCCGAATCCGCCGCCTGGTCCCGTCTGCGACGTCGTCGTTCCTCCCCCACCCGTCGCCTCAAGCAGCCGATCGATGATGAATTTCGCGATAGCCCACGATGACAGCACGAGGATGAGGCCGATGATGGCCGACGCGATCATCTTCTTGGCCTTGGACGTCTTTTCCGCCTCGCCGCCGGACGTCATATACAGGAACCCGGCGTAGACCATCAGGCTGAGGAAGATGATCCCGAGCAGCCCAAGGACGACGTTGATGATGTTCGCCGTGATGACACGGGGGTCCGTCGACGAAAGCTTCACCGTCTCACCGACAGCCTCGAGACCGCTCTGGATCTCCTGCGCATGAACGGCGACAGGAAACGCATGACCGATCCCGATGAGGAGGACCGGCACGAAGGCGAAAAGGAGGAGAGAGCGGCGCATGGGATTCTACGGTGTAAAGGCACACGACTGACCTGTCGATTCGTTGTTGCAACAGTTCGGCGAGCCGTTACAGACGCCTTTGGACGATGCGGGATTGAAGCAGTTCTGGTACGCGTCCTGCAGATCGGAAAGGAGGAAAGGATCGTAATAGTTCAAGTCATCCACCAGCAGACCGGATGGGAGATACGGACGGTGTTTCATGAAGAGCTGTGCCTTGACCGCGACATCCCCGGGCTGGACCGGCATGCTGTCCGACGTGAGGAGCTCCATGCCCACGAAGAACCAGAAGGTGTCCGGATCGGTCTCGTCCTTGCCGCTCGGCACGATGTACGCGGCGTCGCTCCGGAACGTGGACGCCTGCATCAGGCCGTCGAACGTGGCGCTGACGTTCTCGTCGAGCGGACGGTTGGACTGTCCGTCGCCGGCCGTCGCGTCCGGGACCGTGATCTCGATCGACGGCGGTGTGAGCTTGACCTCATTCGAGGTGCCGAACGACCAAAGGTAATCGTCGATAGGCGACCCTTGCGCCGTGTCGTCGGCATTGCCATCCATCGAGTTGCCGACGACGTCCGTGATGCCGTCGAATCCCTGTGCCGTGAACTGCGCCTGTGGCGGCTGGCTCGAGAGCGACGCGGCGAGCGCTTTCACCTCGAGCGTCGCGTTAGGCGGCAGACAAAACACATCCCGACCGCAGGAATTGACCCCGCACTTGTCGAACGTGAGGAACTCGACCGTCCGATACCGGTTCGTGATCTTGTATTCCCCATCCAACGGAGTGCCCACGCCCTCGTTGGGCCGCACGGAGATGTTCGTGAAACCGGACCCGCCGAGGAAGATACCACTCGCACCGACCGGATCGACCGCCTCATCGAACGTGATTTGGATGACGATGTTCCGCGCATACTTGCCGCCGGCATACGGGATGGCCGCGACGACCTTTGGTGGCGTGAGGTCCACGAAGGTCGAAACCTCGAACCCCCATTCGTACCCCTGACCGAACGATCCGCTGAACGCCGGTCCGCCAGCCGCGAGCAGGATGCCGTCGTTCCCGCCTTTCAGCTTGACGGTATATTTGACGTTCGTCGTCGGGCTGCCGAGCAAATCCACCGGACGGACCACGTACGTCTTCCGGTCCTGCGTGAACGTCACGCGCGCCTGTTCGCTCGTGAGCACCGTCCCTTCATCGCCCGTCCGGAACACCTCTACGTTCTCCACGTTCAATCCGACCGTCGTGCTGCTCGTCTCCTCGGTCCATCCGGCGATGAACGATGCGGGGTCGATGGCCTGCTTGAACGTGATGATGACCGGCGTGTTGCGCGGCACGTCCGTCGCGTTGCGTTCCGGGAGATGATATTCGATGACACCGCCGCCGAGCGATCCCGACGATCCGACAAGACCGTAGATACCGCCTGCGCCCGAGCCGATCACGCTCCCGCCGCCCACGGCTCCGGCAAGCGCTTTCATGATGAAATAGACGATGGCCCACGCCGACGCGAGGATGATAAGGCCGATGATGGCATTCTTGATGGTGTCCCGCGCTTTCTTGACCTTCTCCGCGTCCCCGCCGGCCGTCATGTATAGGAAGCCCGCGTAGATGAGGAGGATAAGAAGGATGACGCCGACGAATCCGAGGACGACGTTAATGATGCGTCCGATGATGGTGATGAGGTCCGACCCGCCCGCCACGCCTGCCGCGACCGCGGTCTGTTCGACGGACGCGACGCTCTGGTCGAGCTGCGCGTGAACCGGCTCCGGGAACGAAAGAGCGCCCCCGATGAAGGCGCTGACGGCCGCGAAGAACATCAAACGGCAGGCGACTCGCGAGAGCGTCTGACGGATGGCTTGCTGGTCTTTCTGCATGGGAAGAGAGAGCCCGCCGAGCATCCGTAAATTATATCAGGTCGGTGGCGCTTGTAACAACTTCTGGACCACGGCCTTCACCGCGTTCCCGTCCACGCGACCTTGAACCTCCTTCATGATGAGGCCCATGACCTTGCCCATGTCTTTCGCGGTCGCGCCGGATTCCTCGACGACGCGTCGACAGATAGCCTCCAGCTCCGCCTCCGGCATGGCCGCCGGAAGATACCGTTCGATGATGGCGATCTCGGCCTGCTGATGGTCCACGAGATCCTGTCGGCCGCCCGCGGTGAAGTCCACGAGGGCGTCGCGGTACTGCTTGACCATGGACCGAAGGACCGACACGACG
Source organism: Patescibacteria group bacterium (assembly GCA_018830865.1). Classification (GTDB taxonomy): domain Bacteria; phylum Patescibacteriota; class Patescibacteriia; order 2-12-FULL-60-25; family 2-12-FULL-60-25; genus JAHJRN01. Next base: position 3,969 of record JAHJRN010000006.1, on the reverse strand, counting down.
TCCTCCTCCGTGAGGTCATGCATCAATTCGATGCGCTTGTTCGTGAGCGCCGACCGCATGAGCCGCAGCGTCGAGAGCGTAAGCTCCTCCTTCGCTTTCATCGCCTCCTTCAGGTCGGATTCGATCCGTTCGATGAGTGTCATATGGGTTTGTTCGTTGTTTCATCGCTCATGGCTCACCGTTCATTCCCTGACGGACCTCCGTCGCGAATGATGAACGATGAGCGATGAACCCGCCTTACCGCCGACCGCGGGAGTGCCGACGTGGTTCGATCTTGCGTTTGCCGGTCCGAATCTCGTATTCGAATTTGGTGCGCTTCTCTTCGCGTCGCAGCGCACTCGAATGCCGCTTGTTGGACGTCTCGTCCTTCTTGCGGAACCGGATCTTCCTCGCCTGAAGAATCTTGCCGCTGGACTGGATGCGGCGCTGAAAACGCCGATACAGCGCATCGAACTGTTCTCCCTTCTTCCGTTTGACTTCCGCCATATGTCACCTCTCCTTTCTGATTTCGTGATTGACACACCCGTCAGACGGGTTTCGACGTCCAAAGGGTACGGGAAACGGCCCTATCTGTCAATAAAAAGACCCCATCTGAAGACGACAGGGTCAAGGTCTCCCGACAGGAGGGAGATGAAGCGGACGCGGGACATTAGGGCGCCTGGAGTATCGGTGCGACGAGGTAGGAGTAGATTGACCCCCAATCGCCGTCATACCGATGCAGAAGGAGGCCTGCCCCGAGTTTCCCTCTCGTGGCGACCAGCACGTGTCGATAGCCGTCGACGAAGGTGACGGAACCGAGGGCCGCAAGCGGTGCGTGCCTCCGGAGGACGACGTACGGGTCCTCCCGCAGATGATAGAACAGCTCCTCGGCGGTCGCCGGTCGGACCTTGCGCCCTTGAAAATCCTGAAGGACCGTGTCCGTCAGGACGCTTGAGCCGATCCGGATAACCTCGAGACCATCGAAGGGCGGCTTCCAGGTTCCTGTCGCGCGTCGTCTGCGAATCGACGATTCGAGCGGGGTAAAGGTGGCGCGTTCAATCGTCGGTGAGATGTGGGCGCGATACGTCCGTCGGAGTCCGGCAAACGGTTGCGTGACGGCGACAGCCGTTGAGGTGTCGTTCATCAATCATGTCCCTTCAGGCATCGCTCGCCCCATCGCGCACCCAACACCATGCCGGGATGCAAGGACGTGCCGTTCCGGTCGTTGCGTTGTCAAGGTGGCGTGCATGAAACAGCATCGCGACGCACCTGTCAAGATGCGCCGCGTGTTCTTCTCCCGTCGATGGGCTTCAGGTCGTCTCCCCTTCGGCTGTCGGCTCGACGATCCGCTCCACGACCGGCTCGGTCGCGTGGTTGCTGAGCTTCCGCTTGATCTCATGAACGACCTTGCGCACGTCGGAAATCTCCTGCGTGCCCGAATCCATGTCGCGAATGATGGCCGTGCCGTCAAGGACCTCCTTCTGTCCGATGACGATGGCCCATTTCGCGCCCAACCGATTCGCGATCTCCATCTGCGCCTTGATGGGATTTTTGGAAAACGCCTCGCTGGCGCGGATACCCGCAATCCGGAGTTCCTCGAACACCGCAAGCGCGCGCTTTCGTCCTTGTTCCCCGAGCTGTGCGACGAACACGTCCGTGGCCGGACGAAGCGGTTTGATGCCAAGTTCCTTCAGCCGTGAAACCACGCGGTCCATCCCGATACCGAATCCCGCTGCAGGTGTCGGCCGTCCGCCAAGAATCTCCGCGAGGCCGTCATACCGTCCGCCACCCGCCAACGCCGCTTGCGCGAGTTCCTCGTTCTCGCCGCTCGCGAACACCTCGAACACTGTCTTCGTATAGTAGTCGAGGCCACGCACGAGATATGGATCCAGCTGATACGGCACGCCCGTCTCGTCGAGGTATTCAAGCACGCGCATGAAGTGCGCCTTCGAATCCTCATCGAGCCAGTCCACGATCTGCGGCGCCTCGGCCTTCATCTCGACGACGGATGGGTCCTTGGAATCAAGCAGACGTAGCGGATTACGGAGGAGCCGACGCTTGTCGTCGTCCGAGAGCTTGGCGCGCTTGGACCGAAAATACGAGACGAGCGCGTTCTTGTAGTTGGCGCGCGACTCCGGCGTGCCGATGGAGTTGATGCGAACCGTGCATTCGATGCCGATCTCCTTAAGGATGACATAACACATGAGCGCGAGCTGGGCGTCCGTGACGGCGTCGTCGTCCCCGATGACCTCGCAGCCGAACGTATGGAACTGGCGGTACCGCCCGTGCTGCGGACGCTCGTGACGGAACATCGGCCCCATGTACCAGACCTTGACCGGCTGCGGCATGTTCACCATCCCGTTCGAGATGTACGAGCGCATGGTGGGTGCCGTGCCCTCGGGACGTAACGTCAGTTTCTCGGTCCCACTCGTCTCGAACGAGTACATCTCCTTCTCGACGATATCGGTCATCTTGCCGATGCCACGGACGAACAACGTCGTCTCCTCGACGATGGGCGTGTCGATGCGTTCGAATCCGTAGGCCGTCGCGACCTCGCGGGCCTTGATGCGGAGCATCTCCCAATACGGCTGGTCGTTCGGCAGGACATCGCGCATGCCACGCGGAGGCATGGACGGCTGCGGCGCTTTCTTGGCGGGCACCGACGGAGCGCCACCTTCAGCCTTCTTCGCGGATTTTGACGGGGATTTCTGTGACGGGCGCATAAACATCGGATCTGTGGTTCGTGAATCACTCGCTGGCTCCACTCACATAGCTCGGGCTCTCGAACGACTTCCATCGGTCGAGCGGCCAGCCGCGGAGCCACACGCGCCCGACGATGTCGTCGCGCTCGATTGGTCCGAAATATCGGGAATCGAGACTCGAGACGCGATTGTCTCCCATGACGAAATATTCGTTCGTCTTCAACGTCACGGTCCGTGTCGCGGCCGTGTATTCCTGGTCGAGATATTCCTGTTCCGGCAAGAGGAATCCGTTCGGCTTGTCGTCATTGAAAATCCTCACGTTGCCGTTCGAAATCTCGACCGTCTCCCCCGGAAGACCAATGACGCGCTTGATGAAGAACTGCTTCGGGTCGTTCGGATACCGGAACACGACGATCTCACCGCGATCCGGGTTGCGGAAACGATACGACAACTCGTCGATGATGAGGTATTCGTGGTCGAAAAAATTCGGCTCCATGGACGCCCCCTTCACGTAAAACGGCTGGACCAGAAAATACCGGACCGGGATGATGATTGCGAGCGAGATGGCTGCGACTTGGATGAGCTCAAACAGGAAACCCAATACGACCTTCGAACCAGCGGCCTCCGCAATCTCCTTGTTTTTACGGAAGAATGACATATGCAACGGGTAGGATATCCTGATTTTGCGTCCGTGTCGAGGGCTTACGTCATCCCATGGCACTTCCCATATCGCCTCCCGGATCCACAGAAGCAGAGCCGTTCCGCGCGGTCCGCGGCCGTAAGCCAGGAACTCGACTGGACTTTGCCGCCATGCCCGACGCCATAGGTCATCCGGATACCGAGTTCGGCGCAGACCACGTCCTCCGGCACGTTACCTGGCTTGCGATCGCCACCGTTCGCGAAAACGTGCGGACGGACCTCGCGGAGCGTCTCGCACACGCTCATGTCCTCGCAGTCCGGACCGTGCGACGTGAGTACCACGCGGCTGACGCCCACGATGGCCTCGATGACCTCCTTTCGTTCCCGCTCACACATGAAGACATGCCCCTTCTTCCTCCGGAGCCAGTGGTCGTTGTTCAAGATGACGACGAGCTCGTCGCCCAACGCCGCCGCCTCGCGGATCATCCGGACATGCCCGACGTGGACCGGATCGAATCCCCCGCTCACAACGACGATGACCGGGTCTTGTGCCATACGAAGACAGATTAGCACATCGAATCCCTCACAAAGAAAAACCGACGCTGCGCGTCGGGTCTTTCCGGTATAATCGAGCTTGGCTCGATGGTGG
>JAHJRN010000073.1 GCA_018830865.1 Patescibacteria group bacterium | reverse complement strand
TTCGACGACCAACGCTTGGCCGCCACCTTGGACATGCTGCTGGAATTAGCCCAGGAACGCCAGTTGCTGCTCCTCACCTGCCACCGTTCTCAGTACGAGCTTGTTCAGAGCATGGGGGAATGCCGTTTGCTGGATTTGACTTGAGTTGTATAGAGACGCTGGCCTTGGAGGCTTGGTTTACAAGCCCGTAGTGGCCGGTTAGTGGCAGGTGCCTGCATACAGGATGCCCATGCCCTGGTGGTCAAACAATAGGCCTATTTCCTTCATGAGCTGGTTGGTGGAGCCTTCAATACGTTCCAGGTCTGATTCGGTGACCACCTGATGATCGATGAGAGATAGGATTTCATCTAAATGTTGAAGCTGCTCCACTATGCGGGGATGGCTTCCCTCTTTGGAAAGACGTTGGCTTACGTCTTGAATCAACATGAGGCAAGAATCAACCCTGAGTCGCCGTGCGTCATGGCTTTCTAGTAGCTCCAGCATCATGCCTCCCAGTCCCCGCCTCTGCTCCGGCGCATCTCAATCGCTTCAACCCGTCCTTTACCGCCGATCAAGCTGGAGGCGGCCATGCTGATAAGACTCAATATCAAGGCTCCCCCTATGGCCGGCCAAAAACCATGCACGTTGAATCCGGCCAGCAAGGAACCGGTTAACCAAAGCATGAGCCCGTTTATGACCAGAGTGAACAGCCCCAGGGTTAAAACATTGATGGGCAAGGTTAGGATCAAGAGCACCGGCCTTATCAGAGCATTGAAGATGCCTAAAAACAGCGCGGTTATGAAAGCCCAGCCCACGCCCTTCACTTCAATGCCGTCGAAGAGATAGCTAATTAAAAGCACGCCAAGGGCGCTGATGATCCATCTGATGATTATACCTGCCATATATCTTACCTATCACATTGCCGGCAGGGCTGCAAAGAGCCGTCTTCGGCTGAACAGGCCAGCTCCAACAAGCTGGTCTGGCTTAATACGTCCCGTTCCTGCTCGGCTGCTCTTTGTAGCAATTCCCTGAGTTTTTGTTCGCCGGCTTGTTCTGGATCGGGCAATTTATCGCTGCCCGGACCGCGCACCGCGTTCAGCACATCCTGCAAGCTGATCACGTCCAAGGATCGTGCCGGTTGCACCAATCCTTCCAGCCCCACTTCATTCACCAAGCATGCTTTTTCGAGAGCATCCACCACCTGCTTCACCTCGCGCTGCATAACGTCCAACTCCTGGGCCAGTTCGGCTTGGGAATAGGGGGGCTGGCCTTGGTGAAAGCGCCGGGCCGCGCGCACCATAATGGTGAGTGCCAAGTTTTCCCTTTGATGAGGGCTAAGTTGTTTGGTGACAATGCGGGGCAAAGGCCCGAAGCGGCATACATGATGGGCGCGGGCCAACTCGGCCCCGAACAATACAACGGTCCAACTAACCTGCATCCAGATCATAAACAGCGGGAGGGAGGCGAATCCTCCGTATATGGCGTTATAGCGCGCCACGCCCACTTGGAACATTATATAAAAGTGCTGTACCGTAAACCAAAGCGCCGCCGCCACCACACCGGCAACCAGCGCCGATGACCAGGGGACCTTGGTGTTGGGCAGGAAAAGATATATGAATACAAATGCGGCCAACAACAGCAGCCAAGGCCCTATGCTGGGAATATATTCCGATGCCCCGCCTATGACCGGCGCATCGAAAGCCCAACGCACCAGTTCGTGGGATGCAAACGCCGCCCAGGCACCGGTGGCTCCCAGGATCAGCAGAGGGCATATGATGAGCACGGACAGATAGTCGGTGAATTTTCGAGGCCAACTCCTCTGGGCGGGCACATCCCAGATTCGGTTGAAGGTTTCCTCCATGGTGGAGATGGTGAACACCAATGCCACCACCAACGCCACCAAACCCACCGCGCCCAAAGTGCCTACCTGGGTATTTTGCACATACCCCAGGATTTGTTCGAGCACCTCGCGTTGCCCCACCACGAATTCATTGTCAACGATGGCTTGTTGCAAGGTCTGGGAAAACCCCAAGCCCTTGGCCACGGAAAAGCTGATGGCTAAAGTGGGCACCAAGGCCAGCAAGGATATGAAGGTGAGCGCGTTGGCTTGAAAAGGCACCCGGTCAGCCATGGAGTTGCGGCCAGCCAGGTAAAACATCTGCAACGCAATATTGCCCCAGGAAGAGGGGCCGTGTTGGGGCTGCTCCGACCGCCACAACCAAGTCATGATCTTGCGGTCTAGATCGCCCAGCCAGTCGCTTTCCTTGTTTGTCACCAAGAGCACCTCCCTTGGGGACTAAGCTTACCATCGTGGAGGTTATTCAGGCAATGACAGCCCCAACTCCAAAGGCGGCGGGCCTGCTGCTGATCGTGCGGCCAATCGCATCACCTGCCGCCGCACTAAAGGGTCCAAGAGCCATTACCGCCGCCCGTAAAGAGTTAATCCACGAAAAGACCCACCAGTTCAAATCGGTCCACGTCAACCAGGCCCCGGTCGGTGAGCTTTAGCTTGGGTATTACGGGAAGGCAGACAAAGCTGAGCGCCATGAATGGTTCTGGATGGGAGCAGACTGACGCTGCCGCGCTCCGCAACTCATCCAATTCGCTCACCACCTGGTCTAGGGGTTGGCCGCTCATGAGGCCGGCCAAGGGCAGGGGCAACTCGGCTAATATCGCTCCACCTTTTGCCACGCACAGGCCGCCGCCCATTTCTCCAACCCTGCGGGCGGCGGTGAGCAATGATTCACTGTCCATGCCCGCCAGCACCAAGTTGTGGCTGTCGTGAGCCACGCTGGAGGCCAGAGCGCCTTCCCGCAATCTAAGCCCATGCAACAATCCTTGGCCAATATTGCCGTTCAGGCCGTGACGCTCAATAACGATCAGCCTGGCCAAATCGCGTTTT
>JAHJRN010000005.1 GCA_018830865.1 Patescibacteria group bacterium | reverse complement strand
TCCCTCCAAGGCCACGGCACGGGCTGGTGCACGGCCGGGGAATCCACGGCAAAGACCCAGCTCAATGGCGGCGACTTCCACGTCTTCTATTCGCTGGACGAAGAGGGGAACCCCACCATCCCCCGCGTCGCCATCCGCATGGAGCAGGGCGATATCGCCGAGGTCCGCGGCGTCGCCGAAGGGCAGAACCTCGACCCGTACATCGGGGGCGTCGTCCAGGAGAAGATGACCCTCTTCCCCGACGGCAAGGCCTACGAGAAGAAGGCCTCGGACATGAGGCGCGTCACGGATATCGAGAAGAAGGCGAAGGCCGATCAGCCGCTCACCAAAGACGACCTCCGTTTTCTCTACGAACTCGATGGTCCTATTGAGGGCTTCGGGTATGAAAAGGATCCGCGCATCCAAGAAATCTTTTCGGAGAGAAACGTCAAACAGGACCTTGCCCTAGCGGCCGGGTTCCGTGAGGATGAGATCAGCCTCACACGAGACGAGGCGTTGCGTGGCGGCATCAAGTATCACCACGGCGGTCTCTTCCTCAACAACATCACCTCCGCCGAGGGCCTCACCCTTCCTGAAGCCGTTGGCGGTGAACTCTACCTCTCCGGCCTCACCTCGGCCCAAGGCCTGAAGCTTCCCGAGACGCTCCACAGCTACCTCTCCCTCAACGGCCTCACCTCGGCCCAAGGCCTGAAGCTTCCCGAGACGATCCACGGCGGCCTCGAGATCAGGGGTCTCACCTCCGCCCAAGGCCTAGAGCTTCCCGAGACGTTCCACGGTGACCTCTACCTCAACGGCCTCACCTCGGCCCAAGGCCTGAAGCTTCCCGAGACGGTCCACGGCTCCCTCGACCTCCGCAACCTCACCTCCGCCCAAGGCCTTACCCTTCCTGAAACCGTTGGCGGTGAACTCTCCCTCAGCGGCCTCACCTCCGCCGAGGGCCTCACCCTTCCTGAAGCCGTTGGCGGCGGTCTCTTCCTCAACAACATCACCTCCGCCGAGGGCCTCACCCTTCCTGAAGCCGTTGGCGGTGAACTCTACCTCTCCGGCCTCACCTCGGCCCAAGGCCTGAAGCTTCCCGAGACGCTCCACGGCTACCTCTCCCTCAGCGGCCTCACCTCGGCCCAAGGCCTGAAGCTTCCCGAGACGATCCACGGCGGCCTCGAGATCAGGGGTCTCACCTCCGCCCAAGGCCTAGAGCTTCCCGAGACGGTCCACGGCACCATCGACCTCAGGGGCCTCACCTCGGCCGAGAAGGAGATTCTTCGGAGAAGATATCCATCATTACACATCGTCTGACGCGATATCTATCCGTCATCAGTGAAGGTGCAGACGAAGCGCAGATCAAGTGATGTTTTGACAGTGGAATACGGCACTGTCATCCTGAACTATCCGGAAGATTCTTCGTCGGACTCAGAATGACATGATAATTTGGATATGAACCGCATCACGCCTCTTTTCCTCCTTCTCGTCGCCGTCGTCCTCGTCGGCGTCGGATGTTTCCGTCTTTCGCCGCGCGTCGTCCAGGATGACGTGACGCCGCAGGTCGCCGACACGGCGATCGACATCGCGCCGATGGCCGTCCTCGCGCTCGACGGCACAGGGACGCTCACGCGCGGCGACCAGACGCATGAGCTCGTGGACGGGCTCGAACTCCTGCCCGGCGACACCATCGTGGCCGAGACCGGCAGCGTCGTCCTCGTCTATCCGGACGCAGGCGTCTCCAAGCTTGCTCCTGGGACGACCATCACGCTCCTGCCGGACGGTGAGGGGGAGGGGAGCGTCTTCGCGCATATCGAGTTGACGGCCGGCAGCATCTGGACGCGGTTCGAACGCCTACTCGGATTCGACGAGCGGTTTTCGGTCAATGCGAACAACGTCGTGGCGACCGTGCGCGGGACGGCCTTCGGCGTCGTGGCTGTCGCTGGTGAGGCGGATATCCAGGTCGCGGACAGCGAGGTCGAGGTCTCGCTGCTCGACGCACGGAAGAATCCGACATTGGCGGATAAGGTCGTGCGTATCGGGGTCGGACAGGCACTCCGTATCGGAGCGAGCTCCCTGAAGGATCTCGATATCGCGGCCGCGCGAAATCGTCTCCGGACGCTGACCGCACAGGAACGCACCCGCGCCGAATACCGGACCATCGCCCAGCCGCTCGCCGCGACGCTCCTCAAGAAGCGCGCCAGCGTCCGTCTCGACCTCCTGCCGGACATCCCGGAACGTTTCCGTGATCGTATCGATCCGGTCATGCTCGAACGCATCTTGCGCCTGAACGCGAGTGGCGCGAACCCGACATTCATCGCGCCATTCCGCCAGATTCTCCCGAGCGACAGCGCACCATCCGAAACGCCAAGCGACACCGCGACCACCACCATGCGCACCGACAGCATCGACCTCCTAGGACAGACAGTGAAGTAGGAAGACGGACTGATTGCCATCCGTCGTCCTTTCAGGTGTAGCGGCGCATGGTAATGCGCCTCCGTCGTCCGATGTCGAAGGGGAAGGCGCATTACCATGCGCCGCTACGGAAGATGCGGGCGAATGGCCAAACGCCATCAGAATCAGTTTCAGGTTGCTATTTCGTCGTTTTTCAGGCAGAATCCGCTTCACATGGAGCAGTCCCGCATCAGGAATTTCTGCATCATCGCGCATATCGATCACGGGAAATCGACCCTGTCCGATAGGCTTTTGGAGGTGACGGGGACGATCGAGGCGCGGAAGATGCGGGAGCAGGTCTTGGACACGATGGACCTCGAGCGCGAGCGCGGCATCACCATCAAGCTGCAACCCGCGCGGATGGGGTACACGTCGAACGGCGTCGAATACCAACTGAACCTCATCGACACGCCCGGACACGTGGACTTCAACTACGAGGTGTCGCGGTCGCTCGCGGCCGTGGAGGGCGCACTCCTCCTCGTGGACGCGACGCAAGGCGTGCAGGCACAGACCATCGCGAACCTGCACCTCGCCATCGAGCAGGATCTCGCCGTCATCCCTGTGCTGAACAAGGCGGATTTGCCGAACGCAGAGGTGGACCGTCGCGCGGACGAGATCGTGAAGCTCCTCGGATGCCGGCGTGAGGACATCATCGTCGCGTCGGGCAAGACCGGGCAGGGCGTGCCGGTTATCCTCGAACGCATCGTAAAGGACGTGCCTGCGCCGCGCGGGGACGCGTCCAAGACGCTTCGGGCGCTCATCTTCGATTCCAAGTACGACGAGTACAAGGGTGTAGTCGCGTATATTCGCGTGGTGGACGGCGGCATCGCGAAAGGGGACCGCATCCGATTCCGTGCGACTGCGGCCGATGGCGAGGCGCTGGAGGTCGGCTACATGAAACCCATTCCGGTCGCGGCCAAGGAGATGGGCGCGGGCGAGATCGGGTACGTGGTGACTGGGCTGAAGGACATCACGGCGGTCCGCGTCGGCGACACGGTCGTGCAGGCGGGCATGGCGGACGCGACGACGTCCCTGCCGGGATACCGCGAGGTGCGTCCGATGGTGTACGCCGGCGTCTTCCCGCGCGAGGGCAACGAGTACGAACGCCTGCGCGATGCCATCATGAAGCTGCAGCTTTCGGATGCGGCGCTCGCGAGCGAGCCGGAGCATTCGGCGGCGTTGGGGTTCGGATTCCGTTGCGGCTTGCTCGGCATGCTGCACCTCGAGATCGTGCAGGAGCGGCTTCAGCGCGAGCATGGGATGGACGTGGTGGTGACGACGCCGTCGGTGGCGTACGAGATCACGCGGACGGATGGGGAGGAAAGCACCATCAAGTCGCCGCTCGCGTACCCGGATCCCTCGCACCTGCGCGAGACGCGCGAGCCATGGGTCGCCACGGACATCGTCTGCCCGACGGAGTACATGGGCAACGTGATGCAGCTCTGTCAGGATCGCCGCGGCGAGTTCAAGACCACCGAATACTTCGACCCGACGCGCGCCGTCCTCCATTATGATATGCCGCTATCGTCCGTCATCGTGGATTTCCACGACGCGCTCAAGAGCGTGACGGCCGGCTATGCGTCGCTCAACTACGAGTTCATCGGCTATCGCGCCGCGCCCATCGTCCGGCTGGATATACTCATCGCCGAGGAACCGGTGCACGCCTTCGCGATGCTCATCCACGAGCGCGAGGCGTATCGGCGCGGCAAGGAGATCGTCGAGGCGCTGAAGGAGTCCTTGCCCAAGCAACAGTTCGTCGTGAAGATCCAGGCGTCCATCGGCTCAAAGGTCATCGCGGCCGAACGGCTTTCCGCGTACCGCAAGGACGTGCTGGCGAAGATGTCGGGCGGCGACTATACTCGGAAGTCTAAGCTCCTCCAGAAGCAGAAGAAGGGGAAGGCGAGGATGCTCGCGCACGGCAAAGGTGCGGTGCCCATCCCGCAGGAGGCTTTTCTGAAAGTCTTACGACGCTCATGACCACCAAGACCAGAAAAAAGATTTGGAAGGCACTCGTCATCCTTATTGCGGTTTCGATGATCGCGACGATGGCCTTGCCGTTCGCGAATTGGTAGAGGGCGACCGGTCTGCTAGGATGCCCCGATGCAGAAACGGTGGAAGGTCGCAGAACCCGCGTCGGCGATGTCGTCGGAGCATTTTCCGAACCTCCACCCCGTCGCGACGCGCCTGTTCGCGAACCGCGGCATCACGGATCCACTCGAGGCCGAGGCGTTCCTGAATCCGGCATGGGAGACGGGGACGCACGACCCGTTTTTGTTCTCGCGGATGCGCGAGGCCGTCAGCCGCGTCCTCGAGGCCGTCGCCATCGGCGAACGCATCGCGGTGCACGGCGACTACGACGCGGACGGCGTGACCGGCACCGCGGTCGTCCTCGGGGCGTTGCGTGAGGTGGCGACGCGGTCGGGCAAGGACCCGGAGCTCGTGGAGTGGTACATCCCGCACCGCAACGACGAGGGGTACGGCCTGCATCATGAGAACGTGCATCAGCTCAAGGAACACGGCGTCACGTTGCTCATCACCGTGGATTGCGGCATCGCGAGCGTCGAGGAGATCGCCCTCGCGCGGTCGCACGGCATGGACGTCGTCGTCCTCGATCACCATGCGTTCGGGGAGACGTTGCCGGACGCCATCCTCGTCCATCCGCGCTTGCCCGGGGAGACGTATCCGTTCGGAGAGCTCGCCGCGGTCGGTGTCGCGTGGAAATTCGCGGCAGCGCTCGTCACCGTCGCTCGCGAGCAAGGTATCGCCGTGCCGGAGGGTTGGGAGAAGTGGCTGCTCGATCTCGTGTCCATCGCCACGGTCACGGACATGGTGCGGGTCCTCGGCGAGAATCGCGTGCTCCTGAAGTACGGCCTCATCGTCCTGAACAAGACCCGACGCGAGGGCCTCAAGCGTCTCGTGTTGGCCGCGGGACGGTCGTTCGGGGCGCTCGATACCGAGACGGTCGGATACGTACTTGGTCCGCGCATCAACGCGGCCGGACGCATGGATCATGCAAGCTTGGCGTTGCGGCTCATGCTGGCGGAAACGGCGGACGAGGCGGTCGGGCTCGCCTCCGAGCTCGAGGCGCTGAATCGGGCGCGTCAGCAGGCGACTGAACGGATGATGCGGGAGGCCGAGGGGATGCTGTCGGACGTCGAGAGGCATCGGGCCGTGGTCGTGTGGCATCCGGAGTGGCCGCCGTCGCTCGTCGGGCTCGTGGCCGGGAAGCTCATGGATCGGACCGGGAAGCCGTGTCTCGCCATCGGGAAGAACGCGGGCGCCTGGATCGGTTCCGGACGGTCGACCGCGTCGTTCGACATCACCGAGAGCGTGCGGCGGGCCGGCGAGGGGATCCTGACGCGGTCCGGCGGGCATGTCCAAGCCTGCGGATTCTCGCTCGATGCCGAAGGCGACATCTCGACGTTCGCGGAACGGTTCCTCGCGGATGCGGATGCGCACCTGACGGACGAGGACGTCATCCCTCTCCTCGACGTGGAAGCGGTCCTCTCGCTCGAGGACATCGATTGGAAACTCATCGAGACGCTCCAGGCGTTCGAACCCTTCGGCATCGGCAACCCGAAGCCGCATTTCGCGACGCACGGCGCCGAGGTCGAGGAAGCCGCGCTCGTCGGCCAATCCGGCAACCACGTCCGATGCGTGCTCCGTTCCCCGGACGGCGCCCGCCAGAAATTCATCGGTTTCAAGATGGGCTCGCGTCTCGCGGACCTCGCGGTCGGCAAACGGGTGGACGTCGTGTATGATGTCGGCGTCAACACGTGGAACGGACGGACGGAGATCCAGTGCTCGTTGGTGGACGTGCGGGAGGCGGGATCATCCGTTTCCGTGTTCAAGAAATTCGCGTCCTGAGCGTAGCTTTGCGGAGTCGAAAGATCTTCAAGTAAGCCGTAGCGGCATGTCGGATGAGCTGCGGAAATCTGGAAGATCCCTCGGATGACCTCGGGACGCGATAACTGTATATATATGAACGACAGCATGAAACTCATCATCAACACCGACGGCGGAGCGCGAGGCAATCCGGGACCTGCCGGTATCGGCGTTGTCATCCGCGATGCGGAGACGGGGGAGACGCTCGAGGAACATGCGGACTATCTCGGCGAGACCACGAATAATCAGGCGGAATATCATGCGGTCATCAAGGGGCTCACACGCGCGGTCGCCCTCAAGTCCTCCGACGTGGAGGTCGTGACGGACAGTGAGTTGGTCGTGAAGCAGGCGAACGGGGAATATCGCGTCAAGAATCCGGACCTCGCGCAACGGTTCCTCGAGATGAGGAACCTCTGCACACGCATCGGCCGCGTGCGGTTTCGGCATGTGCGTCGTGAGATGAACACGCGCGCCGATGAGCTGTCGAACGTCGCGATGGATAAAGGGCAAAAATAGGAAGGTGTGCATAACCCTTTAAGGAAGAGGGTTTTGTTGTTGCATTATGGTATAATCTCTTCAGATGACGAGGCGAATACGAACCTTCGGCATTTCGCCGTTTACACGACGGCGCCTTTCGAAGTCCCCGCGTCATTTCTGGCACTGGCATGAGCTGACCGTAGCGTTCGTCGCGCTCGTGGGAATCGGCATCGGCATCGGCGCGTCCATTTTTACGGTTCCGTCTGCGGATGACGCTGCGGCGGCAGGCAGCGAGAACGTCATGGGCTGGGCGTGGGCCGATCCCGTCGGCTGGATTTCCTTGAATAATCTCAACGCAGGTTCGGGCGGCGGGACGTATGGCGTGAACGTCGATATGACGACAGGCGTCATGAACGGGTTCGGGTGGTCCGAGAATGCGGGGTGGGTCTGTTTCGGCAGTTCGTGCTCAGTGCCGTCGTGCTCGGGTACGGTCCCACCGTCGGTCCCCTTGTATAATTCCATGACAGCGAAGATCGATCCGGCTCCGTCCATCTTCGGTTCGACCATCCGGAAAGCGCATGGGTGGGCGAAGGTCTGCAACGAAGCTGCCCTTGGGTGGATTTCGTTGAACTGTGAGGACCTCAACCCGACGGTCTGCGGCGCGTACCCGTATCACGTTCCACTCGACCTCTCGACCGCCCAGTTTCAGGATCCGACCGGCGTCGGATCGCCGGACAACGGCACGTCCTTCGCATGGAACGGCAATAGCGACCTGTCGGGGTTTGGTTACATCGATTTTTCGCAGGCATACCTCGTTATCCCGACGGAGAACACGGATCCGCTGTGCTCGAACGGGTTCGACGACGATATCGATGGCGCGGCCGATTGTCTGGACACGGAATGCCAGCCGCTCGCCTCCTGTTACATCCCGCCCATCGACGAGACGCTCTGCACGGCCGGGAACACCGACGCGTGCTGTTCCAACGCGATCGATGATGACTTCGATTCAGCGACGGATTGCGACGATACGAATTGCCAAGGCATCGCAAGCATGTGCACGGTGTCGTGGTTGAAGACGAAGTTCGGCAATGTGTACGCCCAGAAGGGTATCGACGCCATCGCGGCGCCGGCCGAGCAGTATAATGCGACGTATTGTCTCTCGGTCACGGACGGGTCGGTCACGGGATTCGCGAGCCAGATCGGCTGCAGCGGTACGTCCGAGGAGTTGAGCTTACCGAAGGGTTCGAGCGATTATCAGGGGTCGCTCGGCTCCATCGACATCGTCGGCATCCGGAACGGCCGCTACGGCCAGGTCGTCCCCATCGCGAACGGCGCAGGCCTGCCCACATCGCTCGACGGCCGCATCTATCACTATACGGGTGGTGGGACGCTGACGTTGCCTGCGAAGATCTTCCGGAACGGCATCGGCACCGCAGGTCGCGGCAACGGTCTCCTGTTCGTGGATGGGGCAGACCTTCGCATCACGGAAAACCTATCGTACGAGGCGTCGACCATCGATGCCTACCTCCGGAACCTCGCGTCCTTCGGTGTCATCGTGACGCGGAATCCAACGACAGGCGTCGGCGGCAACATCACCATCGATCCGGTCGTGACCAAGATGGTCGGGGCGTATTTCGCCGAAATTTCCATCACCACGGGTGATTCCCCGAATCCGCTCGAGGTGTTCGGCTTGTTCGCGTCGAGGCTCGTCAATTTCCAGCGCACGGGTGGGACGGTCGCGAATGCCGCCGAGACGGTGTCCTTCGACGGCCGCGCGGTCGCCAATCCGCCGCCGGGCATGCAGGATGTAGGCAAATCGCTCCCGACCACGAAAGACGCCTTCTGATCCTATGGGACTCTTTTCCAGCAAACCCTCCAAACAAAGCTATCTCGGCGTGGATTTCGGCATGTCCGGCGTGAAGATCGTCGAACTGCTCAACGAGAAGGGCCGTGCACGTCTCGTGACGTACGCATATACGGATTTCCCGAATATTTCTTCGGATACGCAACCTATGGAGGATGCGGATACGATGGTCGCGTTACTGAAGAAGATGCTCGCGAAGGCGAAGGTCACCACGAAGCAGGCGATTTCGGCCTTGCCGAGCTCGGCCGTGTTTTCCTCCATCATTAGCGTGCCGGCCTCCAGCGAGAAAGAGATCAAGGAGGCGGTCGAGACGCAGGCGAGGAAGCTTATCCCGGTCCCGCTCGAGGAGATCACCCTCGATTCCAAGACCATCGATCAGGCGGATGCGGGCGGTGGGAAGAAGGTGTCCCGCGTGCTCATCACCGGCGCACCGAAGACCCTCGTGACCCGCACGATGGACGTGTTCAAGAGGGCAGGACTCGAGTTGCTTTCGCTCGAGACCGAGGCGTTCGCCGAGATTCGGTCGCTCGTGGGGAAGGACCGTTCGAGCATCATGATCATCGACATTGGCGCCAAGCGTACGAACATCGCGGTCGTGGACCGCGGCGTCCCGTTCCTGAACCGCTCCATCGCGACCGGCGGCGTCGCAATTTCGCAGACCATCTCCAAGACGCTCGGCATTCCGTACGAGCAGGCGGACGCCATGAAACGCGACATCCGTTCGATGCAGCAGTTCGCGCCGACAGGCGACATTACGCCCATCCTCAACACGTTGTTGCGGCCCATCGTCGATGAGGTCCGCTATTCCTTCAACCTGTACCAAGGGCAGTCCGAGAACGGCCAGCAGAAACGTATCGACAAGATCATCCTGACCGGCGGATCGGCCCTCCTGCCGCGGTTGCCCGAATTCCTTACCTCGCTCATGAACGTCAACGCCTACCTCGGGGATCCGTGGGCGCGCGTAGTCTATCCTCAGGACTTGCGCCCCGTATTGGATGAGATTGGACCACGGTTCACCGTGTCGGTCGGCTGCGCCATGAGGGATATCGAATGAGCCCTGACATCTCTCTTCTCCCCGAGGACGTCCGACGGAAAGAAGAGGAACGGAAGAAGGAGAAACCCGCACCGATGGCCGCGGGTGGTTTGGAGATGCACGTCCCGGCGAGCGACGAGGAGAGCATCGAGGTGATCGAGGTGGACGAGGGGGATCTCTCGCAGGTGCTGGCCGGGGAACCGTTCGTGACGCGGCTCATCTTCCAGACGCAGGCCTTCATCGAGAACGCTCGCAACAAGCTCTTCCATCCGCCGGATCTGGAGCCACCGCCAAAACTCCCACCGCAGTTCTTCAAGCCGCCGACCGGGGGGCGGAAAGGGGAAAGTGCGCAGCCCGGAGCGAAGCCGGAAGACGGAAAGGTGAAGGCGCGGATCATCCCTGATGCGTCTGCTTCGCGCCGTGTCCGCGTCATCAAACGCGTCCGCAAACCGGTCCGTGTGAGTTTCCTCGAGGACGAGGAGCTGCGGTTGCAGGTCGATATCCCACGTCGTCGGTTTACGCTTGTCCTGACGAGCATCGTCTTCCTGATGCTCCTCGGCGGGGGGTACGGCGTGCTGTGGTGGCAGGGGGATCGCGCGACCGCGAACCTCGCGGACGTGAAGGCGCAGATCGCGGACGTGGATGCGCGAGCCAAGGAGAAGCAGGAGATGTGGACGCAGTACAAGGACCTCGAGCCGCGTCTCAAGGCCGTCAGCGTCCTCCTCGGTACGCACATGAATCCGACGAAGGTCTTCTACGCGCTGGAGCAGTGGACGGTGCCGGACGTCTCCTACAGCTCGTTCACGCTGACGCCGGACGGTCGCGTCACGCTGGCCGCGACGGCCGCATCGTTCGAGTCCGCGGCACAGCAGGTCGTCGCCCTGCGCGATTCCGGCATCGCGAAAGACGTGTCGGCGATGGGGTATCAGGCGATGTACGACGAGACGACGGGCGTGCTGAAGACCGTCGGATTCCAGATCAACATGACGCTTGCGCCGGATCTGCAGAAGGCCGCCAGCGTCGCGGCGAACGCTTTCTGATATGGAGAAGAAACCGATGACCCCGCCGGCACCGAAGCGGCCCTCCAAGATCCTGGGCGAATATTACGGGTCGATTTTTTTCCTCATCATCCTCGCGTTCCTCGCCGTGACGGCGCTCGTGCTGAAACCGAAGCTCGATGTCGTGAAAGGCACCAATGCAGAGGTCACGACACAGCTCCAGTCGCTTGATGACAGCCGAGCGCATCTCGACAGCCTGGAACGCTCCGTCTCGGCGGCGCAGAGTATCCCGGCCGCGGTGTTGGGCCAGGTCGACCGCGCGTTGCCGCGCGAGACCGGCGTACCGGAGCTTCTCGTGCTGTTCGGCGATACGGCGACCCGCGACGGCGTCAAGATCTCCAACATCTCCTTCGCGGAAGAACCGGCGTCCTCGCGGCAGGCCCGACCGACGTCCACGACCGCGGAGGTCGCCATCAACCTGTCGGTCAGCGCGCCGAACTACGGCCAGATCAAGCGATTTTTGCGTCATATCGAGACGAGCCTCCGTATCATCGACATCACAGGCATCAACGTCTCGACCCAGGGAGCGGAATCCGCCTATGCCATCGTGTTGAAGACCTACGTCTACGTCCCGCCACGCGCCGTCGCTTCGACGCCGGAACAACGCCTATGATCATCAAACGTTCCATCGTCGCGCGCATGCTCCTGGTCTTCCTGGTCTTTGCGACCGCAGGAGGCGCGCTGTACGTCGGCTCCATGCTGTTGGAGCCGGTGACGGTCGCGCCGATGCTGTTCGGAAAAGCCAAGGTCGCGTTCGATGCGTCGGCGGATGTCTCGAACAATCCGATTTTTCAGTCGCTCCGTCCGCTGGGGCCGGGGACCGTGACGGTCGGTCAGCTCGGACGCATCAATCCCTTCGCGCCGATTCCGATCGCTTCGACCTCGACGGCGGCTCAGGCCATCACGACCGAGCCTGTCCCTGAACCGACAGAGGAGCCTTTGCCGATCGACGTGGACGTGCCGCCCATCGAGACGCCCCCCATGACCGAAGAGACCGCCGTTGTTCCGATGGAAGAGACCGTCGAGGAAACGCCGACGTCGCTTCCGTCACCGCTTCCGACGCCGTAACCGTATGGATGAACAGACACTCGCGCTCCTCCTCTCCAAAGGCCTCATCGACCAGAAAGCGATGGAGAATATCCGCATGCTGATGACGCGCGGGAAAACGCTCCAGCAGGCGGTGGTCGGCGCACGGCATGTCTCGGACGTCGATTTCGCCAAGGTTTGCGCCGAGGTGCTCGGTCTACCGTTCGTGGACCTGACGGGCGTCGACGTATCGGCCGAGGTCATCGGACTCCTGCCGCACGCGATCATCGAGTCGTATCAGGCCGTCCCGTTCGGGTTCGACGGTACGACGATCCAGATCGCGATGCAGGATCCGACGAACCTGCGCGCGTCCGAGGCCCTGCAGTTCGTGACGAACGAGAAAGGATGGAAGCTGCAGACGGCTGTGGTGCCGCCCAAGCAGATGGACGAGCTGTTGAGGAAGGCCGGCGTCGGCGAATCCGAGGTGGAGACCGCGCTCGTCGCCGCGAAGGGCAAGTTCGCGAGGCGTAAGGAGGAAGCCTCGGAATTGAACGAGCTGGAGAAAGTCATCAAAGGCGCGCCGGTTTCGCGCATGATTTCGGTCATCATGCGGCAGGCCGTGGAGGGGGGCGCATCGGATATCCACATCGAGCCGATCGGTCAGGAATCGCGCGTGCGATACCGCATCGACGGCGTGCTCCGGACGTCGCTCACGCTGCCGATCTACGTACATCCGGCGCTCGTCTCGCGCGTCAAGGTCCTCGCGAACCTCAAGCTGGACGAGACGCGCATCCCGCAGGACGGCCGCATCACCGAGGAGATCGGCGGCAAGAAGATCGACTTCCGTATCTCGACCCTGCCGGTCGTGGACAACGAGAAGGTCGTGATGCGTATCCTCGACACCTCGGTCGGCGCGCCGACGTTCGAGCAGCTCGGCTACCGCACGGAGTACATCGAGATCATCAAGGAAGAAATCAAGAAACCGTTCGGCATGTTCCTCATCACCGGGCCGACCGGTTCCGGCAAATCCACGACGCTGTTCGCCGGGCTGAACCTCCTCAACAGCGAGGGCGTGAACATCTCGACGCTCGAGGATCCGGTCGAGTACTACATCAACGGCGTCAACCAGTCGCAGATCAAACCCGAGGTGGGGTATACGTTCGCTGCCGGTCTCCGCTCGCTCCTGCGCCAGGACCCGAACGTCATCATGGTCGGCGAGATCCGTGACCGTGAGACGGCCGAGCTCGGCATCCATGCCTCGCTCACCGGACACCTCATCTTCTCGACGCTCCACACGAACAACGTATTCGGCCTCGTGCCGCGCCTTATCGACATCGGCGTCGAACCGTTTCTGCTCGCTGCGACGCTGAACCTCGGTATTTCGCAGCGCCTCGCACGCAAGATCTGCCCGCACTGCAAGCAGCCGCAGGAGATCCAGCCCGAGACGCTCGAGATGCTCGTGAAGGAGATCCAGACCATCCCGCGCAAATACTTCAAGAAGGATATCAAGCCCGAGGGTCCGTACGTATTTTTCCACGGCAAAGGATGCGCTCGATGCGGGGACAAGGGGTATGCGGGGCGGACGGCCGTGGCCGAGCTGTTCCAGTTCACGAATACGGCGAAGCGGCTCGTGGAGAAAGGATTCCCCATGAAGGAAGTCGAAGTCGAGGCAGCATGTCAGGAGATGTTGAGCCTGCGTCAGGACATCGTCCTGAAGGCGCTGGAAGGGCTGACGAGCGTCGAAGAGATCCTCCGTATCACGCAGGAGACGTCCGAACAGGACTGATGAACGATTATGGACAAGCAACGCATCCTGCTCATCGAAGACGACGCGTTCCTCGCGGGTATCTACGCGCGCAAGCTCGAGCTCGCCGGGTATGACGTCTCACTCGCGACGAACGGGGAGGACGGGCTGAAGCTCGCGGCCAAGGACCTGCCCGCGCTTATCCTGCTCGACCTTGTGCTCCCGAAAGTCGACGGCTTCGAGGTTCTCGAACGCCTGAAGATCGACGGCGCGACGCACCCCATTCCGGTGGTCATCCTCACGAATCTCGGCCAGCGCGAGGATGTCGAGCGGTGCATGGCCGCAGGCGCCGTCGGCTACGTCATCAAGGCGCACGCGCTTCCGGATGAGACCGTGACGAAAATCAAGGACATCTTGGGATAAGCATGTCGATGTTCAAGTATCGCGTCCGCGCGCCGGACGGCTCCCTGCAGGCCGGCATCGTGGATGCCGAGAGTCGCGAAGCCGCCGTGCAGGCGTTGAACGAACGGGGATATGAGATTCTCCTGTTCGAGGAGCGCCGCGTGGGGGAATTGGACGTGTCGCAGACCGCGCTCTCGTTCCTGAACCGCATCAAGCCCAAGGATATCGTCGTGGCATCGCGGACGCTTTCCGTCATGGTCTCCGCGTCCGTGCCTATCGTGGACGCCATCCGCAACATCGCGCGGCAGGCGGAGAACCCCCGCATGACATCCCTGCTCGCGGACGTCGCGAACGAGGTCGAGGGCGGCGCGCGTTTTTCCGACGCGCTCGAGAAGCACGGCGAGGTGTTCGGCGACTTCTTCATCAACATGATCCGGTCCGGCGAGACGTCCGGTCAGCTCACCGAGGTGCTCGAATACCTCGCGGATCAGATGGAGAAGGACTACGATCTCAACGCCAAGATCCGGGGCGCCATGATTTACCCGGCGTTCATCGTGACCGGCCTGTTCGTGGTGGGATTCATTATGATGGCGTTCGTCGTCCCCAAGCTCACGGCGATTCTCGAGGAGGCGAACATCGAGTTGCCGTGGACCACCAAGACCCTCATCTTCGTCTCCGATATCTTCGCGAACTACTGGTATCTCATCATCATCGCCGTCATCGGCAGCATCTTCGCGTTCCGCGCATGGGTCAGGACACCCGGCGGCCGCTTCCTCTGGGACCAGCTCAAGATGAAGTTCCCCATCTTCGGCGCCCTGTTCCAGCGCATCTACGTGGTCCGATTCTCTCGGTCGATGTCCACCTTGAGCCACGGCGGCGTCGATACGGTCACGGCGCTTGAGATCGTCTCCGGCGTCATGGGAAACGCGGCGTGGAAACAGCTCGTCTACGAGACCATCCGCGAGGTGAACGACGGCAATTCCATCGTGACGGCCATGCAACGGCGCAAGTTCGTGCCGGCCATGATGACGCAGATGCTCTCGGTGGGGGAGGAGACCGGTAAACAGCAGGAGGTGCTTCAGCGCCTGTCCTCGTTCTACGCCCGCGAGATCGACAATATGGTCGCGAACATGGTGTCCCTCATCGAACCGGCCATCATGATCGTGCTCGGCCTCGGCGTCGGCGTCATGGTCTCGGCCATCCTCTTGCCGCTCTACAGCATGTCGTCGGCGATATAGGCGGGGGGAGGCGCATCACCATGCGCCCCTACACCGCCCATCGTAGGGGCGGATGGCAATCCGCCCTCGGGTCGAGGCGGGATAGCGGTTCTTGACCGCTTCGACACCATACGTTCCATGCTCCACGACCATGTGCTATCCTGTGGACATATATTAATCTTTAGGTTCTCCGCCCTGCGGAGGAAATCTCTTTTCCTATGACCCACAAGAAAGGGTTTACGCTCATCGAGCTCCTGGTGGTGATCGCCATCATCGGCCTGCTCGCCACCCTCGCCGTCGTCGCGTTCGGCAGCGCCCGCGATAAGGCAAACGATGCCAAGCGCGTCGCGGACGTCCGTGCCGTCGTGTCGGCCCTCGCCGCCGCCTCGCAGGACGGAGCCGTCCTCTGCGGTACGGCCGGTGCCGCCGTGAAGTCATTTACGCTCAAGACGGGTACATGCGCTGGCGCGGACGTCACGCAGACCTACATCAACCTCGGCAACGTGAAGGATCCCCTCGGGACGACGGCCTGCGCGGGAACTCCCAGCGCCGCGTGCGACTATGCCTTCACGACAGCGACAGGCATTGATAATTTCATCGTCACCTTCTGGACGAAGGCAGCAGGACCGGGCATCACGGCCGGCGCGCACACAGCTAACCAGAACGGCATCGTCAACTAATGACGACGAAAAAAACGGCCTTCGGGCCGTTTTTTGGTAGAGGATGATGCTGTCGTCGATGGTTCACCTAATCGCGAAGGGGTGATATTATACTGACGTTATGAAACGAAAAGGCTTCACGCTCATCGAACTGTTGGTCGTCATCGCCATCATCGGTTTGATCGCCACGCTCGCCGTCGCTTCGTTCGGTAGCGCACGCCAGAAGGCGAATGACGCCAAACGCGTCGCGGACGTCCGAGCCATCATTTCGGCGCTCGCCGCCGCAGCCCAAGACGGGAAGGTGATATGCAAGAAGGCGGGCGGAGACTGCTCAGGGGACAAAATCAGCGATTGTGTCCTTGCTGTTTCCTGTACGGCTCCCGTGACCCCTGACACTACGTATATCAACATCGGCAACGTGAAGGATCCGGTCAATACGGCGGCCTGTGCATCCAATCCACCCGGCGCGGGCGAGAAGTGCGATTACACGTTCTACGCCGGAGGCAGTATCACCGCCTTCAACATCGGATTCACCACACAGAGCGCGACGGTCCAGGGGCTGAACCCCGGAACCGCACATATCGCGAACCAGACCGGGCTCGTGAATTGACAGAGGAAAACGAGATTATCATACCCTGTCATCCTGAGGCGTCTCCTTCTCTGTCATCCTGAGGCTCGGCGAAGGATCTGGTTTTCCGACAGCTCGAGCAACCAGATTCTTCATCCTTTCAGGATATGTCCTCTGAATGACAGTGGAGGGGGGATTTTCTGCGCCAAAGGCGCATCCGCCTGTGGCGGAGACGTTTCGAACTTGCTCAGGAAGCGAATTATCTATATCTCCAGACGGTTTTTCTGCTATACTCCCAGTATATGTCTCTCCGTCGCCTGAAGGGATTTTCCATCCTCGAGCTGTTGATCGTGCTCGCCATCGTCGGCGTTCTCGCGGCCGTGGCCATCTACGCCCTCGGCATTTCACGAGCCGACAGCCGCGACGCGAAGCGCGTGTCCGATGTCAGCGTCCTCCGGAGTAGCTTGAGCCAGTATTGGCTCCAGATGGCGCGTTATCCGGTCAGCGACGGCATCGATCTCGGTGTCCCGGGAGGTCAGGCCATCGGCCTCACGACCGAGGGATTCGTCGGTGCGGACGGCGGCGGCAACGTCATCCTGCCGAAGGCCCCCATCGGCCCCAAAGCCGGGGAGTATTATCGGTACAAGGGGACCGCATCCGGATATTCCCTCATGTTCACGACCGAGCGTGAGACCGCCTACGGACCGCCCGGAACCTACTACGCGCACGCGTCCGGCGTCGACCAAGAGGACGTGGAGAAATGACGATCCTGATCGTGACCCTCGTATTCGCCTTCATCCTCGGGGCCTGTCTGGGGTCCTTCGCGAACGTCGTCGCCATCCGCCTGCATGACATGAGCTCGCTCATGGGGCGATCGCGTTGTCCTTCGTGCAAGAAGGTCCTTCATCCGAAGCATCTCGTCCCCATCGTCTCGTGGCTCCTCCTGCGCGGACGATGCACGGATTGCCGAAAACCTATCCACATCCAATACCCGCTGGTCGAAGGAGCGATGGCCATCCTCACGACTGTGACGGCCTTCCGACATCCGCCGCTCGAGGGAGGCGTCGGTATGTTCCTGTTCGAGACGCTTATCGCGTTGGGCCTCGTCGTCATCGTGGTCATGGACCTGCGTTGGAAGGAGCTTCCGCTCGAGCTCATGGGCGTGCTGGGTGTACTGGGCCTCGTTGTCCATCTCACCTTCGCATTCGTGTCCGCGACCATCCAGCCGACGCTCATCTCCATCATCCTCGCCGTCGCCGTCCCGGTCGCATTCTTCGGCATCCAGTGGCTCGTCTCGAGGGGGCGATGGATCGGGAGCGGTGACATCTGGATGGGCGGCATGATGGGACTTGTCCTCGGCACGTGGCAGATGTCCGTCATCGCGGTCTATCTCGCGTACGTTGTCGGCGGCGTCGCTGTCCTGTCGCTCCTGTTCACCGGCGTCGTGAAGCGGGGGATGCGCGTCCCGTTCGGGCCCGCGCTCGCCACGGGCCTGCTCCTCACGATGTGGTTCGGCGACCGCATCGAACCCTACCTTTCCTATGCGTTCTCGTTCGCGACGTGAGGGATTCACGATGGTCGAGCTGATGGTGAGCATCGTCATCTTGACGCTCATCGCCACGACCACGCTCTTCAGCCTGACGTCGACGCGCTACAAGGAAGAGCTCAATACGGCCGCGCGGATGCTCTCGGCTGATATCCGGAATATCCAGGCACGTGCCCTCGCGGCGCGGAACATCTCCCAATGCACGAACTCGAGCGGGAACAAGACCGTCTGCGGGCCGGATTTGTGGTTCATCACCTCGACGTCCACGAACGTCTGCGTCGATGCGTGCGTCCCGATGCCGCCGCCGCGGTTCGGTATGGTGGTCCATCGTACATCTAACTATCAGCTCATCGCGGACCTGAATGATGATTACCGATGGTCGATTGTGGAGGGCGGCGGGACGGAACTCTTCCTCCAAAGAAGCCTGAATCCTGCAGGGAGCACCAATCGTGTCACGGTGAGCGTCGTCGATACGCCCGGGGTCGTCATGTCGCCCGAGGGAGAGGCGATCATCACGGTCAACCGGCAGAGCGGGGTCACGCGCATCAATGCGTGCGGTGATGCGGGACTTCCATTATGCGCTCCGACCGAGCCGAAGTTGTTGAACATCACGCTGAAGCATCTCAAGACCAACGAGACCAAGACCATAGAGGTAAATGCTGTCACGGGGCGGGTCTCCATCCAATGATATGGGGAGAAGGACGCAGGGACGCAGGACGAGACTTGAAGGCCAGACCCTGGTCGAGCTTCTGATCGCGTCAGCGGTCATCAGCACGGGCCTCTTCGCGGCCGCGACGCTCGTCTTCTCGAACCTCGCGCTTTCCGATCGGGATTCCGACGAGATCGTGGCCGTGAACCTCGCGCGCGAAGGTATCGAACAGGCCAAGCAGCTCCGCGACTCCAACTGGCTGGCGGCTCTTCCGTTCGATACGTTCCTCAAGAACGGGACAGACTACACGGCGACGCCGCGATGGGACGGAGGCATCACCGTCTCGACCATCTCCTTCGATTTCGATCCGGATGCGATGACCGACGCGCTGACGGTCGTGCGGACGTCCGCCTTCGGGGGGTCCCCGGAATTCCTGACGCAGGTCGACGTCTCCGCGCCCGCGACGCCGTTTCGGCGACTCCTGACGTTTCATCCCATCTGCGAGCTCGTCGGCGGAGGGTTGAGTTACCTGAACGACGGCCAATCGTGCGCCGTCGGCGAGCAGAAGATCGGAATCAGGGTCGAATCCCGTATCTCGTGGACGCGGAAGGCGAATACGTTCGAACGTGCCATCTATGAGGATATCTTCGATTGGCGGTAAGCGTCAGGATAGCGAAAGGCGAAAAGCGAGGAGCGTACGTCTTCCGGGCTTTTCGCTCATGGAGATGCTTATCGTCGTCGCGCTGTTTTCCATGTCCGTGGTCGTGATGGCCCAGACCTTCGCGTCGTTCAACCAATTGCATCGGAAGATCGCGAACAAGGCTATCGTGAACCAGGACCTGCGGTTCACCATGGAGATGCTCGTCCGCGCGGCGCGGACGCACGCGATTTCCTACACCTCCACGCCAGCCGCGCGTTCATCGGAATTGCGGCTCGAGATACCGGGCAGCGGCCTCATGATCTTCAAGCAATCCGGCTTGAACGACTCGCTCTGCAACGACACGCCGCCCCCGTCCGCCTTCATGCGCTGTCTCCTGCTCTCCACGGACAGTGGCACGACGTGGGTCCCGGTCACGGGCAAGCGCGTGCATGTGTCGAGATTCGACGTCTACGTCAAGCCGAACGCGTCGCCTTTCGTGCCTGTCGGATCCGGATACGTCAATAACACCCAGCCCTACGCGACGTTCGTCATCGGGATGACCTACCTGGCGGACAAGACCAAGGAACGCGTGTCTCTCAGCGCGCAGTCCACGGTTTCATCACGCGTCTACCTGCGATGAGTATGACGAAACGACCCGGAACCATCCTCCCCCTCGCGCTCATCATGACGTTCACGATCCTGCTCGCGGGCATCGGCATCGGGACCGTCGTGCTCGAGGGGTCCCAACGCGCCAAGGACACGGACGAAAGCGTCTCGGCGTACTACATGGCCGACTCCGGCATCGAGCGGCAGCTGTTCGAGATCCGCAAGCGGAGCCAGACGCTCGCATATGTCGCCGCGCTCGGTTCGGCCTATCCCAACGCCGCGCGATGGGAGTCCACGGCCGGCTTGGAACAAACGACGCAGAAGGCGTTCTCCTCCATTCCCAGTCGGACATTCGAGGTCTTGGACCTCTTCGATCCCGACAACTTGAGCGCCGCGGCCGGCATCGACGAGATCCGCGTCACGTTCAGCGGTTCGGGTCAGCTCGAGCTCGGATACGCGCAATGGAAATCCGGCGCGTCGGTGCTCTGGCCTGATGATGATGCCTTCGCGCTCCAGATCGGCTTCGCGCCGTCGATGTCGCTCACGGGCCTTGATCCCACCAAGGCATATCGTCTGCGTCTGCGGGCCGTGAACGGCGACGTCACCAGCGCGGTCATCCAAGTCTACCGAGGTGGAGTCATGCAGACCTTCCCTGGCGATATCACGCTCGGCGCCGAAGGGACGTACGGCAAGGCGTCGCAGAAGATCGTCGTCACCATGCCGAAGCTCGATGTCCTTTCCGGCCTGTATTCGTACGTCGTGTTCTCGGAGTGTCAGCTCCTGAAGGGCTTGCCCGGCTCGCCCGTGTGCCCCTAAGATGACTCCATGACGAAAGCCGAAGCGTCGGTCCGCATCGAGAAGCTCCGCACGGAGATCGACCGGTACCGCTACGAATACCACGTCTTGGACCGTCTCGAGATCAGCGAGGCGGCTCTTGATGCGTTGAAACATGAGCTGTATCGGCTGGAACACCAATATCCCGACCTCATCACCCCGGATTCGCCGACACAGCGCGTGGCTGGGACCGTGGGAAAGGGGTTCAAGAAAGTCTCCCACGAGACGCCTATGCTCTCGCTCGAGGACGTATTCAGCCGCGATGAGGCGGAGGAGTGGTTGGGGCGTGTCAGGAAAGTCCGTCCAAACGCCGACTTGTCGCTGTTCGCCGAGATTAAGATGGATGGCCTCGCTCTCTCCGTCATCTATGAAGACGGCGCTCTCGTCCGCGGCACGACGCGTGGCGACGGGCGCGTAGGGGAGGATGTGACCATGAACGTGCGGACCATCGAATCCCTTCCGTTACGCCTGCGTACCTCGTCGGATGCCGAGATAGGACGATTCTTGAAGAAACATCGAGGGAAGCTCGACGAGGGGAAGGTTCGACGGGCCCTGACGTCGCATGCAGGACGTATCGAGGTGCGCGGCGAGTGCTACATGTTGCGGACGCGGCTCGAGGAGCTGAACAGGATCCTGAAGAAGCGCGGCGAAGCGGTCCTCGCGAATCCCCGGAATGCGGCTGCCGGCGCCATCCGCCAGCTCGATCCGGCCGTCGCGGCGGAACGCGAACTATCCTTCCTCGGTTGGCAGCTGCTCGGTGATTTCGGTACGACGACGCATGAGCAGGCGCACGCGATGATGGCCCTGCTCGGCATCCCGACGAACGCGCTGAACCGCGTCTGCCGGAATCTCGATGTGGTCGAGGCGTTCATGGACGAGGTAGGGAAGAAACGTGAGGATCTCCCATATCAGATCGACGGCATCGTGGTGAACATGGACGATGATGTGCTGTTCCGGTCCCTTGGTGTCGTCGGCAAGACGCCACGCGCCGCGGTCGCCTGGAAGTTCGCGGCCGAGCAGGGGACGACCGTCGTGCGCGACATCGTCGTCTCGGTCGGCAGGACCGGTACGCTCACGCCCGTCGCGGTCATGGATCCGGTCCGCCTCGCGGGCACCACCGTGACGCACGCGACGCTCCATAACGAAGATGAAATCAAGCGGCTTGGATTGAAGATCGGCGACACGGTCATCGTCGAGAAGGCGGGCGACGTCATCCCTAAGGTCATACAGGTCCTGCCGAAACTGCGGACCGGCGAAGAAAAGTCGTTCCGCATGCCGTCGACCTGTCCCATGTGCGGTTCGTCGGTCCGTCGGAAGGAGGGGGAAGTCGCGGTCGTCTGCACGAATAGGCGATGCTTCGCGCAGGAGCTCGCGAAGCTGCTCCATTTCACGGGGCGTTCCGCGCTGGACATTCGTGGCATCGGCGACAAGATCGCGGAACAGCTGCTCCAGCAGGGGTTGGTTCATGAACTCGCGGATCTTTTTTCGCTCACGCCCGACGATTTACTCGGTCTCGAGGGCTTCGCGGAGGTCTCGTCCAAGAAGCTTGTGGACGAGATCCAGGTGCATCGCACGGTCCCGCTCGATCGGTTCGTCAACGGTCTCGGCATCCGGCACATCGGCGAAGAGACGTCGCGCGACCTCGCGGACGCGTTCGGGACGTTCGAATCGCTTCGGAGCGCATCAAAAGAGGAATTGCTGGCTGTCGAAGGCGTGGGGGACATCGTGGCGGATGCGATGGCCGAGTACTTCGGCGACGAACGCGAGTCCGGTCGCGTCGATCGTCTACTTGAAGCGCTCACCGTCGAATCGAGGAAGAAGAAGGCGCCCGGTCCGCTCACCGGGACGATGTGGGTGCTGACCGGGACCATGGAGGCGGTGTCGCGCGAGGAGGCGAAGGAGAAGGTTCGTGCGCTCGGCGGCACCGTGTCCGAGACGGTCTCGAAGAAGACGACGTATGTCGTGGTCGGCGCGGACCCGGGGTCCAAGGCGGACAAAGCCAAGAAACTCGGTGTCGAGATTCTGGACGAGAAGATGTTCCTGAAACGCATCGGGCACCCCTCCGCGTGATATCAGCCTTTCGATGTCGACGGCCGCCGCGATGACTGGCTAAAAAGCGGCTTTTTCGCTACTATCCCGTCATATGCCGCTCACGCGCGAAGACCTGAAGACGCTCGCGGACCTTGCCCGTCTCGACCTGCCGGAGGAGGAGCTTGGCCGCATGGAGAAGGACCTTGAGGCTGTCCTCGGATATGTCGACAGGCTCCAGCATGTGGACACCAAGGATGTGGAGCCGTTCTGCATGCCGTCGCGCGTCGAAGGATGGCGTGAGGACGTGGCGTCCATGTGCGACGAGGTGACGCGCGAAACCATCCTGTCGAATTTTCCCACGCGTAAAGGTGACCTCCTGTCGGTACCCGCGGTGTTCGACAAGAAGAAAGGGGAACGAGGATGATATGTCCAAGCCGTTGAACGAACTGACCATCACCGAGGCGAGCGACCTGTTGGAGAGCGGAGACGTGTCGTCGCTCGATCTGACGACCGCATGCCTTGATTGCATCAAAGAGATGGACGGCGCCATCCATGCGTTTTTGGACGTGTTCGAGCAAGACGCTATCGACGCCGCGAACCGTTCGGACGGCAGACGCGCGAAGGGCGCGGCGGAAGGGCCGCTCGACGGCATCCCGCTCGCTATCAAGGACAACATGCTCGTGCAGGGGAAACGATGCACGGCCGGGTCCCAAATCCTCTCGACGCATGTCGCCGCTTCGGATGCGACCGTCGTTCGGAAGCTTCGTGATGCGGGAGCGGTCTTCCTCGGCAAGACGAATATGGACGAATTCGCGATGGGGTCGTCCACGGAGCAATCCGCCTACGGTCCCACGAAGAATCCGCATGACATGGAGCGCGTCCCAGGCGGTTCGTCCGGCGGCAGTGCGGCCGCGGTCGCGTCGCACATGTGCCTCGGGGCGTTCGGAAGCGATACGGGGGGCTCCATCCGCCAACCGGCCGCGCTGTGCGGCATCGTCGGGTTCAAACCGACATATGGCCGTGTCTCACGTTCCGGTCTCGTCGCCATGGCGTCGTCGCTCGATCAGATCGGACCCATGACCACGTCGGTCGAGGATGCGGCGCTTCTCTTCGAGGCCATCCACGGCGTCGATCCGCAGGACCAGACGACGTCGACGGATGCCCCGGCGTTCGTTCCCGCATGGCGCGACGATCTGACTGATGTCCGCGTCGGTCTTCCTCGGCAGGCGTGGGGCGAGGGGATGACCGATGAAGTCCGTGACAGCGTGATGGCCGGCGTCGAGGCGCTGAAGGAGCTCGGCGCGACCGTCGTCGACGTGGATTTGCCGTATGCGGACGAGGCGCTCGCCGTCTATTACCTCCTCATGCCGTGCGAAGTGTCCGCGAACCTCGCGCGGTTCGACGGGATGCGGTTCGGATTGCGCAACGAAGGTGTCCCACTGTTCGAGACGTACGCCGCGACCCGCGCCGCCCATCTCGGCCCGGAAGCGCGACGCCGCGTCCTCCTCGGGACGTATGCCCTGTCGCGCGGATATTATGACGCGTATTACCTCAAGGCGAAGAAGGTCCAGACGCGCATCCGCGCCGCGTATGAGCAGGCGTTCCGCGATGTGGATGTCCTCGTCACGCCGACGACACCTACCACGGCGTTCCGCCTCGGAGAGAAGCTCTCTGATCCACTCGCGATGTATCTGGAGGACATCTTCACGGTCGGCGTCAACGTGGCGGGACTCCCTGCGCTCTCGCTCCCGTGCGGGAAAAGCGCCGGTCTGCCCATCGGCATGCATCTCGTGGGCTCTTGGTTCCGCGAGGCGGATCTGCTGGCCGTCGGACGCGCCTTCGAATCGTCACGAACCTGACCTATGGACGAGACCCTCATCACGACCGGACCGGATATCCCCATCATGATATGGGTGTTCTTAGGTTTTCTCGCCGTCACGCTTGTCATCGTCTCCGTCGTCAAGATCCGTCGTCTTTTTGCACGACCAGACCTGTACGGGATGACACGCGAAGAGGTACAGGCACGCTGGAAACAGATCCGCGAGACCAGCCAGAAGGGGATGATGGGCGCGAAACTCGCCATCATGGAGGCGGACATCCTGCTCGACTCGGCGCTCAAGTCCATGACCATGCCCGGCACAACGCTCGGCGAGCGTCTCCGTGTCGCCTGCTTCAAGTATCCCAAGCTCGAACGCGTGTGGTGGGCGCATAAGCTGCGCAACCGTCTCGTGCATGAGGCGACCTATCAGATTGGCCCCCGGCAGGCGCATAAAGCTCTTGATGAGTTCGAACGGGCGCTGAAGACGTTGAATCTTCTTTAATCGGGCGCATCACCATGCGCCCCTACGTTCACGCACTATGATTCCGTGGTTCGAATCGCACCTTGTCCAGCTCGGTCCCGTTGGCATCCGCACATGGGGGACGCTCGTGGCGTTCGGCTTCCTCGCGGGAACGACCATCGCGGCGCGTCGTGCCAAGGCCAAAGGCCTCGACCCGAAGATGCTCTGGGACATCGCGTTCTGGACGTTCATCTCCGCCATGGTCGGCTCACGGATTTTTCATGTCCTGTTCTACGATTTCGGGTGGTACCTTGAACATCCAGGGGACGCCATCGATCCGACGAAGCCGGGGTTCTCCATCGCGGGCGGTATCCTGTTCGGCGTGCTCGCGGTCTGGGTCTTCACGAAGATCAAAAAGCTCGACCTCGCGGCGTACGCGGATGCCGTGGCGTGGGGTCTTCCGTGGGGGGTTGGTATCGGACGTATCGGGTGCTTCCTCATCCACGACCATCCCGGGAGCATCACGTCGTTCCCGCTCGGCGTCCGTTATCCGGACGGCATCGTCCGCCACGACCTCGGCCTCGAGCTCTCCCTCGTCGGGTTCGTCATGGGAATCATCTTCCTCATCGCGGATCGGATGCGCCTCGTGCGGTCACCGGGCGGATGGGTCGGCCTGTTCCTCGTCCTCGACGGCATCAGCCGCCTCGGTCTCGATATGTTTCGCGTCACGGACGCACGTCTAGGTCCGCTGACGCCCACGCAATGGCTCTCGTTGCCGCTCATGGGGCTCGGCGCGTTCCTGGTGTTTCGTCGACAGGTTGACATGGGCCGAAAATAAAGGTAGTTTGCGGAAAGAATATCCGTATGGCCTCCATCGAACAGACCCAAAAAGCTTTCATCCTCGGCTCCATCCTCCTCGGCGTCCTCATCGTCGTCGGTCTGGTGTGGGCCGTGGCTTCGGATTCGGTCGCGAGCGACCCGTCTCACCCGGTCTTCGTCGATACGGACGCTCCGACCTATGGGCCGGCGGACGCGAAGTTGACGGTCCGCATCTTCAGCGATTTCCAGTGCCCGGCCTGCCGTTCTGCGGATGTGGGCCTTCGCCATGCCATGGAGACGTACGGCGACCGCGTGCGGTTCGTCTGGAACGATTTTCCCCTGCAGTCCATCCACGCGAATTCGCTCCTCGCCTCGAATGCGGCACGGTGCGCGGCCGAGCAAGGGAAGTTCTGGGAATACAGCGAGCGCCTGTTCGCGGATCAACCGAATTGGGAGTCCCTCGCGGACCCGACCGAGAGATTCGTCTCGTACGCCCAAGCGTTGGACCTCGACACGGTCGCGTTTTCCTCGTGCCTGACCGAACGGAAGTACCAATCCCTGGTGATGGATGACCTGCGTGAAGGAGACGACATCGGCATCGACGCGACACCCATCTTCTACTTCAACGAGACCCGCGTCGTGGGCGCTTTGGATCGCGATACGTGGGATAAGGAAATTACGTCCCGATTGGAGCAGCATTAAAGGGTTGAC
The DNA here is from genome assembly GCA_018830865.1 of Patescibacteria group bacterium. Taxonomy (GTDB): domain Bacteria; phylum Patescibacteriota; class Patescibacteriia; order 2-12-FULL-60-25; family 2-12-FULL-60-25; genus JAHJRN01. Next base: position 3,243 of record JAHJRN010000005.1, on the reverse strand, counting down.
AGGCGCCTCGACACCACGAGGCGCTTTCGTTATCCTCTATAAGCCTAAATCAGACATCATTCAGCACCTATCGATTCATATGTCCATGCTTGAAGATCATTCCGCAAAGCCAGGTTCCGTGTTCGAGGGCGGGCCCAAGGCCATGTTTTTCCTCGGTCTGTTCGTCGGCGTCTCGACCGTCACGACCATTTGTTTGGCGCTCGTGCTCGGGATGTTCCTGACCGGTAAGACCTTCGGCGCGACGCCGGTCGTCGCCGGCAGTCAGGTAGCCGCCGCGAATCCGACCGCGAATCCGACGGCAGCCGACCCGACCGTCGAACAGCCCTCGCAACCCGTGAAGGACATCGACGCGAACGTCGATCACATCCGCGGCGCCAAGAACGCGTCGGTGACCCTGATCACGTATTCGGATTTCGAGTGCCCGTACTGCGCGAGCCTCAACACCACGTTGGAACAGATCCTGAAGGACTACTCGAACGACGTCCGTCTCGTCTACCGCCATTTCCCGTTATCCTTCCATCCGGAAGCGCAGAAGGCCGCCGAGGCGGCGGAATGCGCGGGGAAGCAGGGGAAGTTCTGGGAGATGCATGACGCCATCTTCGCGGCGAATGTCGACGGGGCCATGTCCGAGGACGCGTGGAAGGCTGCGGCCAAGACCTTGGGCCTGAACGTCAACGACTTCACGTCCTGTCTCGATTCCGACGAGATGGCGACGCGCGTCTCGCAGGACCTGAACGAAGGGATGCTCGCGGGCGTCCAGGGCACGCCGGCCACGTTCGTGAACGGTCAGCTCGTGGAGGGCGCGATCCCGCTCGCCTCGTTCAAGCAGATCATCGACCAGCAGCTGCAATAAGATTCATATTCTTTTGGACGTAAAACGACCGGGAATATCCGGTCGTTTTCGTATGGCGGAGAGGGAGGGATTCGAACCCTCGGTACCTTGCGGTACGCTTGCTTTCCAAGCAAGTGCAATAGACCACTATGCGACCTCTCCTCGAGCCGCTGTATCGTAGCGGAAACCCGCCCCTTCATCAAGGGCGTCGCTTCATGTACCCTCGACGCATGAACCACCAAGTCCTGGTCATCCACGGCGGCAACACCTTTCGGGATCGTGAGGAGTATCTCGCGGATCTTGAGACGCAGACCGTCACGCTCGACGATCTCCGCAAGACCGGATGGAAGTCGTCGCTCGGTGCGGCGCTCGGCGAGGACTTCGAGGTCTTCCAGCCGAGGATGCCGAACGCGGGCGATGCGAAATATCCGGAGTGGAAGACGTATTTCGGCAAGATTCTGCCGTTGATGGACCCCGGGGTCCTGCTCGTCGGACATTCGCTCGGTGGCGTCTTCCTCGCGAAGTATCTGGCCGAGGAGACGGTCCCGCAGCGGATCAAAGCGACGTCCCTCGTCTCGGCGCCGTATTGGCCGTCCGGCGACGAGGCGACCGGCGGATTCGATTTGCCAGCGAGTCTCGAAAAGTTCTCGAAGCAGGGAGGGGAGACGTTCCTGTATCACAGCCGCGACGATGAGGTCGTCCCGTTCGCGGATCTGGAGAAATATCAAAAAGCGCTTCCGCATGCGCACGTTCGCATCGGCGAAGGCAGGGGACACTACAACACTCCGGATTTTCCGGAGCTGGTGGAGGATATTAAGGGGTTTGAAAGTTGAATACATTTGTCGTCCTCGCGAATGCGGGGACCCAGAATATGGACGTTTGTCGAATTTCTGGATTCCCGCCTACGCGGGAATGACAGAGACGGGGCGGGAAAGACAATATGCCTCTATTTCCGCACGAAACACGTCCTGCAGACAGCTTTATAGGAATAGGTCCCGTCATCGGGGAGGCACGGAGGAACGTCGCGGCCGACGGGTTCTCCGTGGTGGAGGACCTGCGTGTAGATGGCGTTGAGGCTGCGGCAGTCGTCGCAGGCGGCGCGTTTGTAGCGGACCTCATCGGGGCCGAGCTCGAGGAGTCGCCTGACGATTTGGAACAGCTCGCCCCACGGGTCGGTATCGAGGCCGCAGACGACGACGCGCACGCCTTCGGCGAGGAGCTGGGCGACGACATCGGCTTCCTCTGGCGGGAACATGTGCGCTTCGTCCACGCCGATGGCGAAGTAGCCTTTGCCGAGCGCCTCCTTCAGGCTCGTGACCTTCTTCGATTCGCATTGGATGCCGTTCCGCGTATGGATCTGCTGGTCGCGCACGTTGCGGAGCGGCTGGAAGAGCGCGAACGGCCGGTCGGTATAGGCGTACGGGGCGAACGTGCTGATGAGGTCCATGGATTTGCCGCTCTTCATGGGCCCGAGGATGAGGGTGAGCTTCATACGCCGAGGCAAGTATAGGGTCCGGTACGTGCGGCAGCAAGAATGGGGGCGAACGTCCGCGTTGACGGACCGAGCCCAAAGGCGTATCTTCGCGTCCTATGGACATGGAATTCTTTTCGCTCCAACTTACGCGCGACGAACTGCTCGAAATCCACGCCGCGCTCGCTCAGCGCATCATGCTCGAGGACCTGGTCCGCGACGAGAAGGGGCTTGAGCCCCCGGCACGTCATCCGCTCATGGAACGGGTCGATGACCTCCTCGCGCTCACGGACAAGGAAGAAGGTGTCGTCAGCGACCGCATCGACGAGGAACTTTGGGAATACGCCTGGTTCGCGTTCACGGACGAGTGGGCGTGGTTCCGCGCCTCGCAGGCCGTGGAGAAGGAGGCGGACGGCGATGCGATCCAGCCCAAGGAGCTGCGGAAGCGCATCGAGGAGAGGTACCGGAAGGAATTCGAACGCTACGTGAAGGAACTCGAGATGGGGGACGGGAAGAAGACGCCCGGGGTCAGTGGACGATGACGTCGGGGATTTCGGTCTCGACCAACCCGTCTTGGGAGACGCTGGACGTGCTGACTGTGCCCCATGCTGGCATGGAACGGGTCATCACGAACGCCACGACCCCATACCCGATAAGGAATACGGCCGCGGCCCAAATGATGCCGTTTCCGCCTTCTGTGACTTCCGGAATCATCAAGTAAATCAGCACAGCGATGCCGAGGACAAGGAGGGAGATGACGATCGGCCAGAGGGGCATAGGCATCGAGGGTACACGACCTCGGGCACTGTTCGGTTATTGGTTGATAACTTGAGGTGAGACTTGGAGTAACAGCTCGTTCACGAGCAGCTCCATCGAAGTATCTGATTTGATGCCACGTCGTGTCTTAAACCGCGCCTCGACCTGACCGATGACATTCTCG
>JAHJRN010000061.1 GCA_018830865.1 Patescibacteria group bacterium | reverse complement strand
TGATGCTCTCCTGCGCTCTCATATTGGCTGGCGCGGTTTTTGCCGCCGACGCTCCGGCCAATGACAAGGACAAGCCTTCGGCAATGGCCAAGGAAAAACCCAAGCCCATTACCCCGGAGCAGCGCAAAGCGGCTGAAGGCTATTGGGATGCGGCCAAGATCGCCGAGATGATCCAAGATTCCATGAACCGCATGGCCTTGCGCGTGCCCGAGGCCGAGCGCGCCGGCTTTAAAAAGGATATCGGCGATAAGCTGCTCAGCAGCGGCAACATCAAAAAACAAACCGTTGACGCGGCGGCCAGGGTTTTCACTAAAGGCGAGCTAGAGGCGCTGAGCAAATTCTATGCTTCGCCCGAAGGCCGTTCTTCCATGGAAAAAATGCCCACCTTCATGGCCCAGCTTTCCCGCGTGGTGCAGATGGAGCTGATGGGACTTATGGAAAAGGCGAAAGCCGAGCAGCAGAAAAAAGCGGAAGCCGAAAAGGCCAAGCAAAAGAAGGACGCGCCCAAGGACAAGGCACCGGCCAAGGCCAAGGAAACCAAGAAAGCCGACTAGCAGCCAGGCTTTGCGAATCAAACGGGCCGGCCCGGAGCGCAATCACTCCTGGCCGGCCCGCTGCTTTTTATGTCACCGCGGCTAACCCGCGCCAACTCAGTCCTTTTTCTTTTTCACCTGATCATAGTGGGAAAAATGCATGGTGAACATGGCCCGGCCCTGGCTGGCCGAACGCAGGGCGGTGGAATAGCCGAACATGGCCGCCAGAGGCGCGCGCGCCTTCACGATGTTGGTGCCGCCCTTGGGTTCCACCGCTTCCACCGCGCCGCCGCGCGAGTTCAGATCGCCGATGATCTCGCCCATGAACTCCTCGGGCACCACCACTTCAACTTTCATGATGGGCTCCAAGAGCACCGGCGCGGCCTCGCTCAAGGCCCGTTTCAGGGCCATGGAAAGCGCCAGGCGGGAACCCAGCTCAGTGGAGACGCCCTGGGTGAACAGGCCGCCGGTCACTGTTACCTTGGTGTCCAGCACCGGGTAGCCCAGCACCACGCCCGAGGTGAATGACTCCTCCGCAGCCTTTTGCAGCACCGGATGCAGATGACCCGGCACCTGCTCCTCGCTGGCGGTTATGGCAAAAGCATTGCCCTCGTTGCGCGGGTTGGGGCTCACCTCCACCGTGACCGAACCCACCTGGCGCTCGCCGCCCAGGTCGCGGTCAAAGGTCTCGGAGAACGAGGCCCGCTTGGTCACGGTCTCGCGGTAAACCACCTGGGGCCGCCCCACGTTCACGTCCAGGTTGTATTCGCGCTTGATGCGGTGCACCAGCACTTCAAGGTGCAGTTCACCCATGCCGCTGATAATGGTCTGGCCGGTGTCATCGTCGATCCTCACCTTAAAGGTGGGGTCTTCGTCAGCCAGCTTGTCCAAGGTTTGGGCAATCTTTTCCTGGTCGCCCACGGTCTTGGGCTCCACCGCCACCGATATAACCGGCTCGTTAAATTGCATGGGGTCCAAAAGCAGCGGGTTTTCGCGGGTGGCCAAGGTGTCGCCGGTGGAGGAATTCTTGAGCCCCATGATGCCCACGATCTCGCCGGCCATGGCCTGGTCCAGGCGCTCGCGCTTGTTGGCGTGCATGCGAAGGAGCCGCGCCACCTTCTCGTTCTGGTTCTTGGTGACGTTATAGACCTCGGCTCCCGACTTTATGGTTCCCGAATAGATGCGGGCATAGACCAGTTTGCGGCCTTGGTCCATCTGCACCTTGAACACCAGCGCGGCCGGAGGGTCGCCCTCCTTGGCCCCACGCTGTACCGGCTCGCCCGTTTCGGGATGCACTCCCGTTACCGGCGGCACCTCCAAGGGCGATGGCAGATAGGAGCACACACCGTCCAACACCGGCTGCACGCCTTTGTTGCGCAAGGCGCTGCCGGCAAACACCGGCACCAGCTTGAGCGAGCAGCATGCCTTTCTGATTGCTTCGATCAGATCCTTGGGGTCGATGGCTTCCTCGGCCAAATATTTTTCCATGATGTTGTCATCGGTTTCCGACACCGCTTCCAAGAGCGCCTCGCGCCCAGCCTCATAGGCCTCTTGCATCTCCTCGGGCACATCCTGGGCCAGCATCTCCACGCCCTGGTCATCCTGATCCCAGGTGAGATAGCGGTTGTTCACCAGATCGATGACGCCTTCGAAGCGGTCTTCCGCGCCCCAGGGGATGGTGACCGGCAACGGCGTCGCGCCCAGTTTGTCGCGCATCTGCTGCAGCACGGATTCAAAGTCCGCGCCCACCCGGTCCATCTTGTTGATAAAGGCGATCTTGGGCACCTTGTAGCGGTCGGCCTGATGCCACACCGTCTCGCTTTGGGGCTCCACTCCTCCCACCGCACAGAACACCGCCACCACGCCGTCCAGCACGCGCAGGGATCGCTCCACCTCGATGGTGAAATCCACGTGGCCCGGTGTGTCGATTATGTTCAGGGTGTGTCCAGCCCACTGGCAGGTAGTGGCGGCGCTGGTGATGGTGATGCCGCGCTCCTGCTCCTCTTCCATCCAGTCCATCACCGCCGCGCCGTCGTGCACCTCGCCGATCTTGTGAGTGCGGCCGGTGTAATAAAGGACCCGCTCGGTAAAAGTGGTCTTGCCGGCGTCAATATGGGCCATCACACCGAAATTGCGCGTTTTCTTCAGCCGACCTTCACCGGCCATCTTGCCCCCTTTGCTGCCGGGCCCAAAAGCGTTCCAGCCC
>JAHJRN010000038.1 GCA_018830865.1 Patescibacteria group bacterium | reverse complement strand
TGATTTTGCGCCTTCTGCTGGCGGCAGCACTGGGAGCGACTATCGGCTACCAGCGGGAGAGAGCCGCCAAACCAGCCGGACTTAGAACACATATCCTTATTTGTGTTGGTGCTGCGCTATTTACCGTAGCTTCTCTTTATGGGTTTGGCGCTGTCGCTGACCCAGCTAGGGTTGCTGCCGGAATAGTGGCTGGCATCGGCTTTATTGGTGCCGGGGCGATTATGCGCCGGGACGAAGGTCTCATTGCCGGGTTGACTACAGCAGCTACTATATGGGCAGTAGCTGCCATAGGTCTAGCCGTCGGTGCTGGTTTATACTTGGTCTCGGCAGTTACCACTGTCCTCATCTTGATTGTGTTATATCTTCCACATCCTATTCGATGAAAGCTGAACCGAGGTTAATTTCTTAATTTCTCAAAGATAGGGAAAGGCAAGGGCTGTCCATTAAAATGAGCCAACAAGAAAATGAAAAAGCTGAAAACTTGCGAGAGTTGCTGAGACAGCACTGGCTTCACTGCAGGCACCTAGAGAATGAGAGAACAGCCTTCTTGATTGCCTATATAGGCAGTATAGCATCTATTCTAGGTTTCGTGTTCTTCAAAACAGGGCTACAATGGACAATCGTTGTTCCCATGTTACTCACGGTACTTGCTTTGCTTCTAACTAAGAGGTGGAGTGATGCGTTCGAACACCACCGAAAAACAGTAAGTGAGCTTACTAAAATTCTCTGGCGTGAATCTGCGGGTGAAGCGCCACTAGATCCAACAATGAATATCACCGCCCAAAATATCTATCGAGTTTTTAAGACAAGACACATGTTCTATTCCTTTTATCTCGTGATACTAGGTGCTCTAATAATCCTTCTGGCTGTTTCCCTTACACACCCTGAACTTTTTAAGGTTGATTGAATGACGATGCAAGAAAAAGCAAGGCAAGAACTCCTTAAAAGTATCTATGAGCAGCATTGGCTACACGCCAGGCATGTTGAGAATGAAAGGCTGTGGTTTACAAATATTTTTGCCTTAATCGTAGCTGGCTTACTTGCCTTCTTGGCTACTATTGATAGGCAATTATTGTCTCTATTTGCTATTTATGCTGGTTGTTTTATCTTTATCCTTTCTATGTTGGGATATTTCCTATGCTTAACTTGGCGAGCCCCTTTTGTGGAGCATGTAACCTTAGCATATAAGATGCTTCAAGATGCGTTATTACAAAGATATGCACCTTACACTGCGGAAGCTTTTAAAATAATTAAAATAGGGTGGATTACTGCTCATGAATTATTCTTATACTTTTATGCATTAATGGCGGGTGTGGGTTTGTTTTTGCTCCTCTATATAGGATTGGCAAGGTTTTACTGGTGGATTAGCATTATGCTATTTATCACTTTATGTGCGTTATGGAGAGGATTGCTAGCAAGGAGAGAAGTTAAATATCGCAAAGAGATGGGTGTTCAGGAATAATAGGAAGGACAATTCTTGGAGTTTGTAATGTACCGATTGAGCCAAAAGTAGTTCTACGCCTGCTGTTGACAAGCAGCCATGGGCCATTGTCGGTTTCCAGTAGTCTAGAGAGGTCTGCTTTGGGATTTTGTACGGATAATCTTATGAATTTGCTTTCAGTAAGAAAGAGGTAGTAGATCATGAGGAAGTCGAGAAACTGCACAATGGATGAGCATTTACTCCTTTTTAGATTGGGTAAGCAGGCATTGGAGGAGTTTGAAGGTGAAAAAGGTGTCAGAAGAGGCATGAAGCGGAGATTCAAGCACGACATTGAAGGGGTTTCGATCCATGATGCTGAGTTGCTAGCACAACTGCAAGAGGGACATAAGCATACAACTTCATGCGAGGCAATCATGCTTCTGGAAGGTGAGATTAAAGCTTGTTGCTGGGACGATGAAGGAAAAATCGAAACGAAATCTCTCTCCGAGCGTGGTGATCTGGTTGTTTTTCGTCCAGGACAAAGCCACACCCTCTTTGTAAAGCAAGATGCTCATATTATCGTGGTGAGGTTCTTTCCCAAGGATAAAGTACAGGAAGTCGGTGAAAGAATAGCAGTGCCACTTCCTGGTGAGTTGGAAAGCTTAAGGAAAAAGATGCTAGGCACGCACTACCCGCTGAAGGAGATTTTGCAACAAATAGACCAGGAATTAGAAAGAAAAAAGAGGTAATCCAGTCCTTTTACCTCTCGTTCCTGACATTGACAAGATTTTGGGGATATTAGGAGAAGGGGAACTATATTGACCTTAGTTGAGAAGATACTGGCTACCCACACTGAGCGGAAAAAAGTAAGCCCGGGCGAATTCGTAAATGTCAGGGTAGACCTGATTCTAGCCAATGATATTACTGCCCCTATTGCTATCAGAGAGTTTCAGCGAATCGGGATAGACAAGGTCTTTGACTCCAAAAAGGTAGTGATGGTGCCTGACCACTTTGTGCCTAATAAGGACATTGCTTCTGCCGAACAGGTGAAGCTGATGCGGCAGTTTTGTTATGAGCAAGGGATACTTTACTTTGAAGTAGGTCAAATGGGCATTGAGCATGTGCTTCTACCCGAGCAAGGCTTGGTGCTGCCTGGAGATGTAGTCATTGGGGCTGATTCACACACTTGCACCTACGGTGCTTTGGGTGCCTTTGCTACCGGCATGGGCTCAACTGATATTGCCGCAGCCATGGCAACTGGTGACATCTGGATGAAGGTGCCGCCTACTATTAAACTGGTTTACCATGGGAATCTGGGGAAGTGGGTAGGGGGCAAGGACTTAATCCTTTATACCATCAGCGATATTGGTGTTGATGGTGCTTTGTATTCGGCAATGGAGTTTACCGGTGAGGCAATAGATGCCCTATCCATAGATGGACGGTTTACTATGGCTAATATGGCTATTGAGGCTGGAGCTAAAGCTGGCATTTTCCGGGTAGATAATGAGACGCAACTTTACATAAAGTCTAGAGCAAAACGCCCCTATTCAGTCTATGAACCAGACAATGATGCTGAATACTCACAGGTCATTGACTATGATGTTTCGGCT
>JAHJRN010000052.1 GCA_018830865.1 Patescibacteria group bacterium | reverse complement strand
TGCCTACACATTGAAAACCGATTATAAGCCCAAGTAACATCTAATAATTGTTGACTATCTGAACTTGCCACATCGTACATACGCTGATGGTAATCTCTTAATATTGTAATTATTTTCTTTCTATCAACGTCGCCATCGTCAGATATAAGGCATATATGCGTGCGCAATAGATTTTCTGGAACTATAGGAGTAAAAGGCAACCCTATGTAGTGATTTTTCTTTGAGAGCAAATATCTACTCATGGGAGCCCCGTATACGTATATATCTCTTAGGCGATCTTGTTCTCTATTTAAATCCATCGCTGGATGAAACCCATCAATTGTATTAATAACTATGTCATCATCTACATGTTTTTTAATTTCTTTTTCCATTTCTCTGGCAATCGAAGGAACATCGGTAAAAATATCACATCTCTGAATATTGCTGAAAAAGTTATCTCTCAATGACAAAATATTTCTTTGTTCGAAATCTATTTCTTTCAAACCATCCAAGCTAGCTGTATGACAAATAAAAAAAACTCGAGGAATGTAGTTTGTTACAGCAACACTTTCAAAATATCTGCCCCCTTCCGATTCGATTTTGCTTTTGTATCCTTCTAAACTTTTCTCATCTGAATAAAAAATATGTGCCTTTTCTCTATCAAACTCACCGACGTCAAATAACTTCCAAATGGGTTCCCATCCCCAACGGTGAATCGGCGACAGATATTCTACTGGGTTTTTGTTTTCAAGATTTAGCGCACGATAATAATGATAAGCTATAGGGAATGTGTTTGCAAATATAGGAAAATGTACACGGCATTTATTCCGTGCAACTTCTCTTAGAATAGATATTTGGCGATCGTCGAATTCCAAAAACTACCTCACTAATCAATTAATAATAATCAACTTTGGTGGCAAAGGTACATCTTTTTCTTGTTTTACAACTTTAAGGTAATCAAGCACATCTTCCGAAATTTTCAGATAACTATATCTTCCGCTTACGGACGCGATAGTTTCTTTTGCTTGTGGTATGGATATTGGGAAGAATTCTTGAGCCAACGCTAATTTATATTGTTTAAGAGTGTATTTAGTAGCTGCATTATTCCTAAGGTATTCGAGGCTATTTTTTGCATTTTTATCTAAATCTGACAATACCCAAGCTGTAGCTTCAAACCATATTTTAATTAAGCTAACTATCGCGTTCCTCTTTTTTTCTAGTGTACTTTTTTTGCAAATAAAACCGGTTATATCAGCAAAACCTGCATCCTCCATAGTCAATACTATGCGTCCATCAATTTTTTTCGTTTCTGTAATTTGTGTCAAACCAGCCGAGGAAATATCCAAATTTTTTGATTGCGCAGCAAGAAATCCTTCATTTATCGGTATATCTATAAGTTTAAGGCTATTAATTGCAACACCATTTCTTTTTGCGAGAGAAAACAACAGCATCTCGTAAATTGAAAATTTTTGCGCTCCTATTCGAAATGAAAAAAACTTTTTAACTAGCTCCTTGTCATTAATATTTGTACCCAGCAACGAAGGCACGTTATTATTAAAAGATATGAATGCCCCACCCAAATAAACGTACAATGGATAAACGAAAACAATCGGGTCTTTTGTCCCTTTTGGATTTATTTTATTATATTTAGTTAAATATTCAACCAGACTGCCAAAGCCTATATCGATGTCATCAGATGCACTAGCGACAGCAGGTAATATATCTTCCCAGGCGAGAGTATAGCACTTCAATTTGATCGAATATTTATGCGTCAATCCTAACGGCTCTGCATTTACAAGCATTGCAATGTCTTGATAAGGGGATATCGCAACATTTAGCTTAACTTCACCCTGTTTACTTTTATTGCATGAAGTGATAAATATAAGAATTAGAAACACCCCTACAACAACCATGCCTTTTTTGATTGCAATTAATCGAAACAACACGGGCTAACTTCTCCAAAAAGCAAGGGTTTTCCATAAGCTAGTTAACAACTTATCTAAAGACACATTTATCACACCTAGTATTATCATTGAT
>JAHJRN010000037.1 GCA_018830865.1 Patescibacteria group bacterium | reverse complement strand
TCGAGAATGTCATCGGTCAGGTCGAGGCGCGGTTTAAGACACGACGTGGCATCAAATCAGATACTTCGATGGAGCTGCTCGTGAACGAGCTGTTACTCCAAGTCTCACCTCAAGTTATCAACCAATAACCGAACAGTGCCGGGGTTGCTAAAAACGCTGGAATCACCTACGATGCGGTGCATCCTATGAGCTTCATGAGCCGTCTCCTCGGAGACCCGAATGCGAAGGAAATCGCGAAAATCAAGCCAGTCGTGGACCGGATCAATGCGCTTGAACCGTCCATCCAGACGCTGACCGAGGATGGACTAAGGGCCAAAACTACGGAATTCAAGGAGCGTTTGACCAAAGGCGAGACGCTCGACGACCTTCTGCCGGAGGCGTTCGCCGTCGTCCGTGAGGTGTCCCGGCGCGCGTTGAAGCAACGGCAATACGACGTCCAGCTCATCGGCGGCATCGTCCTGCATCGCGGATCCATCGCGGAGATGCGGACCGGAGAAGGAAAGACGCTGTCCGCCGTCGCGCCGATGTACCTGAACGCGCTGACCGGCAAGGGCGCGCATCTCGTCACCGTCAACGACTACCTCGCGCGACGCGACACGGTATGGATGGGGCAGGTCTATCACGCGCTCGGGCTCACGGTCAGCTGCATCCAGCACGAAGGTGGATTCCTCTACGATCCGACGTTCAAGGCCGAGCCGCAGCATGACGAGACGCGCGACGAGACCGGCTCGTTCCGCGTGGACATGGATTACCTGCGTCCTGTGAGCCGCAAGGGCGCGTACGACGCGGACATCACCTACGGCACCAATAACGAGTTCGGTTTCGACTACCTGCGCGACAACATGGTCAGCCGGCTGGAGGACATGGTCCAGCGCGACCTGAACTACGCTATCGTGGACGAAGTCGACTCCATCCTCATCGACGAGGCGCGCACGCCGCTCATCATCAGCGCGCCGGCGTCCGAGCCTGCGGAGCTCTATTATCGTTTCGCCGAGCTCGTCCCGCGACTCAAGGAGAACGGGGACTACGTCGTGGACGAGAAGTTGCGCACCGCGACACTCACGGCCGATGGAATCACGAAGATCGAACAGTGGCTCGGCGTGGAAAATCTCTACGCGCAGGGCGGGATGAAGATGGTCCATCACATGGAGCAGGCGTTGCGGGCGCAGGTCCTGTACAAGGTCGACCGCGACTACGTGGTGAAGGACGGCGAAGTGCTCATCGTGGACGAGTTCACGGGACGACTCATGATCGGCCGCCGCTATTCCGAGGGTCTGCATCAGGCCATCGAGGCCAAGGAACATGTGCCTATCCAGCGCGAGTCGGTGACGATGGCGACCATCACGTTCCAGAATTACTTTCGGCTGTACGACAAGCTCGCCGGCATGACCGGTACGGCGGCGACCGAAGCCGAGGAATTCAGCAAGATCTACAAGCTCGAGGTCGTGACCGTGCCGACGAACAAGGATAACAAGCGCCGCGACTTGGCCGACCGCGTCTACAAGAACGAGGTCGGCAAGTTCAAGGCGGTCGTGCGCGAGATCAAGGCGCGACGCGAGGCCGGGCAGCCCGTGCTTGTCGGTACGGCGAGCATCGAGAAGAACGAGATCCTTGGCGAACTCCTGAAGTCGGAAGGCATTCCGTACAACCTCCTGAACGCGAAGAATCACGAACGCGAGGGCGAATTCATCGCACAGGCCGGGCGCAAGGGTGCGGTCACGGTCGCGACGAACATGGCCGGGCGCGGCGTCGACATCGTGCTCGGCGGCAACCCGCCGGACGCGGACGAGACGGCCGGCGTCTGTGACCTCGGCGGCCTGCACGTCATCGGTACGGAACGCCACGACAGCCGCCGCATCGACAACCAGCTCCGCGGACGCGCCGGGCGCCAAGGCGATTCCGGCTCGACGCAGTTCTACGTCTCCATGGACGACGACCTCATGCGCATCTTCGGCTCCGAGAAGATGAAGGCCCGGATGGAGTTCCTGCGCGTGCCGGAAGACGAGCCCATCGAGAACAGCGTCCTCACGCGCGCGCTCGAATCGGCGCAGAAGAAGGTCGAAGGCCACAACTTCGACATCCGCAAACACCTGCTCGAATACGACGACGTCCTGAACAAGCATCGGACGGTCATCTACAAGCGTCGGCGCGACATCATCACGCACGCGGCCGAAGCCACGACGGAAGGCGAACGCCCGCTCGCACGCATGGTGCTCGAGGCGGTCGAAAACGAGATCGAACAAGTCGTCGTGTTCCACACGGCAGCGGAGGACCCTGCGGATTGGAGCATGGGCGAAATCGAGAACGCGGTGAAGACGCTCCTGCCGCCGGACATGGACACCGGTTCGCGGCTACAGGTCATCGCGACCGGTATGGAAGGCAAGGTGGACGTCGCGGCGAAGCGTACCGCGCTCATCGAGTCGCTGTATGCCCTCGCGGCCGAGGCGTACGCCAAGATCGAACAGGACGTCGGCGACATGGCGCTCATGGCCGAGGTCGAGAAGGCCCTGCTCCTGCGCGCGACGGACGACATGTGGATCGAACATCTCGATGCCATCGACCATCTCCGCAAGGCCATCAGTCTCCAAGGCTACGGACAACGCGACCCACTCGTGGAGTACAAGCGCGAGGCATATCGGCTGTTCCATGAGCTACTTGTGCTCATCGACAAGCGCGTCGCCCACGCCGTCTTCAAGGTAAGAATCGCCAGACAGGCCGCGGAACAGGGCCTACACGCCGGGAGCACGATGCGGTTCCAGGGACCGGCCAAGACGTCGGACGAAGCCAACGCTCCGCATCACTCGACCATCGACCCGAAATTCAAGGACGTCGGTCGCAACGAACCGTGCCCGTGTGGCAGCGGCAAGAAATTCAAAAAATGCCACGGTGCGTGACGATAGCCTCAAAACCTGAACATCCACCCCGATACGAAAAATCTATAAACTGTTCGATTCCTCGCAGATCTTGAGCCTTTCAATAGCGCTGATGCCTTTCGGCATCATTTTTATCGTAAAAATCGCACTATAGGATTTTCCCGAACCAGTGCCATTGATATTTGACGCACTGATGGAATATTCACCTGGCCAAGCGACTCCCACTTTCCAATCTACGCTCTGCGTATTCGGTTCTATCTCGTGTTCCATCGCTAAACCGCTCGCAACCTGCTCTACGGTATCTAATGTACCGGCATCGATGACAGCGGTGGCCAATGAATGTACTGTCGTCGACGATTCAAAGGAAAGTTTGTAGGTACAGCCAAAATACAGTGCACTGTCTTGTTTTGGAAAAATGAAGGAGAACGTCAAATCAGTCGATGTCGCTATATCGGTCGAAATCACTAAATCAGTCGATGTCGCTGTGGCTGGGATGGTTTCTGAGGTAGAAGTCGGAACCTGTTCTGTATCTGCTTTGTCTACAGTAGGAATCGGCTGTAATGCCATCGCGTAACCCGAAGCGCTCAAATCATCAAACACAACGTTAAATTTATTGAGCAGCTCATACGCGAAAATAGCCGTGCCACCGACCAATACAAGACATATCAAAAAAACTCGTATCGAATGCTTCATATCTCGGTCAACTAATGGCTACAGCGACTGAAACTGTCCTATTTGCTGTCGTCCTTCTTTTCCGCTTCCGAAAAACACGCCCCTGATGTGTCTGACGGCCTCACCGATACTGCGAGCGAGTTCCGGGATCTTCTTTGCTCCGAACAGCAGAACGAGGATCGCTGCCAAGATGACGATTTCCCGAGCTCCTAATCCAAACATACTATATCAAGCTATGATTAGTTTTCTCGACCTTTGAACAAATCACCGAATTCCTTATCCAATTTTCGTCTTCGGCTCTTCTGTCTTCGTCTTCGGCTCATCTGAAAAGCCATTCCTGATGTGTCTGACGGCCTCACCGATACTGCGAGCGAGTTCCGGGATCTTCT
>JAHJRN010000036.1 GCA_018830865.1 Patescibacteria group bacterium | reverse complement strand
TCGAGAATGTCATCGGTCAGGTCGAGGCGCGGTTTAAGACACGACGTGGCATCAAATCAGATACTTCGATGGAGCTGCTCGTGAACGAGCTGTTACTCCAAGTCTCACCTCAAGTTATCAACCAATAACCGAACAGTGCCTTCGGAAGGCCCTTCACCCGACGCGACGTCAGGTTCGAGGACGACAATGTCTTATCCTTTTCGTCTCTTCTCCCACGCCACGATAAGGACGTGCGCCTCCTGCCATCCTTTGACGGAACAATGACACAGCTCTATTCAAATCACCCTCCAGCTCATCCTCGACGAACGCCCATTCTCTACCAAAAAATAGGCTCATTGTCAATAATCAAAGGACCGTCATTCTGAGTCCGACGAAGAACCTTCCGAATATTCTGAAGGTCCTTCGCAGGAGCCTCAGGACGACAGTCCCTATCTGGACCTCGGTCGTTTCCCCCACGCTACGATGAGCGCGTGCGCCTCCTGCCAGCCGCGGAAGGATTTCGGAAGCGACGCCTCGCAGAAATGTCGAATGTCGTCATACGGCATCGAGAGCCATCGCGCCGACCCGGTCACGTCGACGAGGAAACGGCGCGTGTACATGTCCACGACGAACGACCGCACGCCGAGGCCGTAGAGCAGGATGGTATCGGCGGTCTCGGGACCGATGCCGTGGACTCCGAGCAGACGGTCCCGTGCGGACCGGTCGCGTTTCAGGCGCGTCATGTCTCCTCCGCATGTGTCCTCGACGAACGCGGCAAGCGCCTTGAGCTTCTTCGCCTTCTGCCGGAAATACCCCGCGGACCGGATGCGCGACGCGATCGCGGAAGCTCGCGCAGACCGAAACGCGGTGGACGTCAGAAGCTTCCCGTCAGCAAGACGGACGAGCGCCGTCTCGACGTTCATCCACGCCGTGTTCTGCGTGAGGATGGCGCCGACCGCAACCTCAAACGCACAGTCCGCCTCGGTCCGCGACAACCATCGCGACACGTCGCCCGGATGATGGCGCACCTCGAAGCTCTTTCCGATACGAATAAGCCTGGGCCACCATCCTTGGAGCCCGAGCTTCCGACGGAGCGCGGCGACCGACGAACGGAACGCCGTCGCGTCTTCAGCCGACGTGTTCGAACGAGAGGGCGCCTGCGTCATCGAGTTTGGCGATGACCATCTTGATTTCCAGTTCCGGATACTTCTGCTTCAACACGTCGCGCGTGCGCGTAAGATCCATGACGTGCCGATCATGTTCCTCCTCGGGTGACGCGAACGCAGCGCTGCCGCCGTACGCGCCGCAATCGAGATGGTGCATAAAAATGAGGTGCTTGATGCCGTGCAGGTCGTGGGAGAGGCCGATTTGTTTCAGGAGGAATTCGGTCTCGGCAGGGACAGAGGAATCAGCGATGCACTTGGACGCGCCAGCGACGGAAATCAGGTCGCAATCGCCGGTCAGGTCGTTCTGGTCGAGGAACTCGCGGATACCCTTCATGAGACGGAAATCCATGCACTGGACGAGGGCGGCTTTGCAGGTGTGTGGCATATATGTGCCGGCACTGTACCCGTCGCGTCTGCCGTTCGCAAGATACGAAAAACCGGCCCCACAAGGATGCGGGGCCGGTGAGGGACCGACCGGGTCGGTCAGACGAACGGGACGAACAGACGCGTGGAATCGAGGCTCGTGCTGGTCACGATCTCCGTACGCTCCGGCAGATCCGCCATCTGGCGGAACATCCAGTCCGGGATATCCCCGTTCGGGATGCCGTGCGGGCCGCGTAGGAAGTCGGACATCGTGGACGCAAGATTCTTGGTCGTCTTCCGGAGCCGCTGACCGAGCGTCCGCGCGTGGTAATACGCCTCCTGTTGCTGCCGCTCCGCGTACGGGATGTTGACGACGCATGGGATGCGCCATTCATAGTCCTCCTGTGCGACCGCGTCGAGAATAACGTTCTTCGCGACGTATGGCAGGGCGATGACGAACGAGGTGAGCACCTCATCCCCTTCCGTGTCGTCGATGAGGAACAGCGTGTTGTGCTCCTCGGTCCAGTCCGCATCACGCCCCACGAAGATGAACTGTTCGTTATGCTTGAGCAGCTCGACCGGTCGCTCCAAAGCGATGACCTCGCGGATGAAATCGACGTTGGCGACGATCCGCTCCGCGAGCTCGGTATGGAAGACGTCCTTGCATGCGGACGGAAGCGCTGCAATCGGCTCCCAGTTGCTGGGAAAAATCTGATGAAGCGCATCGACGATACCCCCCGGGTCAGCGGGCTCGTGGGGCCGGAGCCGGCGGACGAGACGCTCGACCGGGTAGTTGCCGCCGGGCCCGAAGATCGTCATGGCATCGAGGTCCGTGTCGATGAGGACCGGGAACGCGACCACCTGACCTCGCCAGGCGAAGTTGAGCTCATGGCAGTGCTGCTGGACGTCCGCGAGCGCGGCCTCGGTCTGATGCTTCCAGGCGGCGCAGGAATCCGTGTCCGGCATGGACGCGGAGTGATGGGCCGTCGCCAGATGCATGCCCGCCATGTCGTCCCTGACGGAGCCGTGCGACACGATGTCCGCCATACGCTTCGAGAAGCGCTGGCGATAGAGAGGGTTCGTGAGCTTGGCCATACTCCCTTTGGAGCGGAACACGTCCAGGATGCCGACCGGCAGGCCGAGAACCTGGGGAAAATCCTGCACGCGACCGTCGATGCAAAGGTCGGCGCTCATGGCGAACCGATGATTCTCATACCAGTCAAACCGCCGCAGACGTCCGTCCATGAACCGGTCGTTCGCCTCGGCATCCTTCCGGAAGAACTCCTGAATCGCAGGACAGGTATCCTCGATGTCGACAGGGACGATGTCCGCGACCGTCTCGGGCGTTTCCGAACAGAAAGCTGTCGTCGTACTCTTCATGTGTTCCTCATGCACTGATGGAAAGGGCAGACACGCCGCACGATGCGGTGCGCCGGAATGTACGCCGATTCGCCGTCCGCGTCAAGACGAACGCGTCACAGCCGGCCGTCGGCGATGGATGCGCGGATCCGTTCCATGAGTCGCAGGTAGAACCGGACGTTCATGAGCGTCGCAAGGCGTTGGCCGAGGACCTCCTCGATCGTAAAAAGATGGCGGAGATAGGCGTACGAGTAGCGCGAGAGCTCGAGTGCGACGGGATCGTCCCCTGCTTTGGCGAGCGGACGCGTGTCGTCCTTGAACCGTTCGTTCGTGATCTGGACGGTCTCGTAGAAATCCGGGCGCGAGACGTCGTCGTGGACGAAGCGGTAGAGCTGGCCGTGCCGTGCATTCCGCGTCGGCAGGACACAGTCGAACATGTCGATGCCGCGTCGGACGTACTCGACGATCTCATGCGGTTTCGCGCCGCCCATGAAATACCGAGGCGCATCTGCGGGAAGCGCCGTGTCGAGCGCCGAGACGACCCGACAGGCGTCCTCGAACGGTTCGCCGACGGACAGGCCGCCGATGGCATACCCGTCGAATCCGATACCGACCAGCTCTGTCGCATGTACGACGCGCAACGCGTCGTCCGTCCCGCCCTGCACGATGCCGAACAGTTGAGCACCTGGATTGTTCGACGTTCCGCGACCGGTATCGAACGCCTCCTTCGACCGTCGAGCCCATCGGGTCGTCCGATCCACGGACGCCTTCAGGTAGTCATCCGTCGCGTCCGGGGGCGTGCACTCGTCCAGGACCATGACGATATCGCTCCCGATGACCTGCTGGATGCCGACGGAGGATTCGGGCGTCAGAAGATGCTGCGAACCATCGATGTGCGAGGCGAACGTCGCTCCATCTTCCGTGATCTTCCGCGTTTTCGCGAGGGAAAACACCTGATATCCTCCCGAATCCGTCAGGAGCGCACCGTCCCACGACATGAACCGATGCAGGCCGCCGAAACGAGCGACGACCTCTGTCCCCGGACGCAGATAGAGGTGATACGTATTCGAAAGCAGGACAGGACTTCCGAGCCGCTCGATATCGAACGTCGACAACGTCTTGACCGCGCCCTTGGTCGCGATAGGCATGAAGAACGGCGTCGCGAGATCGCCATGCGGGGTCTGGACCGTCCCGAGACGGGCCGAAGAGACGTCGGACGACCTATTGAGCTTAAACATGGTTCATTGCAGTTCCTCCCGTTTTTCCTTCATGAACGCGAACCATTCCTCGAGGACGGTCAAGAACATCTTGAAAGGGGCCTCGAACAGGAAATCGAAGATGAACAGGAAGACATTGATGCGGCTGATGCTCCGCGAAAGCCATTGCCCCGCGCGCAGGATGGGTAGGGACAGGAAATCCATGGTCGCGGAGATGATCCCCTGTTTTCCTTCGACGACGACAGTCTCTCGTGCGGCCATCCGAAGACGGAACCCGAAGAAACTCACCACGCAGAGGAAGAACACGAAGATGGCCGCGGAGATCCAGATGAAGTCGAGGGCCGCGAGCGCGAGCGCGATGAGGCCGAACGTGATGAGGAATGTCGCGGCGTACGCCATCGTAAATAGGAATCCAGAGAAACCTCGTCGGGTCCTGGGGACGCGCACTTCCCTGACCGCGATGGAATCTTCTCCGAGGAGCTCATGCACGCCCGAGACGATACGAGCCGTATTCTCCTCGCCGGGCACACGGATGAGAAGGCCGACGAAGAACATGAGGGTCGGCGGGAACAGGAGATTGACGCCGAGGGTGAAAAGGTCCACCTTCCCGTACCAGAACCATTCGACCGGCACCTCCAGCACGAGGGCGAGCAGCATCTTGGTGACGAAGAGGTAGAGGGTCGCGCGGACCGTCCCCCGCCGGAGACGCGCCTGGGCGCGGGCATACCGCTCTTCCGCCTTACGAGCCACGCGGATTTCCAAGGATTCCGGCTTCTCGAACAGCATCTCCACGTCCTCCGACTTCTCGAGGAGAGTATCCCGGAGGATGGCGATGGAGACGGCCCAGGGCTTCACCGCGCGCTGGAACTTCTGCGCGAGACGATGCTTCAACCGGCTCCGGATGCGGCGTTCGACCGCGACGAGTCGCTCCGCGATGGGTCGCGGTTCCGCGAGCCATTCCTCGGACCGAACCCACTCAGGCAGGTACGCGCGCAAGAGCAACGTCCCGAGCATGGCGTTATCGGCCTTCACGAGCGAACGGTAGCAGGCGACGTAGACCTGGAGACGACGTTCCGTCTCGTCCATCTCGGCGCCGCGCACGCGGATACTGTCGGCGAGGCGTTCGTACAGGAAGGTCACGAGCGCCTTTTCCTGCGTGCTGTCCACGACCGTCCGCTCGATCTCGACCGCGATGATCTCGCGAATCCATGCCGTGTGCCGCTCGCCGCCCGCATTGACCTTCGCGACGGCCTGGAATTTCTGGACGAGCCGCGCGACGTCCTCCACCAGCGATTCGGGCAGGGTCGCGTTCGGAAGGTACCGCGCGCCGATGAGTTCGCGGATGAGATGGTCCGCGATGACCTCCGGATCGTTCTCGAGCATCAGCTGCCGCTTCAGGATACGCATGATGGCGGACTTGCGGATGAGATGCTCATCCTTGTAGTCCACGGCGTTGCGGATCCGTTCGTACAAAAAGGCGAAGCGACTGACGGCTTCGTTGACGGTGATGCGTGTGCCCTCGGGCCCCACGAGCGGGGGAACGGGCTGAAGCGCCTCACGGATCCTGTTCACGTTCCCGCTCGAAAAGGCGGTCATATACAGAATTCTAGCCTACCTGATTCCTTGCATCTTGGCTAGATGGCCGAGGTCGCGCTCTGTTCGGATTTTGGTTGATGAAAACCCCGTTTCGTCGCTGCCTGTAGCCTCGCATTTGCATTGAAGATAGAAATACCGCCTGTAATTGGGGATGTATTGCCCCATTTGCCCGTACTGTTCGGCTCGAAAGACGG
>JAHJRN010000049.1 GCA_018830865.1 Patescibacteria group bacterium | reverse complement strand
TACAAGATTCGCGATCCAATTGGACGACACGGCCAGCTTCAACGGGAAGATCCATAAGGGCGTGGATAAGATGAGCATCGAGTGTCAGAGGCTGTATTTCAAGACGCCCTCTGATGCGAAGCCCGGAGAGAGCACCATAATATCAGTGGGCGTGGATCCCAAATTCGGTTCCACAATAACCGGCATTATCACAGCTATCGACACGGGCGAACCCGTAAGGGGGCACGTGCAATTTCACTATGCCGGAACCCACGTTGTTTTCTACAGCGGCAACTCTGACACCGTGGAAGGTCAATTTTCTTTCGATTATAAGACGGGGCGCACTTGCATTCCCTGCCAATGCAGTAGCGATAAAGATTGTCCACCTGGGTATGCCGGCTGCTTCTTAAGGAATCATATGTATCAATGCTGCCTTATCAACCCCTATGATTAATATCCGCCCGGCGCGCCATTTACTGCGCCGCGCGGTTGGTTGATCCACCTTTATAAAAGATAAAAGCCCGGCCGCATCATAATGTGCGCGGCCGGGCAATTTTTTTCCTTATCCATAATGCATATCAACAAATTCTAGGCCTTACTGAACAGGCTTCACCGGTATGGAAATGGCGGAATCAAAGGAAGGAATTTTGACTTGAAGCCATTCACCACTATCCAAAACTAGCGCGCCCATGGCTCGTTCTTTGGAACGCAGTTCTCCTACTATATATTGAAAAGCCATATAGCGGCCATTTGGATCTGCTATGAAACTTCTGGGTTGCATAATTGGCATGGTCCAGAACTTAATTTCATTGGCAGCAGAAACCCTAGTAAATGATGCCCCTTTTTTGGGGTCTTGGCCATACATATAATAATTGTTGTTTTTATCAAGTGACGCCCACATTGAATTTTCAATATTTGCAAAAGCTGGGGCTGGTAATTTCTTTTCTCCGCGCTTAGTTATGTATACTTGACTGTTATTATATTTCTTTCCATAAGCAAAAGGATCATCAGGTGCAACGAGAGGGTAATCCGCATTTAGCAACAAGGTATCTTCATCAATATATTGAAGCCGGCCAACTCCAAAGTAATTAAATGGTCCGGAAAACATGGAACTTTGATTTGCAGTCAAATCATATTCATAGACATTAAAATTAGCCAGGATAGTCTTGCTGCCCTCTGGTCTCGGAGTCGCTCCTGACCAATAGGCAATCTTTGTCTCGCTTGGCGACATAGCCGGATTAACATATCGGCCTTTTGGAGCAGATAAAGCCTGAAAATCTGATCCGTCCGGCCGCATCATGACGATTTCGCCATGTTCCAAGGTTTTTTGAAATTTAGCATAGGTGTTATTGTGCGAAGGGTATCGAATCGCCACAATCCAATTGCCTCTGGGTGAAAAATTTGCAAATGCATAATCGTATCCCGCAGGCAGATCATAGCGATATAGTTTTCTAGTGGGGATATTTAATTTCAAGATGTGGGCTTCGCTTTGCTCGGTTCCCGCGGGCTGATCATCGCGAAATATTTTTGCGGCGCGAACTATAGATTTCCAGAGGCCGCCTTCACTTTGATCGGTATGCTTTTTCGTAAATTTATATTCAGTAAATATCCAATTCTCGCCGTTTGGGCTAATTTTTATGCTTCCAATATTACGCCCTTTTTCTCCAACTCAAATTGAGGGGCGTATTTTGGTGGTGTTTCAAGAAAATCACATGAACACGTGGCAAGCATGAATGCTGCTAAAAGAATGCCTAAGAAAATTAATTGCCAAGGATGAAAGTTTTTTACCTGGGAAAAGCTTTTATCAGAATAACTATGATTGACAATTTTTGTTACGTGCCAAAACATCGGGGCTACCTCTTGTTAATGAAAAAACCTTATTGAACAGGCTTCACCGGTATGGAAATGGCGGAATCAAAGGAAGGAATTCTGACTTGAAGCCATTCACCACTATCCAAAACTAGCGCGCCCATGGCTCGTTCTTTGGAACGCAGTTCTCCTACTATATATTGGAAAGCCATGTAGCGGCCATTTGGATCCGCAATGACACTTCTGGGTTGCATAATTGGCTTGGTCCAGAATTCAATTTCATTGGCAGCAGAAACCCTAACAAACGATGACCCCTTTTGGGGGTCCACGCCGAACATATAATAGTTGTTATTTTTATCAAGTGACGCATAACTTGAATGTTCAATATTCGCAAAATATGGGGCTGGTAAGTTCTTTTCTCCACGCTTAATTATGTATACTTGACTATAATTATATTTCTTTGCATCAACGCGAGGACCACCAGGTACAACGCGAGGGTACTCCGCATTGAGCAACAAAGTATCTTCATCAATATATTGAATATCACTAACTCCAAAGTATTCAAATG
>JAHJRN010000035.1 GCA_018830865.1 Patescibacteria group bacterium | reverse complement strand
CCGTCTTTCGAGCCGAACAGTACGGGCAAATGGGGCAATACATCCCCAATTACAGGCGGTATTTCTATCTTCAATGCAAATGCGAGGCTACAGGCAGCGACGAAACGGGGTTTTCATCAACCAAAATCCGAACAGAGCGCTAGATTCTCGACCCTGTCGTCCTCACCCCCCTCTGCTATACTGACCCCAATCATATGCCGAAACATCATCCTAAACCGCACCACCGTCATCCGAAGGCCTACGTCGTATCCGTCAACATGGGCTACGGCCACGAACGCGCCGCCTATGCGCTTCGGGACATCGCGGCAAACGGCGGGGTCATCACCGCTAACGACTATCCCGGCATCCCGAAGCGGGACCGGATGCTCTGGAAGGAAAGCCGACGGATGTATGAAGCCGTCTCGCGTCTCCAGCCCCTTCCGGTCATCGGACCGTACATCTTCGAGGTCATGGACCGTATGCAGCGCATCGAATCCATCTATCCTCGCCGCGACCTCTCGGCCCCGACAGCCCAAGTCAAACAGACGAACCTAATGGTCGAAAATCTTGGCCTCGGCAAGCATCTCATCGACAAGCTCGCGAAAAACCCGCTCCCGCTTATCTGCACGTTCTTCATCCCGGCGTTCGCGGCCGAAATCTACGACTACCCCGGCGACATTTACGTCGTCATCTGCGACGCGGACATGAGCCGCGCATGGGTCGGCATGGATCCCAAACGAAGCCGCATCAAGTATTTCGCTCCGAACGGCCGCGTGGCCGAACGCCTCCGTCTCTACGGCATCCGTCGCGAAAATATCTTCCTGACGGGATTTCCGCTTCCAAAGGAGGTTATCGGCGGTCCGGAAGGGACGGTCATCAAGAAAGACCTCATGACGCGGCTTTGCAACCTCGACCCGAACGGCATCTTCTCCGCGAAATACATCAAGACGCTGAACGCGGAGCTCGGCGCAGGGACCTGTTCCATCAACAAGAAGATACGTCCGCCGTCCGTGATGTTCTCCGTCGGCGGGGCCGGCGCGCAGAAGGCTCTCGGCATGACGGCCGTGAAGAGCCTGAAGCACCAGCTTCTCCGCGAGGAGATCACGTTCCGACTCGAGGCCGGCACCAAGAAGATGGTCGCAGACTATTTCGTGCGCGAGATCAAGGCATCCGGCCTCAAGCGCGCGCTCGGACGGAATCTGTTCGTCGACTCGGAACCGGATCGGCCGACATATTTCCACAAGTTCACGGAACGTCTCTGTAAGACCGACATCCTCTGGACCAAGCCGAGCGAAATGTCGTTCTATGCCGGGGTCGGACTTCCCATCATCATGGCGCCTTCCATCGGCTCGCAGGAACAGTTCAACCGCGTCTGGCTCAAGATGGTCGGGGCCGGCGTCTCGCAGAACGACCCGCGTTACACCAACGAATGGCTCTTCGACTGGATCGAGAGCGGCGGACTCGCGCGCATGGCCTGGAACGGCTACATCGAGGCGCCGACGCACGGCTCCTATCGCATCGACAGCATCGTGACCGGCGAGAAGTACGAACTCGAAAAACTTCCGATGATCGTGTAATTCCCGTCCGTCTTGGTCGTTAGAGGAGCATAACCCCCACATCCTATGAAAATGACCACATCGACCATCGCCCTCGTCGTCGCATCCCTGCTGCTCGGTCAAGGGTGTCCGACCAAGACCGACGTCCCGACGGACACGACCGTCACGCAACCGCCGGCGCAGGGCATCACCGGAAAAAAGGCCTTCGGAAAACTTCCGTCGCTAGGCAGTGCCGCGATTGCCGAGAATGGGGCTGTCGGCACAGGAGGTGTCGCTGGGAGCAACCTTGCCGTCGCCGCACCCATGATGGCGACGGATGCCGCACAGACGAAAGAATCGTCCGCGATCGGACGCCCCATCCCCGCTCCCTATCCGAACCCCGGCACCGTGACCTATGACCTCGACGTCCCGACGCCTTCCTGGTCCGAGGACGGGGACGTGTTCCGGCTGGACCCCGTCCTGACGCCCCTCCCGTCGGCATCACGTCTCGTGCAGGATCTCGGCGTCCCGAGCCAAGCCCTCGGGTCGGACGCGAATCTTACGAACCTGAACGTCTCCTGGATCGACGGCGACGGCATGCAGTGGACCTACGACGCGAACAACCACATGGTGTCGTTCTGGAAGAACAGGTCCGACATGATGAGGGAAGATGACGGGACACGGGAGCCTCCGACGGTCGACGACGCGGAATACCTGCGCATCGCGCACGAGTTCTTCGCTCAAAAGGGATTCGGCGGCGTCACGCTCGGCACCGGCAGCGTCGAGAAGCCGTGGGGTGACGGGGACATGCGCTGTCCCATGCCGCTCATGGAAGATGCGACCGTCTCGTCCGAACCGTCGGGGAGCGGCGAGGCCGTCGCGATGAAGGCGATCGTCGCTCCGGATGTCGGCACCACGTCCATCGCCCGTTGCTGGTGGCCTGGATACCAGATCAATGTCGTCTACGAGGGCGTACGCGACGGAAAACGTCTCGTGGATGCGGGCGGTTGGCCGTGGCGCGCCGCGAACGTCTCCATCGACCCGACGGACAAGAGCGTCACGGGCGGGTCCATCTATCTCGACCGCGCCGCCGAATCGTCCCAATACCCGCTTATCTCAAAGGAAGAGGCAGAGAAACGACTCCGCTCCGGCGGTCGGAATCCGCTCTATGTCTGGGAAAGCGGCAATGTCTCCGTGCATATCAAGACCCTGGACCTCGTGTTCATGCGGTATGACGCCTGGAGCGAAGGGACAAACGAGACCTACCTCATCCCCGCCCTCGCCGGGACGGGCGAAGCGACATATCCGGACGGACGGACCGAGGAATACCGCACCATCATCCCTCTCGTGACGGACGACGCGTTCGAGGATTCGGGCCCCATCGAAATCATGCCCATGCCCGCTGTGGATGCGGTCCAAGTGACGCCTGGCACCGAACCCACGATCGAACCGGCCACCCGATGACCCCCATCGACGCCATCCTGCTCGGAGCTGTCCAAGGCGCGACGGAGTTCTTGCCTGTCAGCTCGAGCGGACATCTCATCCTCCTGCGTGACATCCTCGGCATCAATACCGCGAGCGGGTTGGCGTTCGACGCGGTGCTCCAACTCGGGACCGTCCTCGCGGTCATCGTCTTCTTCCGTCGCGACATCGGACGTCTCATCGTCGCGGCCGTCCGTCTCGTGACGAGACGCGGCGCCGCGGTCCCGACAGCCGACCGGAACATGGTCCTCGCGCTCATCGTCGGCACCATTCCCGCCGTCATCCTCGGCCTGACGCTCGAAAAGACGATGGAGACCCTTTTTCGTGACGCGCTGCTCGTGGCCGGCGCGCTCGTGGCCGGAAGCGCGCTCTTCGTCGTCGCCGAACGGTATGCGTCCCGACGCGATGAGGCTCCGACGGTCGGACGCGGCTGGTGGATCGGCATGTTCCAGGCGCTCGCGCTCGTCCCGGGCATCTCGCGTTCGGGAGCGACCATCTCTGGCGGTCTCCTTCTCGGACTGACCCGCGAGGCCGCGGCGAGATTCGCGTTCCTCCTTTCCATCCCCGTCATCGGCGGCTCCGGCGCGAAGAAACTCCTCGACATCGCGACCGAGACCCCATCGGACATCACATGGTTTCCGCTCGCGCTCGGCTTCGTGACCGCGTTCGGCGTCGGCCTCGTCGTCATCCGCTGGTTGCTCAATTATCTCAAACGCAAATCCCTCATGGTATTCGTCTGGTACCGCATCGGCCTCGCGGCGCTTGTCGCCCTCGTCGTGCTGACACGATGACAAAAAAACGCCCCGACAAGGCATGTCGGGACGAATCAGAATGAAGGTCATCCGCAGGCGCGGAAGGCCACGAAGGTCCAGATGTGGGACCAAAACCCGTTCACGGATTCGAGGTAGATTTCACCTGTCGCACCGTCCGAACGATAACATGGCGTGTACAGGTCGGTCCTGTCCGGTCTCTTCCAGAGGAAATCCGTTTCCGACGGAATGGTCGCGAAGCACCCGACCGGACGCGCGAGCAGGACCCATGTGAAGAGGGCCGCCATGCTCCCGTCATAGGAACGTTCACCGAACCACTCGACGACATCGAGGGTCTTCACGGTCGCATCGAACCGTTTCACGAGAATCTGGAACCCGACGCCCCGTTCATGCGTACGGATGATGATTTCGGCATCCTCGAGCTCATGGGCGATGTCGATCGGGCACAGTCGGCTCCTCATCCAACGGATGAGATGCGTCCCCCTGCAGCACGGAAGACGAATATGGGTCACGTCCCCCGTATCGGCCTGTCGGACCGGGCTCCGTGTCATGGTCTCCCCTTTCTCAAAGGACTACAGGAAGGTTCGTCGGAAAACGCAGGGATGTCAAGATTCAATTCCCCTAGAGACCAAAAACGAAACGCCACCTTGTTGGGTGGCATTCCGTTTGGTAGCGCCTAGGGGAGTCGAACCCCTCTTACATGGATGAGAACCATGTGTCCTAGCCGATAGACGAAGGCGCCTCGCCTTATCTCCCTTCCCACTCGTCCGACTGCCGCACGAGCAGCTCCTTCGCCCGTTCCGGATGCGCCATGAGCTCCTTCGTGATCTTTTCCATACGCACGCCCTGCGACCCCTTGATGAGGACCACGTCCCCTTCCCGCAGGCGCTCCTGGATGAAGAGACCTGCTTCCGGGCTCTTGGCGAAGGCGAAGGCGTGGTCTTCCGGCATACCCGCGCCGATGGCCGCATCCCGGACGACGTGCGCGAGTGTACCACAAGCGACGAGCATGTCAATCCCCGCCTCGGCGACGACCTTGCCCACCTCGCGATGTGCTTCTTCCGACATGGTGCCGAGCTCGAGCATGTCGCCGAGCGCGGCGATGCGCTTCTTCCCCTCTTGGACCGGGAATGCCGACAGGTCACGGATGGCGGACAACGCGGCGAGCGGTGAGGAGTTGTACGTATCGTCGAGCAGCATCGTCCGCTTGATACCTTCGATCAGACGCGTGCGCCCGATCATGCCGTGATACTGGTCCCGCAGGCGCTGGATGGCCGCGTGGATATCGTCGTCCAACCCGATGACGACCGCGAGCGCGGCTGAGACCGCGAGCGCATGCGGCTTGCCGAAGACGCCCGTGATGCGGAACTGCGCGTTGGTGCCGTAGGTGTTGATGTGGATGTCGAGCCCTGAGGATTCGGGATTCTGGCCGTCGACGACGACGCGATAGGACAGGAGCCGCACGTCGGCATCCGGCGATTCGCCGAACGTCACGACGGTCCCCCTCGTCTCATCCTTGGCCGCGAACACGGCGCTATCGTCCGTATTGAGCACAGCGATGCCGTCCGGTCCGAGCGCACGGATGATGTCACGTTCCTCCTGCGCGACCGCCTCAAGGGACCCGAAGAATTCGGTATGTTCCGCGCCGATGGCCGTGAGCACAGCCACGTCCGGCTTGGCGATGGAGATGAGATGATGAAGGTCGCCGGGATGATCCGTTCCGTATTCGAGCACGAGCGTCTTCGCGCCGATCTTCCCGAACCCGACCGCGAGCATCTTTGCCCGTGCGACGAGCCCCATCCATGCGAGGACGGAACGGCCCGGCGCATGGCGGTCCAAGATGGTGAGCGGCACACCCAGCTCGTTGTTGTAGTTCTTCGCTGATGTCCTCACGCCTGAAAAAGCGTCCGCGTCGTTCAACGCGATGCCGACCGCGAGCTTCGTGGACGATTTGCCGACCGAACCGGCGACCGCGACGATTTGCGGACGTTCACGCCGAATAGCGCGTCTGACGCACCATGTGAGGAACCTAAAAAGAATCTCCTGCATATGAGACATCTATAGCCTATATCGCGGTCCCGCTGGATGCAACCGCCGGCATCTCGGGTTCCGGAGCCGGTGCCGTGCCGATCGGACGCTCGGGCGGGACGTGCATATACTTCAAGAGGAACGATGCCATCTCGCCGAACAACGGAGCAGCGGACGATTCGGCCCACGTCACGTCCTTAGGGTGGTCGATCTTCACGAGCATCACGAATTTCGGGTCGCTCGCCGGCGCGTATCCCGCGAACGAACCGATCGTCTCGTCCTTCTCGTAGCCGAGTCTGCCCTTCTTGGCGACTTGAGCCGTCCCGGTCTTGCCTGCGACCCAATACCCCGGGACCCCGGCCCGCGACCCATGCCCGTTTTCCACCACGGAGACCATCATGCCGGAAATCAGACGCGACGTCCGCGGATCGATGGGCGTCCCGACCTCTTGGGGCTTGGTCCGTTCAATCGCCCCATCCGGGTGCCGAATCTCCTCCACGACATATGGCCGCATGAGCTTCCCGCCGTTCGCGAGCGCGCCATACGCCGTGATGAGCTGGATGGGAGTCACCGTCAGCCCTTGCCCGTACGAACCGGTCGCCGCGAAGATCTGACCCCTCTTCTCGAGCGAGGAGATGTTCCCCTTCCCTTCCGGCGAGAGTTCGATGCCGGTCGATTTCCCGAACCCGAAGGCCTCCACGTACGACCGGAACAGATCCTTGCCGAGCTGTCGCTGGACGAAGATAGTTCCGGTGTTGAGCGACTCATCGAGCGCCTGTGTCATGGTCTGGACGCCATATGCCTTCCCATCGGAATTCCTGATGGTGAAGTCGTCGATCTCCTCCGCACCCGTGTCTTCGTATGTGGTCTTCGGGCCGATCTTCTCCGCATGGATGCCGGCGGCATAGGTCACGGGTTTGAACACGGACCCCGGCTCATACGCCACGAACACGGCCGGGTTGTTCAACACGGACAGATCCTTGACCTTGTTGTATTCCGCAGAATCGAAATCCGGGTAGGAACACATCGCAAGGATGGCGCCGGTCGCCGGTTCCATGACGAGGATGGTCCCCATGTCCGCGGAATGCCGCTCCACGGCGGCTTTGATGCGCGTGCAGGCCTCGTACTGGATGGTGCGGTCGATGGTCAGCACGACGTCCGATCCGTCCACGGCCTCCTGGATGCGGCTGTCGCCGATGATGAGACGGCGTCCGCTCGCGTCCTTCTCCGCGATGAGCGATCCGACCGTCCCGGCGAGCAGTTCGTCGAAGCCTCCTTCGATGCCGTATTTTCCGACAAGGGCACCGGATTCGTCCGGTCCGACGAACCCGATAAGCTGTCCGCTGACGCCACGTTCAGGGTAGAGCCGCGCCGCGGTCCGGACATATCCGACGCCCTCCAGCCCCTTCTCGCGCAACAGCTCGATCGATTCCTTCTTCACGTCCTTCGCGATGACCTCGTAGGGATCCTCCACGTCGCGGGTCAATTTCGTGACGATGTCCACGTCCGGGATGGTAAGCACAGCGGACAACTCATGTGCGACCGAGATAGGATCTTCCATGTTCCTCGGGACCGCATAGACCATCCATGCTTCACGGTTCGTCGCGAACGGATAGAGATTCCCGTCGGCGCGATCGCGGACGAGGATGCGGCCGCGCGTCGGAAGGAGCTGGGCCTCGAGGTCATGCTGATTGGACGCGAGCGCCTCGTAGAGGGCGTGGTCAGAGACCTGAAGCTTTGCGAGGCGGACGACGATGAGGAGAAACAGCGCAGACAGGATCACGAGTAAAAACCGGAACCTGACATCAGGGGGTCGGCCATCGGAACGGCTCCCGTGCACGGAGAATTTCTTCATACCTACAGCCCCTCCCTGGATCGCCGCAGTTCCTCAAGATACTTATGAAACAGGTCCGTGTCGCTCTCGTCGATGAACTGTCCGGTCGTCGTCGTGAAGGTCCCGGTCGCCGTGACGCCGTCCCCCATCGTCTGATCGACCCCGGGGAAGGATGCGGAAGAAGGGAGGGTCTTGAGTGACGAGGACGGGAGCGATGCGTTACCCGTCGTGGCACTCCCTTCATCGTCCGTGACTTCCTCGGCATCAGCCGGGATGGAGATGGAGACCGGCGCGTTCAGGTCGGAAAGACGTACGAAGACACGCATCCTCCGTATCTCCGTCCCGTTCGGACCAAGAATCGGCCATTCCGCCTCGATACGCGAAGGCACACGCGTCCGACGGTTCATGGTGATGCTGAAGCTCCCTTTCGCGAGGTCCTCGGCGGTCCGTCCGATCCACGTCAATTCCTCCGGCGTGGGGCTGTCGCCGATCCATGTCGTCCCGAGCGCCAGCATGAACGGCTGGAGGGACGCCGCATCGGTCTTCACATGCACGATGACGTCGTTCGTCCCAAGCACGCGCTCCCATGAGACGGCGGACAACACGCCGGAGACGGACGGCAGGACCTTCCGGATCTCGGCGTCCGTCTGATGCGCGATGAGCCCGGCATGACCGGTCCGATCTAAGAACGGATCGCGCAGGAGCGTAGCGAACCGCTTGCCTTGCACATCTCCTGTCGCCTCGAGATGTCGTGTCCGCAAATCGGGACTGACCTCTCTCGGCCGCAGCGCGATCCGATCGTCCGTGAGGATGGCATCCGCGACTTGTTCGGTCGGTCCCATCGCCCCCTGCGCGGCGCGGACGACGCCAAGGGCCTTCGGTCTCGAAAGATCCTTAAGATCGACCCGCCCGGCCGCACTCCATCCCGTGGTGACGCGCGTCGTCGAATCGGACCATGTCACCTCAAGCGACAGCTGTCCGACCGATGTCGCAGCGAGAATCCGATCGACCGCGTCATGCAGGGCTTTTTCCGGCGTATCCCGACCTATCCACCACAACAGGACGATACCCACGATGATGGCACCTCCAATACCTCCGAGCACGGCCCGTTTCATGGAGGAATCATAGCATATATTTCCTTCCCTTCAGCTTCTCCGGCAGATAGTCCTGTTGGACTGGTCCTTTCGCGTTCGGGTTATAGACATACCCCTTCCCGTACCCTAAATCCTTCATGAGGTCGGTCGGCGCGTTCCGAAGATGGAGCGGGACCGGTTCGTTCGGCAGGCGCCGGACGTCGTACGCGACCTTGCCGTAGGCGACGTAGAGCGCGTTCGACTTAGGCGCTCGTGCGAGATATGCGACGACCTGCGCAAGGATGACGTTACACTCCGGCATGCCGATGACATGCGCGGCCTGGAATCCGGCCACGGCCTGCTCAAGCGCCCGCGGATCCGCGAGACCGATGTCCTCGGACGCGAACCGGACGAGGCGACGTGCGACGTACAGCGGGTCCTCGCCGGACTCGAGCATGCGGCCGAGCCAATACAGTGCTGCATCCGCGTCCGACCCGCGCAACGACTTATGAAGCGCTGAGATGATGTTGTAGTGCTCCTCGCCGGTCTTGTCGTACAGGAAGTGCGACCGCTGGAGAGCAGCGCGGAGACGCTCAAGATCGAGCTCGACCGGACCGCCCTTCGACGTGACAGGTGTGGCCTTCACGGTAAGCTCCAAGGCGTTCAGCGCTATCCGCGCGTCCCCGTCCGCGACCGTCACGAGCTCGTCCATGACCTCCGTCGGCACGACGACGCGAGTCTTGCCCAACCCGCGCTCCGTATCCTTCAACGCGGCGCCGATGACGGACCGGACGTCGTCGGGCTCCAATTTCTTGAGCACAAACACACGGCACCTCGACAGGAGAGCGGCGTTGACCTCGAAACTCGGGTTCTCCGTGGTCGCGCCGATGAGGATGATGGTGCCGTCTTCCACGCACGGCAGAAACGCGTCCTGTTGTACTTTATTGAAGCGATGGATCTCGTCGATGAAGAGAATGGTCCGCAGGGACCGGAAATCGAGACGGATCTCGGCCTCCTTGAGGACATGGCGGACGTCCTGCAGTCCGGACGTGACGGCCGAGAGCTGGACGAACTCCATGCCGGACACTGACGCGATGACCCTGGCGAGCGTGGTCTTGCCGCACCCTGGCGGCCCCCAAAAGATCATGGACGGCACCTCGCCGGATTCGACCAGACTCCGCAGGACCGCGTCAGTTCCCGTAAGACCGGATTGCCCCGCGACCTCATCGAACGTCACAGGACGCATCCGGTCCGCCAACGGTGCGAACCGTTTTCGCCGCTTCTCCGCGGACGCATCGAACAACGTCTTCATATGGAACAAGAATAGAACATGCCGAATATTTCCGCAATACGAACAATGTCATCCTGAGCGAAGCGAAGGACCTTCAAAATATTCGGAAGGTCCTTCGTCGGACTCAGGATGACATGTCCGTGATTATTTCCCGTATCTCCGTTGTCTCGACGCGTATTCCTCCAACGCCTTGTCGAGCTCGACCTCGTCGAAATCCGGCCAATGCTTGTCGCACCAATAGAACTCGCTGTAAGCCGCCTCCCAAATCAAGAATCCGGAGATGCGCTCCTCGCCGGACGTGCGGATGACCATGTCCGGATCAGGCATCTCCGGCCAATACAGAACGGATTGAATGACCTCCTCGTCGACATCCTCCATCTTCGTCCCCCGTTCGATGAGCTTCTTGACGGCATCCACGATCTCCGGACGTCCACCGTAATTGATGCATAGCGCGAACGTCGCCCGTACATTGTCCTTCGTGAGGTCCTCCGCATGTTCGATGGCCGCGAGGATGGATGGCCGCAATCCCTCGCGCCTGCCGACGATCCGAAGCCGTACGCCCTTCTCGTGAAACGTCAGGAGTTCCTTGGTCAATGCTTCCTCCAATAGATCCATGAGCCACGTGACTTCTTCCTCGCTCCGCTTCCAGTTCTCGGTCGAAAAAGCGAACACCGAGAGATTCGGAATACCGCGGTCGAGGCACCAATCCCCCACGTCCTTCATGCGCTCATAGCCGGCACGATGGCCTTGAAGCGTCAGAAGGCCACGCTCTTTGGCCCACCGACGGTTACCGTCCATGATAATCGCGAGATGCTTCAGGGGAGGGGTCATAGCACAAAAGATGATATCGGCCATCGCGTCCCACGTCAATCATACGACCCCACAAGATGCGGGGTCGTCGTTCGCGATAGGTACTCGTTATTGTGCTGTATCGTCCTGGGTCGTTCCGACCGGCACCACGTCCGTCGTCGGCGCATCAGATGTCGATGGCGGGATGACGATGCGAGACACATCGGCGTCGGTCGCCGGCACTGTCGTATCATACCCGCCGTCGATGCCCTTCAGACATGCTTCGCGACATGCACCGTACGAGTTATCACACTTCGGCAGAAGCTCCGGCGTCGCGGCATAAATCTCCCGGCAGGAAAGGAACGTCGCCGTACACGCGTTATCGCATTGGACCGTATACACCTGACCCGATGAGGCGCCCGTCGGCGCAGCGCCTGTCGGGGCCGGTACGACCGTCCCCTGCCCCGCTGCCGATTGTTGCATCGCGGCCGCACCCGTATCTGATATCGGCAACAATCGCGTCGCAGGAGCACTACACATGGTCGTCAGGCAAACCTTCAAGGACGCCTCACACGCCTCGATAGCCTTCTGGTCGAATTGCTCGCCCGACCGGCAAATCGACAGGGCCCGTTGGCACTGATCCGCGCATTTCGACGTGGGAATGCGGTCCATCGACTCCTGATCCGGTGAGGCCTGGGTACAGGCCGCCACGAGGCATTGCTGATTGCTCCGTCGGCAATCCGCGAGTCTCGTCGCATCCAACCCGGCCGCGTCCACGCATCCGCCCAGCGCGACGGCACACCGATCCTCGCAGGTCAGGATCGTCGTCGTCCGCGGCCTGCACTGGTTCATGCACGTGTTCGCGTCCGTCCGGCATGCGTCGAGCGGGACGAGCTTGGCCAACAGCGTCGTCGGCATAAGGCGCGTGATGCGGACCGGCGCGGCCGTCGGAGGTTCAGGGCCGAGGCACGTCGCGAGCTTCGCGCGACACGCCTGCAGGCATTCCGGCATCCCCTCCTTCAACGTAGATTCGGACGATGCTCCCACCTTCTGGCTCGTGAGCGCGGAACGGAGGGCCGTGATATCGGACCTAAGCGTCGAGACCTGTTCGCCGAGCGTACCGAGCGCGGCGACGAGTGCCGTCGTCTGCGTGCCGAGCGGCGAGGCATCCATCGTCTGCCCCTCGATAGCATCCACGAACAGGGGGATACTGAGCACGACAAGGAGTACCGCCGCGACACCGGACCAGACAGCCCGCATCGGATGCGTCCGTCGTTCGGTCAGCATTCCGGGTTTCGCATTCTTCAAACCTTTCGGGCATGGCATATGCCCATATCATACCACGCGGACACGAAAAACCCGTCCCGACATGCCATCGGGACGAGTTCAATCATCCTCTTACTCTTCCGACGAGTCGCTCGAATCGTCAGCTTCCTTCGAATACGTCACCATGATGCCGACTTCGTCGGAATCCTCGGCCTTCGTGACGTTCACGGTCATCGTCGCCGCGTCCTTGGTCCAAGAGCGATATTCCGCGCCGTTCACGGTCATGCTCGCGTCCGACTCCCAGCCCTTCCCCTTCGCCTCGTCCGCATACCACGCGACGAGCTTCGAGACGTCGTCGGACGACGTCATCGTGACCCAACCGCTGACGCCGTCGTTGCGCGAGAAGGTGACGCCCGTCAACGTCGCGTCCGGATACATCGGGACATCGCTCGGGAAATCGTCTGGCAATTTCACGTTTTCGCCATACGACGCCGTCATGCCGCTCTCCACATCCGTGACCGTCACGGACCCCTCTTCTAGATCCACGTCCGCTCCGGTCGCGTTCTCGATCATGCCTTCGGCGACCTTCTCAGCGATTTTGTCTTGAGCCGACTGAAACGGATTACACCCCCACCCGAACAGGACGAGGGACGCGGCAACGAGACTGAAGGCGATACCTGATGGTCTGGACATAGTGAAAATAAGGCTCATATCTTATGACGACGATGATACGCGAGGGCATGAAAGATGACAAACCTCAACGAAAAAGACGCCCTTCGGCGTCTTTTCCTGTGGTCGGGCTAGTGGGACTCGAACCCACGGCCTCTTCGTCCCGAACGAAGCGCGCTACCAACTGCGCCATAGCCCGTCTCGGAGCGGGATGATGGTACCAAAACAGCCTTGAACTAGCAAGGGTCGGGCGCTACACTCCGGAAGCATGACGTCACGTATCCATCGGCCTCTTTTGGGGGTTATCCTTTTTTTCCTCTTGGCAGCCCTTGTCTGGATATCGCCGACGAACGCCGCGACGTCGACGGAGGATGCGGGCGCGACATCGACATCGAGCGCGTCCGGAATAGAGCCAGTCGGCGAAATCCAGGCGACTACCCCGGAACCGGATCCGACGCGATATGACGCCACACAAGCGCAGGGTGACGGATCGTACGAACGCGCCATCGTGCGCAAGGTGACCGAGCAGAGCGTCGAGCGTGATGGCGGCGCGGACCTTAAGGCTTCCTACACCATCGAATTCCTCTCAGGTTCCCCAAAAGGCACGGAGCGCGTCATTCTCGGCGATCTCGCGTCGAACCCATATGACATCGAACTGCGCCAAGGCGACCGCATCGTCGTCTTCCTCCAACCGAACCCCTCGGGCGAGGAACCACTCGCCTACATCGAAGGGTTCGACCGGCTCGGAGCCATCATCTGGCTCATCGTCCTGTTCGTCGGCGTCCTCATCCTCCTCGCGGGATGGCAGGGGTTCAAGGTGGCGTTCTCCATCGCGATCTCCATCGCCCTCATCGGCCTCATCCTCATCCCTTCGTTCCTCCACGGCGTGAATCCGGTCCCAGTCGCGATGGTGCTGGCGGTCGCATTCACCACGATCGCCTCGACCCTCACCATGGGATGGAACCGCAAGACCTGGGTCACGATGGCCGGTACGCTCGGTGGGGTCGTGGTCGCGTATGCGATCTCGCATGTCTTCAGCGGTTTGACCCATCTGCAGGGGCTCGCGAGCGAAGAAGATCGGCTGTTCTTCTCCAAGAATCCCCTGCTCGACCCGCGCGGCCTCATGTTCGCCGGCGTCATCATTGCGGCCATGGGCGTGGTCGAGGATGTCGCGGTCTCCATCGCATCCGGAACCACCGAAATCGCCCGCGCCAATCCGCGCCTCGGGTTCAGGGACCTGTTCCGCTCAGGTATGGTCATCGGCCGCGACCATATGGGTGCCATGGCCAACACCCTCATCTTCGCCTACGTCGGCGCGTCGCTCTCCACGCTCCTCCTCTACTCGCAATTCGGTGGTTCTTGGCTGAAGTTCCTCAACTTCGATGCGGTCACGGACGAAATCATCCGCTCCCTCGCCGGCACCATCGGCCTCGTCTTCACGGTCCCCATCACAGCCATCCTCGCGGCGCTCGCATGCGCCCGACCGACCGTCATGACGTCCGATGCAACGCCGACACGCCGCCTCGGAGGCTGGCGACAGAGTCAGAAGTGAACCCACGGATACGGCTCGTCGTAGCTCGTCCGTTCCGTCGCGTAGACCCTCATCCAGTCCGTCAGGACCGCCGTCGCACGGACGTCGTCCTCGTTGTACTGGATGATGGCGTCGAGCAGGGCACGGTCCTTGGTCTCGAGATAGCGTTCGTAGACATCCACGGACTGGGCACCGCCCTTCACGTCGCCGGTCCAGGAGAACCCGAGGAACGGCGCGACGTATTTAAGGCCATAGAAATATAAGGGAAAGACCACGCTAGACGACACGATATCCTTCACGTCGACCATGCGCTCGCGGAACAGGTCAAGCCACGGACTTCCGCCGTACCGTTTTTCCAGCACGGCAAGGCGCACCTTCTCGTACGGAGCGTAATGGAACACGACATACTCCGGCGGCAACGTCTCGAGCCACGCGAGGAACCGTTTCCACATCTCCCCCTCCCCGTCCGACGTCTCGGCCACGAACGGAAGATATGTTTCCGTCCCACCGTCGCGCGTGAAGATGCCATACAGGTAGTCCATGCCGCTCGGCGGGTCACTCTCGATGTCAAAATGGATCTCGAGCGGAGCGGTCGGCAACACGACGGGTTCGCGGACGAAGACCTGCCGGTCCTTCAGGGAACGAGCCTGCAGCTTCACGACCTCGAGGCCGTGAAGCGTCAACCCCGGCAACGTGCCCGCGAGCGTCGCCGGATCCATCTCCGCCGCATCCGCGACGGTCCGAACGCCCAAATCTCGGAGCGCGCGCAGTTTCGGAACGTTGACGTTAAAGAGCTGGGCAATGTCATCGGTCGACGTCGCGAGCCGTTCGCAGAGTTTTCCCCATGGCCCGACGTCGAAACAGCTCTTCCGGAGAACCGGGTCGGGTATCTCCCCCGCTCGGATCCGCTCAAGCTCCACCACCGTCTCCTCGAACTCCTTGAGCATTTCGACGGCCTGGAACGGCAGGCGATCCCCATGCGCGTTGATGACCTCCTGCGTAGCCGGGAACCGCTTCTGGATGCGCTCGAGCAGGACAGCGTAGAACGTCAACTGGAACTTCTGATACTTCTCGAGCGCATACGTGCTCTTCACGTCCAAAGGGACATAGTGCCACGGACCAAAGACAGATTCGCCGTCGCGTCGTTCGAGCAGGTCTGGTCGGCCGGTCCAATCCCCGTCCGTAAGCGTCCCTTGATAAATGAGCAGGACCCCCTTCTTCATGAGTTCGACGGTCGCGGCGCAATCAGCCTCCGCGTCCGTCGTCTTCGGCACTTCGATGATCTCCGTGCCGGCGAACAGCTTCGTAACGACCTCCTTCTCATGTTGGATACCCCCATCCCACAACCGTTTCTCGCCCTCGGTGACCGGCCGTCGCATCGCCTGCTCCTCCTTGGTCGCGAACCGCTCGTAATACGACCAATGCGGACATTGAAACAGCCGGTAGAAATCTGAGGCCGTCAGGTAGTCGCGATGCGCGGACATATCGTGGTCAGTGTGAAGGAAACGTGCGGAAAGGGCAAAGGCGGACAAAAAAGACCCCGTACGCAGGGGTCTCTTTTGGTGGGCGGTCTAGGATTCGAACCTAGGAAGGCGCAAGGCCAACAGATTTACAGTCTGTCCCGTTTGACCGCTTCGGTAACCGCCCATGGTGACCAGCTGAGCTGGCCGTGGAGCCGTTGACCGGGATTGAACCGGTGACCTTCTCCTTACCATGGAGATGCTCTACCAGCTGAGCTACAACGGCATGTCGTTCGCGAACGACGTTCCGAAGCAACGTCATCCGCAAAACATGTCTTATCTTATTTGGTCTCCTTGTGGGGCGCGTGTTTCTTGCAGTTCTTGCAGAACTTCGAAAGCTCAAGGCGTGCCTTGATGGTCTTCTTGTTCTTGGTCGAATGATACATCACACGTTTGCATGACGTGCACTCGAGCTTGATCAGGGTCTCTTGGGACATAGGGGATGATGGGTGATTCGTATGGATGGAGCCGGCGGTCGGGGTCGAACCGACGACCTGCTGTTTACAAAACAGCTGCTCTGCCGCTGAGCTACGCCGGCATGGCGAAGGACTGGTGGCGCCGAAAGGATACGCGTTTCCCGCCCAGCTGTCAAAGGCTTATGCCAACGCGTCGATCCGCTCCTTCAGCGACTGCAGACGTGGTTGGTCCGTCGACAGGAGGCGCAGCTTGTCGAATCGGCGTCGAGCTTCCGTCTGGTTCCCCATGGCGATAGCCGCCTCGATGGCGGTCACGAGGTACTTGGCGCTCTTCGGTTCCAGGTCCGCCGCGCGCTTGGCGAGCGGCCAGGCCTTTCCGGGCTCTCCGCGTTCGAGAAAGAAGGACGCGAGTTCCGCATGTCGCGTCGGCGAACGTGGCTGGTCCTCCAGGGCCTTGGTGCGCATGACTTCGGCCGTCGCGGCGTCGCCTTCCGCTTCCGCAATCTCCGCCATCCCGGAAAAACAGGCGTCATCCGCCTTCTGAATCTTCATAAGGAACTCGAACGTCTCCTTCGCCTGCGGATAGAGTTTCTGCTTCAGATAGAGCATCCCGAGTCCTTTGTATGCGTCGATGTTGCGGGTATCGATGGAAAGGACCTCGAGATACCGTCGCTCGGCATCCGCCCACTTGAGGTCGCGGGCGAGCGAGCGAGCCTCTTCGATAAGCCCACGGATCCGGTCCTGTACCGACGGCGCCATATGCGCGAGCGGCGATTTCGCCTGCCTATAGAACCGGTCGAGTTGGATGAGTTTGATGTACGCGGCATGGAAGGCGGTCTTGCCGAGCAGCGCGCCACGCTTGACGACCGTCGAGAGGGGCGCGAGCGTATGGGCACGGACCCTTTCGAACCGCTGTACGATGATCTTCTCCCGGACCTGACGCATACGCTCTTCCTTGATGGACGTCGGATCGAGGAGGCGGATTTCCTTCCAATGACGCCCAAGAACGACCGTCAAGACGATGACGGACACGAACGCGACGGGGAACGCGATCCAGTACAGCATGATGTCGGATCGTCAGGAGGGTACCGCCGCGCGGCAGAGCAAGCCGAAGTCGCGTGGATCGAGCGAGGCTCCACCGACGAGCGCGCCGTCGATGCCGGTCGTGGTCATGTATTCGCCGATGTTCCGCACGTCCACAGACCCTCCGTAGATGATGCGGATTGCCTCCGACGTCGCGCCAAACGCTTTGGTCAGGACTGGGCGGATGACGTCGTGCATCTGTTTGGCGTCGAGGGGCGAGCAGGGACGGCCGCTGCCGATGGCCCAAACCGGTTCGTAAGCGATGACGACCGGTGCGCGTCCATCGCCCTTCAAACCTTTCAAGGCCGCCTGGAGCTGCGTCCGGACGGTCCTGTTCGCCTGTCCCCGTTTCCGTTGCATCTCGGTCTCGCCGACGCAAATCACAGGACTGATGCCGGCCTTCTGCAGCGCGACCGCTTTTTTTCCGATCATTTCGTCCGTCTCCCCGAGGTGCAGACGTCGTTCGCTGTGCCCGACGAGGCATGCCGAGACTCCGAATTCTGCGAGCATGGACGGTGCAATCTCGCCTGTATAGGCACCGGATTCCGCCCAAAACGCGTCCTGCGCCGCGAGGGCTGGGATGGACGCGCGGCCGAGCGAGGCACGGACCGCGGCAAGCGACACGAACGGGACCGCGACCGCGACGTCAAGCTCCTTCGGGAGCCGCTCGCGGCGGAACGCACGGATCCATCCACCCGCCTTCACGGGTCCGTAATGCATCTTCCAATTGGCGACGATGAGTTTCTTCATATCGTTCATGACCAAGTCAACATGGATCGAATCGAAGGTTTGGTGAAGGGACCGATGACGGCCGTAGCCATCCGCTCGGGACGGAAGATCGCGCTGGCAACGCGCCGGATCTGCGCGGGCGTGACCTTCTCGATGCGACGGAGCTTCTCCTCCGGCGTCTCGAGCACCCCGAGGAACGCCCACTGCCTGCCGAACCACTCTGCCTGTACCGCCGAATTCTCGAACGAGAGCATGATGCGGCCACGCAGGTTGTCCTTGGCACGACGGAGCTCATCCGCGTCCACGAGGGTCTTCGTCGTCTTCTTGAGCTCGTGCAGGATGGCGGCGATAGCTTCCTTCAGCCGCGTACGGTCGAGACCGGCGGCCACCGTGAAGGCCCCTGTATCCTCGAGAGGCTCATGGCTCGCGCGGATGGAGTAGCAGAGTCCGCGGCGCTCGCGGATTTCGATGAAGAGACGCGACGACATGGTCCCGCCGAGGATGGAGCCGAGCAGGGTCGCGGCCGGCACATCCGCGTGCTTCAAGTGCAGGCCGTGGAACCCGAACGCGAGCTGGACCTGTTCGGTCTCCTTCTTCTGATGCGCGATGGGTTCCTTGAGCTTCACTGGGATAAGGAAGGGCTCGAACGGGCGATCAGCGGCCTTCCGAGGCTCCGGCACGCTTCCGAACGTCCTCTCGAGCATCGTCATCACGCCCGGCACGATCTTCCCGGCGACGACGACCGACATGCGGGACGGGATGTAGTAGGCGTCCCGATACGCGATGAGCTGCTCGCGCGTGATGCTCCGGATGGTCTCGCGGGGCCCGGCAATGCTCCACCCGAGCGTCGAGGACGGGAACAGCGAGCTCTCGAGGATCTCTTCCAGATGCATACGCGGATTATCCTCGTACATGTTGATTTCCTCGACGATGACGCCACGCTCGCGGTCGATCTCCTTTGGATCGTACAGCGAATGGAACAGCATGTCGTGCAGCATGTCGATGGCGAGCTCCGTCCTTTCAGCCGCCATCTTCATGTAGTACGCCGTAAGGTCCTTGCCCGTGTAGGCATTGAATTCCGCGCCGTACCGATCGATGGTCTGCGTGAGGATCTTGGTGGTGGGCCGACGCTTGGTGCCCTTGAACATCAGGTGCTCGATGAAATGCGACGCGCCGTTCGTCTCGCGCGACTCGTACCGCGCACCGACGCGCAC
Source organism: Patescibacteria group bacterium (assembly GCA_018830865.1). Lineage (GTDB taxonomy): Bacteria > Patescibacteriota > Patescibacteriia > 2-12-FULL-60-25 > 2-12-FULL-60-25 > JAHJRN01. The sequence continues at coordinate 24,944 of JAHJRN010000035.1, read as the reverse complement.
CATCACGAAGATGGTCATCGACGTCGCCCCTTTCTGGGGGACGAGGACGGCGGTCATCCCGTTCTTGAGCTTGCGTGGGTGTGGTCGTGTCATGTCCGTAATCGTTCAGCGATCCACGCGGCGATGTCCGCGATAGGGATGCGCTCCTGGGTCATGGCGTCGCGGTCGCGCACCGTCGCGGTCTTGTCCTCGGGCGTTTGTGCGTCGACCGTGATGCACCACGGCGTGCCGATCTCATCCTGCCGGCGGTACCGCTTGCCGATGGAACCGGATTCGTCGTATTCGACCGCGATGCCTTCCGAACGGAGCCGGTCCGCAAGGGCATGCGCTTCCTCGGACAACCCGCCTTTCTTCTGCAACGGAAGAACGGCGGCCTTGACGGGCGAGAGGAGTGGCGGCAAGCGGAGGACCATGCGGGGCTCGGCGTCGCCCTCGTCGGCCGTCGGCGCGTCATCGATGTCGAGATGCTCGGCGAGCACCGCGAGGACGCTACGGTCCAACCCCCAGGTCGGCTCGATGACGAAGGGTAAGATATGCTCCCCTGTCTCCGGATCGAGATAACGGAGGTCTTCCTTTGAATATTCCTGATGCCTGCTGAGGTCGTAGTCCGTGCGGTTCGCGATGCCGTAGAGCTCCTTCGTGCCGAACGGATACATGTACTCGATGTCCACGGTCCGCGCCGAATAGAACGCGCGGTCCGCGTCCTCGATCTCACGATAGACGACGTGCGACGGGTCGAGCTTCAACACGTCCGTGACCCACGCCTTCATCTCGCCGAGCCACGCTTCAAACGCCTTCGGCGCGTCCTCGGGACGGCAGAGATACTCGATTTCCATTTGCTCGAACTCGCGTGTGCGGAAGATGAAGTTGCCGGGCGTGATTTCGTTACGGAACGCCTTGCCGGTCTGTGCGATGCCGAACGGCAGGCGCTTGCGCATGGTGTCGCGGACGTTCTTCCACGCCACGAACATGCCGCCCGCGGTCTCGGGCCGCAGGTACGCCACGGATGTCGTATCCTCGGTCGAACCGACGAACGTCTTGAACATGAGGTTGAAATACCGGATGTCGGTCAATGTGCCGCCACACTCCGGACAGGCCATGCCCACGAGGTCCACCGGCTTTTCCTTGTCGTACCCGGGCTCCGCGGCTTTCGCCTCGAGGAGATGGTCCGCGCGGAACCGACGTTTGCACTTCTTGCAGTCTACGAGCGGATCCGTGAATGTCGCGATGTGTCCCGACGCCTCCCAAGCCTTCGGGTTCATGATGATGGGCGTATCGACGCCGACGACGTCGCCGCGCCGGAGCACGAACCGATCCCACCACGCGTCGCGAATATTCTTCTTCAACTGCGCGCCGTATGGCCCGTAGTCCCAGGAATTCGCGAAACCACCGTAGATCTCGGACCCGGGAAAGATAAAACCTCGCCGTTTGCAGAGCGAGATGAGCAGGTCCATCTTCGTGTCAGGGGTGATGGCCATACATCAGATCTTCATGATTTCCTCTTCCTTCTCCTTGGCGATCTTCTCGATGACCGCGTTCAGCTCAGCGACGACCTTATCGAGCGTCTCCTGCAACCGGAACTTCTCGTCCTCGCCGATGAGCTTCGCATCTTCCTCCTTCGCGATATCGTCGCGCGTGCTCTCGCGGATGGTGCGGATACTGATGCGCGCGAGTTCTGCCTTCTGCCCCACGATCTTCACGAGGTTCTTGCGGTTCTCCTCGGTCATGGGCGGCATCACGAGCCGGATGATCGTCCCAGCCGTGTTCGGATTCAACCCAAGCGCCGAGGACTGGATGGCTTTCTCCACGTCCTTCACGAGGTTCTTGTCCCACGGCTCGATCTGGATGGTCTTCGCGTCAGGCACCGTGATGGACGCGACGCCCTTCAGCGTCATGGAGCTACCATACGCCTCCACCGGCAGGTCCTCCACCATGGAGGCGTGTGCGCGGCCGGAACGGATATTCTGGAGCTCTTTCTTGAGATGCTCGATGACCTGGTCGAACTCGGGACGCGCAGCGTCGATGGGATTTGCCATAGAAAAGAATGTACGTGCAATTTTGCCATTTTTCGGCGTTCCCGTCAAACCCCGAGCAAAACAAGACCCGCCCAAACGGACGGGTCAGACATCATCGACGCGACCGCCAACGCGAGGCGGAACCGCATTCGGGATGAGGATGGTCGTTCCAGGCCCAGTAGAGCCCGGGAATGCCGTCCCACTCACCGAGGAACGCCTCGCTATCCGGGTTCCTCCGATGGACGGAGCCTGGAAGATCGACGAAAAAGCGTTCAACCACGGTCGGATCCTGAAGATAGAGGGCTACACCCTCGAACGCCGTCAATCCGACCTCGTCACGCGCGAAGCGCTTTCGGCATTCCCGCGCCGACCGTCCCCGATGCATCCGACCGTCCTGCAGACGAATCCAATACGGAGAGGTGATCGTCTTCCGTCGCTTGTCATACGCGACAAACGTCTCCTCGCTCCCGTCGTACAGGAGCCCCGCGAGCCGACAGGTATCGATGAGACCGACACGCGCCTCGACGAGGAGCGGTATCGGGAACCGTTTCGAGATGCGGCGTGGCGGTGTTTTTGGCATCGGGAGGGACTCACGATACGCGTTAAGCGTCGGATAGCCGAGCGCCCGACCAAACCCACGTGCCCACAGCTTCTGACCCTGTCGTAAGAGAGCCCGCTCCGGCGTCTCCGGCGATTCCGCCTTCGCTAGAAGGTGTTCCAGGCCCGGGGCGATGCTCGGATTGCCGTTCCGAAGCCGCTCGGCATCGGTCACCAATAGATGCGTGATATGTGAAAGGTTCAGGCCAGGCATGCTGTATTCCTCCGATACCATCCCTACCGGACATCGTCCCTCGCGTCAAGGTATCTTGACGTCAGAAATATCGACACGATGTCCGAAAGTGAACGAAATCGTCAGATAAATAATTACACCGAATGCCATTCACGTCCCATCGGATACAATCGTCAATGAATACGGGACGAATCGACACTCATCCAAACAGATTGACCGCCTATCCGTCCAAACCTACCATGGATATCAGGAATCGGTCCGTCGGACCTTACAAACAACGGGAGTCTACTCACATGGGAAATGGCACGACACGACAGGAACGAGCGGCAGTCGTCAGGAAACTCGAAGAAAGAAGCAAAATCGAATACAGTTACTCCAGATACAGGGGAGGGGCTCATGACGACGAACCCGAACTGAGGGTCTTGGACGACCTGGAAAACAGGGGTGTCGTCGAACGTCAACACATCTCCGAACCGAGGGGATGTGGCTGTACCTACGACTACACTCTCTTCACCCTCAAATAGGAACGTCGACGCCAACGACGCTCTCCTCTCTGACGCCGCTCTCGGCGTCTTTTTATTGTTTCTGTGGGATAGTCCCAAGATAGAGGGTTCCGCCGTCCTTCGGGTCCGTAAGCAGGAACGCGCCCTGCCGCGTGGTCGGGAGCTTCTTAGAGGTCCATGTCACGCCGCCGTCATCCGAAGTCGTGATGGTGGTCGGGCTGGTATAGACGAGTTTTTTGCTGTCGGTCGGATCCACGGCCATCGCGAGGATGGTGATGGTCCCCGGCGGCGCGGTCAGGCTCAACGCCTTCCACGTCTCGCCCTGGTCCTGCGACACGATGATGCCGTACTTGGACACGACGTACAGCATGTCCGGAGTCTTGGGATCGAGGACGATGCGCGTCACACGTCGCGCGTCGCGGAATTCGTCGCCGAACTGCTTCTTGACCTGCAGCCACGTGTTGCCGCCGTCCTTGGTGAGCCAGATGCCGTCGCCTTGCGTGCCGACATAGACGAGACGCGAATCGCGCGGGTCCATGACGATGGCGGAGATGGGCGTCCCCTCGATGCGCGTGGCCGCCTGCCACGAGACACCGGCGTTGATGGACTTGAAGATGTCGCCTTCCGAGGTGCCGGCGTATAGCGTCGTCGGGTTGTACCAGTCCACGATGAGCTGGGTGAAGGACTTGTCGGTCCGCGGGTCCACGAAGACCGTCGCCCAGTCGCGCCCGCACGTCTCGGTCTTGTAGATCCTGTTCGCGCTCGCGGCGTAGACCGTACACTTGTTCTTGGAATCCACGGCGATGGCGTTGATACGTCCGGTGTTGAGCGACTTGCCACGCTGCCACGAATCGCCTCCGTCGAGGGAATACGCGAGACCGTGTTCTGCCGTGCCGACATAGAGGGATGAGGAATCCTGGGGGTCCATGGCCATGGTCACGACCGAGAAGGTGGCCGCGTCCGCAGTGATCTTGGCGCCCGTGACGAGCGCACGCTTATTCGCCCACGTCATACCGCGGTCGGTCGTCTTCCATACGCCGCCGTCCGGGCCGGTCGATGTCGAGCTTGTCCCGCCAAAGCATCCTTGGCCGAAGAGGACGACCGCAAGGAACGGGAGCGCAAGGCGCATGTGCATGTTCTTCATATGTCGGTGATGGGATGCACCGAAGTATACCAGAGCCGCGGCATCCGCGCCCGTCCGAACGCGGCCAGTCGGAATAAAAGCCCCCTTATGTCATCCCGGGCGAGTCATCTTCCTCCCTGTCATCCCGAGCGAGTCATCTTCCTCCCTGTCATCCCGAGCGAGTCATCTTCCTCCCTGTCATCCCGAGCGAGTCATCTTCCTCCCTGTCATCCCGAGCGAGTCCGACGAGCCGAGGGAACGCTTCAGGATCATGCATGAAGGGTTTCCTCCGCTCGTCGCAGAGCCTCCTCGGTCGGAATGACAGAGAGAAAAGGAAGTGGACGGCGTCACGAGCGCGATGGGAAAACGGCCGGAAGGGCGCGTGGCACGTGCGACGGGAAGAGGCCGGCGAGCGGTCGTGCAGCGGCGAGACGAAGAGCGGCGGCCTCGAGCGGGACACGCGGCGAAATCGGTCCGCCAACGAATCGGCGTGCGGTGATGACGCCTTCTGCCGCGACGATGGCCGTGGGGCCGAGATCCGGGAGCGCGCGACGGCAGGCCTCGCCCCACGTCTCGAGCGCCGCTATCCACGCGGTCCGCGGCTCCTCAGAGCTTTCGCACGCGACCGACAGGCGGTCGACGACGGCGAGCCGTTCACCGAGCTTCGTCGCGGAGAGGTAGCGTTTCACGTCCGACTCGTCGCGCTCTTCCGGTTCGAACGCAAGCCCCGGCCGGCCGCGGCATTCCGTGGCGCGACGACGTGCCTCCGCCTCCGGAACGCCCCGACGGACGAGCTCCGCGACGATGTCCGCGGCCGGGACCGTCCCGAACGGGATGGGCGTCAACCGGCTCATCACCGTGGCCGGCAAGCGTGAGATGTCGTTCGCGACGAACACGAACACGGCGCCGGCAGGCGGCTCCTCCATGACCTTCAGCAGCGCGTTCCATCCTTCCTCATTCAACCGTTCCGCCTCCGGCACGAACGTGACGACGCGCGGCGCGACCATCGGATGCTCCGCGAGACGCCCACGGACCTTGCGGACGCGCTCCACCGACACCTGTACCTTCCCCTCCTCCGGCACGAGCATCAGGAGGTCGGCGTGCACGTCCGGCAATGGATATCCGACGCCCAACAACGCACCCACGAACCGCTCTGCGACCGTCCGTTTGCCGAGATGCGGCATGCCATAGAAGACATACCCATGACGCGGATGGTCCAACCACATCCCGAGAATACGGAGGATGGTCGCATGGCCGGCGATCCCCTCGCCCAATCCGACGTTCGACATGGCCGGAAGGGTACCAAAAGAAACACCCCCTGACCACGAGCTGTGTGGTAGGGGGTGTAGGTTAAGGGGCGGCGAGCGATGCCGACCGAGTTGAGGGCTCTAATGCCCGTTGACCTGGCAGTTCCGACCGTCGCCGTTCGGAGCTCCGTTCACTAGGTCGTCCTGGTAGCTGACGACCACGCCGCCGCGCTTGACGACCACCTCCGGAGAGAGGCCGCTGACCCAATAGAGGGTGCACGCGTAGGCGTCGTTGTTGGGCGCGCCAGTCACCGGTTGAGACGACCAACCCCGGACGTTGAAGCGGACACTCTTGTCCGCACATCCGACGAAGGTCCATGACGCGGTCGAGCTGTACTGCTCACCCGGGGGGATGATGGTCCAGTCGTCGACGGTGCATACGCCGTTGGGGCAGTCGTCGTCCGCGGCCTGCACGTTGTACGCGACCGTGTCGCCTTCGAGCCGAAGGCTCTCGGCGAGTGCGCCCGCCGCCGTGACCACGTAGGTCACGGTCCCATTGCATGCGTCGCCGTCGAAGGAAGTACCTCCGCTGGAGCCGCAGACGTCACCTTCGTCGACCGCGCCGTCGCAGTCGTCGTCGATGCCGTTGCAGATCTCGGCCGCTCCGGGATGGACGTCTGCGTCGGAATCGTCGCAGTCGTCGCCTCCGTCATGGTGGTCGACGTACCCGTCGTCATCCGCGTCGTCGCCGACGCAGCTGGCGTCATCGTCGTCGATGTCACCATCGCAGTCGTCGTCGATGCCGTTGTTGCAGATCTCGACGGCGTCGGGATTCACGTTGGCGTTGTCGTCGTCGCAATCGTCGCCTCCGCAGGCGGCGCTGTCGCAGACGAAACCGTCGTCATCCTTGTCGCAATCCGGGGCCGAAGCCCCGCTGCCGCCGCTGCCGGCAGTCGCACCTGCGCCACCACTGTTGCCAGTGGCACCGCTGCCGCCGCTGCCGCACTCGTCGCCGTCGCACTGCAACGGCTTCGGATCGGCGACGCAACCGATGGCCACGATAGCGGACACAGACACGAACACGATAGCGGACACGTTGAACTTCTTCATGGCTCTCCGTTCTCGCCCGCCTGAAGCGCGGACGAATCCTTGTAGGACGTTTATCTGACATTTCTGGGTTCAGGTGTGAAAGTACCTGTGAAAACTCGTAACAGCACGAGCTTCACCCACTTGAACCGGTCAGCGGACGCTGATCGACTCGAGTGAGTACCCGACATCCTCCAGCTTTCGCGAGGATGTCGGGAACGGGTTGAGGTACGTCGACCCAAGTCGACGAAGGATAAAGTGCTTACTCGCTCTTGGGAGCGACCCCGCCTCCGAACAGGATGTCCAGTCCTCCATAGAACTGGAACCCGTCCCGGACGTCGTATCCACCACCTTCGATGTCGTGGCCGACGGCACCCCAGCCAAGGCCGAGGTACGGCGAGATGCCGAGCCAGGGGAGAGGCTGAGCGATGTATCGGGCCTTCGGACCGACCAGGAAGCCGCGCTCCTGGCCGGTTGCGTCGTTCGCCTGCACGTCGTTGTCTTGGTAGACCGCGACCTCGAGGGCGATACGATGCTTGGCCGGCGCACCGTCGACGTTGACCGTCATGCCGATGCCGCCACCGGCACGAGTCCCGACGCCGACGAGCGTCTCCCCGCCTTGGATGCCCACTTGTCCCTCGGCGATGACGCCGATGTACTCGTGGACATTCGCGATCATCATCGCGACGAGATGGCCGTCACCCGCAAGGGTGCCATCCCGGTAGCCGAGCGTCCCGCCGACGCCGATGAGGAGGTCTACCCAGTGCTGGGCCTCGAGGTCATCGAGCCGCCCGTCCTGGACGACGTCATTTTCCTCAAGCGTCGTCACGCGGTCCTCGAGGTTCTTGACTCGAGACTCGAGGGCGTCGAACCTCTCGATGAGGATGTTCAGCCCCTTGCGGAACTTCGCGAGCTCATCCCAGATCTTCGCGATCATCGCGTCGATCTCCGCCTTGGAGTAGACGTCCTTCCCCTCAAGTGCCTTGACGCGATCGATGAGGGCAAGGAATGCCCGCTCCGTGACGACGCACTTGATGACCTGATGACCGGCGTACCCGCCGATGCGGCTGACGTCGGTCGTGAACTCGGGATGCGTGCATTCGCACGGTGAGTCATACACCTGCTTGACGTTCTTCTTGTCGGCCGCCTCGTACTGCTTCGTCCCGACGCCACACATGGTGACGAACTCGATGGGCTTCTGCTTCTCGACCGGTTCCGGTGCGGGAGCCTCCTTCTGATCGCAACACTGGTTCACGATCTTCTCGAGCGCGTCCAACTCCTCGCTGCAGGTGCATTCGGACGCCTCGTCGTCCGAGGAGATCCCGGAGGTCCCGGCTGCTGGTGCCGCGAGGACCAAAGGGGCCCATACGAGGCAGGTGAGGGACACGATCATCGAAACGAACAGTTTGGTCTTGCTTGCCATCGTTTTCTCCCAACGCGGCCCAGTCAGGACCGCAGTAGCGGTTGACTGACTTGTCGTCTTTTACTCTCAAAGGTCAACTGACTGTTGTTTCCAGAGGGCAGACCATCTGCCATGGCCGAGACCTCTGAGGGTCTGGAGCCGTCCCGCATGCGACTTGGGAAAGGAGGAATACCCCCAAACCGCGACGGAACGGCCTCAAAACCCCAATGAATCACCCAGTAAGGAACGTCGAAACATACCATAAATGACGTATCCTGTCAAGGCATCTAACCACGACCTGCCCAAAACGCAAAAAACCCGCTTTTACGAGGATTTTCTTATACCCTACCATCCAGATACATCACGTAGGGGCGCATGGCAATGCTCCCTCATACCTGCCGGAGGGCGCATTGCCATGCGCCCCTACCTCTAAGAGGAGGAGGTGTTAGATGGTCTGCCGGCGGCGCCCTAAGACCCATGCGGAGGCGATCAGACAGCCGAATATCGCGCCAAATAAGCCGTTCTGCAGGAAATCGGGTTTGGCGAAGAATCGGGACGGAAGGGGGTCGTCGATAATCTGGACACGGACCGAATAGCCAAAGAAATCAGGGGCTTGGGCCGACATCTCCTTGGAGACGCGGACGGCAAGCGCCGTGGCCTGATCGCGTTTCGGGTGGAACGCCGTGACGGTCATGATGCCGGTCCCGGCCGAGACCGTCGTCTCGACGGTGTCCCGCCACTCCTTGCGCTTCGTAATCTCATCCGTGGAAAAATACGTCGTATCCACATCGCCGCTCGCCATCACCCCGTTGAAGAAGCTCGACGTAAAGACGATCTCGGAGAGATTCTGCGCGATGCGCTCCGTGGATTTCACGGCCGTGTACGGATCGAGGCCGGTCACGTTCGTGTGCGTGATGAGAAGACGGACGCTCGACGAATAGCGCAACGGTTGGACGAGCGAGAATCCCAACGCGAGCACGAGACAAAGCAGGGTCGCGAGCGTCACGAGCCGCCAAGAGCGGACGAAGAGACGGACAAGGTTCGGGGAGGACATGCTATTTGAGGATGACGCCCGTGACGGCCGTCTCAAAATCCACGGGGACGTCGAGTTCGATACCGTCGCGGAGGACGCGCAGGGTCGCGTGCGTTCCCGGGAGATATTCCGAAAGGATTTCGCCAAGGTCCGCGGTGCCATTTAGTGTATCACGCTCGATGGCGAGAATCACGTCGCCGGAGCGGAGACCCGCCTTCGCTGCGGGAGAATCCTTGGTGACGGCGGGCTTACCGGCTTTCCTGTCGTCCTTCAACAGCGCACCGGTCAGGGGAAGCGTTCCTCGGTCGCCGTCGATACGCAGGACCGCCAGATCTACGGCCCGCACGCCGAGGACGGCGTGCCGGATGGTACCTTGGCTCAAGAGCGACGCGAAGGAACTCGCGATGCTGGAGGCGGGAACGATACGAATGGTCTGATCGGGCTGGCTCTCGATGACGCCGAGCAAGGCGCCACGCGCATCCCATGCCGGCGCGCCTTCATCTCCTTCCTGCGTCATGCCATACGCGAGGATACGCCGCGCCGCGACTTCGCTCGATAGCGGTTCCGTGGACGGCATGCCGTCCGACCGGACCGTCACGAGCGATGGCGAGAAGGATGAGGCGCGACGTTCAATCCAGAGCTCGGAACCCGGGATAAGGTCCGAGACGTGCCCGAATGCCGGTGTTGTCAGGTTCGAGGCCTCAAGCTTGAGAAAGACCGTTCCGTTCACCTGGTCCGCGACGCCGCCCGTGACCGCATACGCCTTGCCGTTGACCCATGCCGTCAGGTCCGCGAGCGGAAGGGATCCGACGACCGACGCGGCCGTCACGAGCCATCCGTCGGACGTGAGGGCGACGGCCTGCCCGAGCAGCCGATCCTCCGTGAGAGCACGTTCGTCCAAGGTCGTCCCACGCGCCTTGCGGTAGATGGCCACGACCGGACTCGCACGGCGCAAGACGAACTGCGCGGGGAGAATAGGAGACGAAATCCTCGGCTCCAAATGGACGAGCGAGGGTTCCGCGACCGTCGTGGTCGGCACGACGAGCTCGACCGTGGAGGTCGACTCGACCGTCGCGGTCGTCTGAAGGTCGAGCGGGACGATGATGAACGCCGCGGCGGCACCGGACAACGCGCCGGCTACGGCTGCCAACGCCAACAAAGCCGCGGTCCTGCCGATGGTCCACCACGGAAGATTCTTCATAGTCTTGATACGTGCCATCATATCCTGAATCGATAGGTGATTCAATATGCGGAGTCGCTTTCTGCCCTCGTCGGTCGGGGTTTGGGGGCGCCAGCCTGTTTGAGCGATATAGCGCAGGCATCTCCTCGATATCCTGCGCGTTGAGCGAGTTCTTCCGCCCCCAACATCCTTTTTCGCTTCCTTTTGCGATGTGGCAAAAAGGAAGAATATGAAAAATCACAACCACTTCCCTGTCGTGAGCACCGCGACGAGCGCGACGGCACCGGCGACCGCCTCAATCCACCCTTGGCGGACAGACGGCTTCGGGTCATATCGATACCGCCGTACGCGCAACGCGGCCGAAAGGAGGAATGCGGCGACGAATCCCTGTACGGGCATGCTGACCGGCAACATGATGCCGAGCAGGCCGACATGCCCACCGACGAGTGCGCCGACCGCGCTCCAGGTGGCATTTTCTTTCCACGACGCTTGCGGATGCCCGGTCGTACGGAACAGGATCGTTCCAAGCAGGACCATGATGAGGATGTGCCACAGGCGGTCCATGTGCAGGAAGATGAGCATCCCTGCGGACGTGCACGCCACGTACCAAATCGCGATCGGGACGTAGGCGATGTTGACGCGCGAGAGCCCGTGGACGGGATATCGCGTGGGATTGAAAGCGAGCAGGAACAACAACTCGAGCGAGACGAAGGCCGTGAAACCGGCCAAGACGACGATTGCGATCTTGGAACCGCTCCCTTCCGCCAAAAGCATCGCGAACCCGAGCGCGAGAATGAGGATGGACGTCGGCGTCATCTTCTCGAGCATGTCGACGAACCGGACACGGCCCCACGAGATGGCGAGCGTCGCGACCAGAAACGCGCAGACGCCGATGGTCGCAAGCCACGGGTACTGCAGCGGCGTGCGAAGCTGGACCGAAAACGAAACGGCGACGACGAGGGCGGCGACAGCCGGCAGGATCCGAAGGATGACGATCATGGATTCGGGGACGCGACGATGTCGACCGCGCCGTCGACGAGGGTCGCCTGCTCCAGCATGCCGTCGCCGAACGTCAGGATCCACGTCCCGAGGTCACGGGAAAAGACGATACCTGCGATGGAACGGGCGAACGACGGGTGGATGGGATAGTCGCCGAAACGGATATCGGTCGGCTCGAACCGGACACCTCCCTTCTCGACGATGGCCGTGAACCGAATCCGCGTATCCACATGGAACACTCCCCACTCGAACTTCCCGAGGAATTCGAGGAACTCCGGCGTCACGGCGATTTGGGCCTCCGACACCTTCCATGATTCGTCCCGCAACGCGACGCCGATGACGGCCCCAAGACCGCCTGTCAGTTCACCTTCCGTCACGCGGACGGTATATGGCGGCCTCAATCCTTGCGCCGCCTTCGAGATGAGCCGGCTACTCACGAGCACCCGGAACGCATCGGCCGTCATCGGCGTCGGCGTCACGGCCCGCACCGCTTCCGGCCCATGGTAGAACCGCGAAAAAACCGGGACCTCGACGATGCCGGTCTTCGCGACCGCGAACGCGAGGAGAAGGAGAGTGGCCAGGATGATGCCGGCGATGACGGCAAGGACGCTCAAGAGATTTTTCCCCACGATGGGCTTGGCCGGCTTCACGGTCGGCGGTGCCTGTTTCGGCGACGGCGGTGCCGGAGGCGCGGCAACGGGGATGTTGGTCATACCTTATCCTGACGGTACTTATAAAGCTCGGTGAGGAGCACCGAGAGCGCCGTCGCGAACGGGATGGCGAGCAGGACACCCATGATGCCGAAGAGCTGTGCGCCGATGAGGACCGCGACGATGCTCACGAGCGGGTTCAGCCCGACGGTGCGCTGCATGACCTTGGGGACGAGAATCTGGTTCTCCACCTGCTGGATGACGATCATAAGCGCCGCGGCGAGCAGGGCCTTCGCCGTGGAATCGCTGAGCGCGACCATGATGATGGGAATGCCGGCGATGATGGGACCGAGATACGGAATGAATTCCGCGAAACCGGCGAACAGCGCGAGCGGCAACGGGCCGGGCACGCCGATGACGAGCAGGCCGATGTAATAGAGCATGGCAATCGCGAGAGAGAGGAGGAGCTGACCTCGAAGCCATCCGCCGATCTTCGTCTCGACCTGCGTCAGGATGTCCGCGATGAACGCCTGGTGCTGTTCCGGCACGAAATTCCTGAACACGCGGGCGGCCTCCTTGTCCTCCACCATCATATAGAACGCCATGACGAGCACGATAATGAGGCCGGCGATGCCGCCGAAGATGTTGGAGATCGTCGCCGCAGCCAAGGATGCCGCCGTACCGAACTGGTTCAGGAGGGACGAGATGCCCGCGGAAAGGTTGTCCGACAGGCCGTGCAGCTCGCTGAACTCCCGAAGGCTCTGCGCATATTGCGTGAGCGCGGTGAGCTGCGACCCGATGCGCTGCGTGATGTTCACGACCTCGTGCGTGAACGTCGGGATGACGAGCGTCAGGACGAGCGCCATGCCGGAGAACGAAAGCAAGTAGATACCGAGGACCATCAACGTCTTCGGGATCCGGTGTCGTGCGGCCCAGCGCACCGCCGGATGCATGAGTCCCGCGAGGAACAACGCGACCAGCAGCAGCGCGAAGATGTCGCGGAGGATCCATACGAATCCGACCGCGAGGAGGATGGCGATGACCTTCAGAACGGTGCTCGTCCTGATGGTCACGGAACGTTCCGTGGAAGTGGCCATAGATATTTCTTGGAGTCTAGCATGCGGCACCCCGATACGGTACCCTCCTCGACATGGCGGATTTCTCCCAGAACCGGAAGGCACGGCACGACTATGAGACCCTCGAATCCTATGAGGGCGGGTTGGAATTGCTCGGCCATGAGGTCAAATCCGTCCGGAACGGTGGCGCCAAGCTAACCGGAGCCTATCTCACGTTCCGCGGGGCCGAGCTCTGGCTCACCGGAGCCCACATCTCGCGATACCAAAAAGCCGGCCCCCTCGGGGGTTACGATACGGACCGCGACCGGAAGGTCCTCCTGCGCCGGCCTGAACTCGAGAGTTTGTTCGGGAAAACCCAGCAGAAAGGCTTGACGCTCGTCCCCTTTTCGTTGTATCCTCGCGGGCGCCGTATCAAGCTCTCTTTCGGGCTCTGTCGAGGACGAAAATCCTACGATAAGCGCGAAAAACTGAAGGAACGGGACATCGACCGCGACGCCCGTCGCGAGATGCCGTAGAACGGCTATCGTGAAACACGGAACATGGGGCGTCGAGCGTCAGATCCTGACGATCCATGCCCCACGAACCCGGGGATGATCAGCTTCGACGGTCCTTACATCCGCAGACGCAGGCCGAGCCGGGACACCTCGTAAAACCGTCCCATGCAAGACAACTGCCAACGTCTTGAACAAGGTACAGAACACGTTCGCTTCGGCGTTCCGTGTCTCCGCACCTGCAATGGCGCTCGCGTAAGCGATCGTCACGATCCCCCGCTTCGCGGCCCGACCTTGCGGATCGGATCGTCATCGTTCGGGCTCGAGTCCGGTGCGCTCATATCCCGCGCCGGCTGACAGGCTGGATATGTAGGCACGGGGTTCTCGTCCGCTCGTCCACCCCGCGCCGAGATCCCAGCAGCGGACCAAGCCTGTGAAGACCCTGCGGCTCGTGACGGATCGGACGGGGGTGCGATTCCCCCCATCTCCACCATCCAAACCCACCACCAATGCGCATCCATTACCGGCGTCGGCCGCCTCCCAAGCCGCAAAGCCAGCTGTATCGCAGCAACGAGCAGATCAACGTACCGGAGGTGCGTGTGATTGACGACGAAGGCAAATTCCTTGGTGTCCTGAAGACCGGCGACGCCATCGCGCTCGCACGCGAACGGGAGTTCGACCTCGTCGAGGTCTCCCCCAAGGAGAACCCGCCCGTCTGCAAGATCCTCGACTACGGCGCATTCAAATACCAGAAGGACAAGGAGACGCGCCAACAGAAGGCGCACGCCAAGAAGGTCGAGGTCAAAGGCATCCGCCTCTCGGTCAAGATGGGCACGCATGACCAGGATGTCCGAAAGGAGCAGGCACTCGATTTCCTGAAGGAAGGCCAGAAGCTGAAGATCGAGATCTTCCTCCGCGGCCGCGAGAAGGCGCACGGCGACATCGCGCTCCAGCGCATCAAGGATTTCATCGACATCATCGGACAGACGTACGAGCTCTACACCGAGCAGGAGGCGAAGCGCCAAGGCGGCAACGTCTCCGCCATCGTCGGCCGCAAAGCCTAACCCTCCAACTACCAGCTACTAGCTACCCGCTCATCATATGCCTAAGCAGAAGACGAATAAGACGGTCGCCAAGCGCTTCCATGTCACCAAGACCGGGAAGCTCCTCAAGCTCCACGGCGGCCAGAACCACTTCAACGCCCGCGACGCCGGGAAGATCACGCGCAAGAAGCGCCGCGACCAGTCCGCGCCCGCACAGTACGTGAAAAGCATCAAGAAGCTCATGCCACATTCCTAATCATCGACACCTAGCCATTCACCGTATCTGATATGCCTCGAGTCAAGCGCGGAACGCATCATATCAAGCGTCGCAAGAACATCCTCGCCCGGACCAAGGGCATGATGTGGGGCCGCAAGTCCAAGCTGACGGTCGCCAAGGTCGCGGCCACCAAATCCGGCGCGCAGGCGTATGTCGGACGTAAGCTGAAGAAGCGCGACAACCGCGGCCTCCAGCAAATCCGCATCAACGCCGCCGCGCGAGAGATCGGCACCACGTTCTCCAAGCTCATGGGCGACCTCAAAAAACGGAAGATCGTCCTCGATCGAAAGGTCCTTTCCGAGATCGGTCGCGACTACCCCGCCGTGTTCGCGAAAATCGTCAAAGGCTGATCGAAAAAAGATATCCACACGAAGGAGTCCCGTCTGACGGGATTTTTTCGTTATCCTCGCAAAATGATGGTATACTCCCTCACGAACAAAATACATTTTGCATATGTCACGATTCGAAAACACAGCTCGTGCCCTCCAACCGGAACCGCAGGAAGAAGACGTGATGGAACTGAGACCGGAAGAAATCGAAGTCGTCTCCGACTCCCACCGGAAGGAGTCTGCAGAACGGATCATCTCCAAAAAACCAGAATCAGAAAAACGCATAAAACCCCCCATCAGGGCGGAAGTGATGCAACGACGGGCGGAAAAAGAGGCGCGCATCGCGGAAGAGGACGCGCGCATCAACGAAAACGTCGAGAGAATCCGCAAGACACTCGGTCCGACGCGCGATCGGCTCATGTTCAAGTCCGGCCATGCGCGCGATACGGCTCGTCTGCTCATCCAGGAATTCAAGAGCGCCCTCGAATCGAAGAAAATGACGGATGAGGACATGGACGAGTGGGGCGAACGGCTTGCGGACAAACGTGATGATCTTGAGGACCTCAACCGCGAGATGCGCCTCGTCCCAACCGACACGTTCCGGACGTCGGATCTCATGAATGAAAACTTCAAGGCTATCGAGGAAGTCCAGGATGCGGTTCGCGCCAGCCAGATGGAAGCGCCCAGAGCTCTCGCCGAACTGAAATTTGGAACAGGCGTACATGCGGTCGAGAAAATACTGATAGCCCCCGGAGAACTTGCAACGGACACGACGAAGCAGCTCGAGCATGAAATCCAGGCGAAATACGGCATGCATCCTGAAGAACTCATGGGAGGCGGAGGCTGGAAAGGCCTCAAGTTCCGTCTGATGAATTCCCTTTCGCATCTCACGGGCCAGGATTCGTTGTATACGCGCTGGCGCGATGCGAAGGCTACGAAAGACCGAAGCGAATGGACCGCGGACACCAAAAGGGCGCATGAAGCGCACATACGCGAAACACCGGAAATACGCGCCGAACGACAGGAGGTGGCCGCGGAAGACGAGGCGATGCGTATGAAGGCGCTCGAGGGGAAAACCCAGAAGAATCGCGACTTCGCGATGGAGGCTCTCACGCAAAAACGTGCGTCGGAAATCTGGGAAACGGTCAACGACCAAATGAAGCTGATGCAGAGCGAAAACCCCGACGGATATTCCTTCACGGCCGAGGAGTACGTCATCACAGCCGCACGGTACGCTGATGCTATGGGCAACAACCTGAAGGGTGGCATCAAGGAATACGGAACGATGCTCAAAAAGATGAACAAGGAGCTCGATTTTCCTGAGGGAATCGACCCGCTGCTCGGGGACAGTAAGAGCCGGCTCACGCGTACACGGTCTCTCGGCGGCCCGAGTCGGGCGCGTGAGGAATTGGCACAGGTCGTCAGCGGCGTGACCGGTCTGCCCGTACGTCCAGTGGGACGTTCGAGGACGAAGGGCACGCTCCATGAGCGGCCGGCCATGGAACAGGCGGCTCCGCTAGAAATCACGGAAGAGATGGACATGAGAGCCCGCGTCAATCGTGCCCTCAAGGGCAATGCGGAGGCCGTACGCGTCATGGCGGCGGAATCCAAGTCCATCAAGCCGGGCTCGCTCGACGACGTCTACATCGATGCCGTCGCGCGGCTGAACGAAGCCCTTCGAGGGACAGACACGAAGCTCATCGCGAAGGAACAGAAGCACGTCGACCACCTGAATGAGGTCCTCTTCAAGATCAAGCCACTGAAGCCCATTGCCGATCGGTTCGTGCCTGGAAAGAAGAAGAAACAACGGAAGCCTGTCGCCGAACGATTCCTTCCGAAACGACCCAAGCCACCGATACAGGAAGCGGCCTGACGGCCGTCCGAACCACACGCCCCTCACTGGGCGTTGTTCGTGATAGGCGGGTGCGGTATCCTATCCACACTATGTCACCGAAATTCGAAGGTAACGCCGCAAGAAAGATGGAGGTGCCGCAGGATGCGCCGACGCTGAAACGCGCCGCCCCCTCCGGACGTCCATCATTTCCCATCCCGCTCGGGAATAATGGGAAAGAAGACAGGACGAAAACCGACGCCGCCATCGTCGAGATCAGGAAGAAGCTTCGGAAGAAACACGTCCCGACCATCCCTCACGACGAGGTCCTACGGAAAGATATCGACGTCGATTTTTCGGATTTCGAACCCGCGCCGGAAACGGATGTCGACCTCTCGGACATCAACGCCGGCATCGCCACGGAGGTACGGGCGCGTAGGGCCGTGGCGGAACAGATGGAGACGAACGACATGACCATCGCGAAGGCGCAGGAACTCATCCCGAACGCATATCATCTATGGAACCACGCGAAGCTCATCGCGGCGGAAGACCCGATGGCGTCGCTGATCCTCACGAGCGAATCGAAGAATTTCTTCATGCCCGAAGCGAAAGGGCGACATGTCACGCCGGACCAGGCCACCACCTACATCTTCACCCTCGCGACCTATCGTGAGGCGCTCATGAGGGACGACAAGGAAAAGGCTGCACGCTATCTGGATAAAGTCGTGAAGATGAGCGAGGTGCTCGGTCTCCTTCCTCAGAACGAAGACATGAAGAGTCCGGAGGAAATCGACATGGACATTTCGGACCTCATGAAGGAAGAACCGGACACCATCCCGGAAACGGATGTCGACCTCTCCGACCTCGAACGGGAAGTCTCTTCGGCCGTCCAGACGAAACGGAAGCTCCCCCATTACGATCCAGACTTCGGCAAAGACGCTGCGGACGACGGGTCGACATACACGGCAACATTCTCCAAGCTCCCGAGGGGCGTGAAGGAAGAACACGAACGTACGATGGCCGAGATGATGACGCAAAAGCGGGCCTACGAACTTGTCCCGGCGCATGACCAGTTCGTCGACCTCATCCGCGACAAGGTCGGGGATCATCCGGGCACCAGCATGTATCTCACCGCGGAAGCTCAGCGCTATGTCCCGCAGCCGAAGCCCTTGGAGGCCCTCACGTTCGCCGTCGCGAACGTCATTGCCAAGCGGGAACGTGGAGACATCGACGCCGCCAACAAAGAGGAGGAACGGGTCCGAGGTCTTGCGGCGACGATCGGCGTCAGCGGGAATCCCTTGTTCGAATCCTCGATCGCGCATCGGACATACGCGAAGGGCATTGAAAGCGTCAAAATCCGACAAGCGCACGTCAAACAACAGGAGCGGCGCAACAATCCGAACTTCGCGGCGTAAGATTGCGATCGAGGAATCTTTCCTCTTCCGTCACATCCATCCGTCGTGGTTTGGGAGCGCCAGAAGGAAGAGTCAAAACCTATTTCCTCGACCGGATCTCCTCGAGCAGACCCGCGACGAGCTCGTCTTTCGATTGCGTCGTCTGGTCCTTGATGCCATAGCGACGGACCGCCAAGGCCTCGCCGCCCGCCTCCTTATCACCGACCACGAGCATGACCGGGATTTTGAGATGTTCCGCGTTGCGGACCTTCTTCGGGATGGACTCGGCGCTCGCGTCCACCTCGACACGCAGCCCCTTCTCCCGCAATTCCGTCGCGAGCGCCTCGCCGAATTCGACATGTCGGTCCGCGACAGGAAGAAGCCGGACCTGTTCCGGCGCGAGCCAGAGCGGGAACGCGCCGGCATAGTGCTCGATGGCGATGGAGAGGAACCGCTCGATGGACCCCATGATGGCCGCATGGATCATCACGATGCGCTCCGCCTCGCCTTGTTCGTTGATGCACGAGAGGTCGAACCGTTCAGGCATGTTCATGTCGAGCTGGATGGTCGCGACCTGCCACTCGCGTCCGAGCGAATCTTTCGCCATGAAGTCGAGTTTCGGCCCGTAGAATGCGGCTTCGCCCACGGCTTCGAACGCCTCGGTGCCCTGCCCCTTCACGATTTCACGGAGAACACCCTCAGCATCCTGCCATCGCGCCGGGTCGCCAAGATACTTGTCAGGATGCGCCGGGTCATGCAAGGAAACGCGAACCGTCAGCGAGAATCCGAACGTCCCGTAGAACGTATGGATGACGTCCCAGATCTTGAGGAACTCCTCCTTGACCTGGCTCATTCGGCAGAACACGTGTGCATCGTCCTGCGTGAAGCTGCGGGCGCGTGACAGGCCGGAGAGTTCGCCCGTCTGCTCATCGCGATAACACATCGTGGTATTAGCGTACCGCTGCGGCAGTTCACGGTAGCTCCATTGCCGTCGCGCGTAGATCTGCGTGTGGTGCGGACAGTTCATGGGCTTCATGGCGAACTCATGCCCCTCGCGCGTCACGATGCGGAACAGCTCGTCCTTGAACTTGGCCCAGTGGCCGCTCGTCTCGTAGAGCTCCTTCTTGGTGATGTGCGGGATCTCGACGCGCTCATACCCCTTCGCGTGGCGCAACTCCCAGACGTACGCGTCCAACGTGTCGCGCAGGATGGTCCCGCGCGGCGTCCAAAGCGGTAGGCCCGGGCCGACGAGGTCCGAAAACGTAAAGAGATCGAGCGCCGGACCGAGGACCTTATGATCCCGTTTCTTCGCCTCTTCGAGCATGACAAGATGCGCAGCAAGCTCTTCTTGCGTCGCAAAACATACACCATAAATACGCTGCATCTGAGGATTCTCCTGGTTCCCCCGCCAATATGCGCCTGCGGATTTCATGATCTTCCACGCGCCGACTTCCTTCGCATGGCTGACATGCGGCCCTCGGCACAGGTCCGTGAACGTCCCCGTCCGATAGACCGTCGCCCGTTCCGTATTCGCCGGGTCGACGTCCCCCGCCTCCTCTGCGCCGAACCTGGTCGTCCCCTTCTCCTTCAAATCCTTCAACAGCTCGACCTTATACGGTTGGTTCAGTTTCTCGAACAAGGAGACGGCCTCGTCGAGCGACATCTCCTCCCGCACGAACTCCGCATCCTGATTCACGATGTGCCACATCCCCTTCTCGATGGCCTTCAGGTCCTCAGGCGTGACAGCCCGTCCGATGTCGATGTCGTAGTAGAACCCGTGTTCGATTGCCGGACCGACGCCGAACTTAACGTCCGGGAACAGCTTCTGGATAGCCGCGGCCATGACGTGCGCGGCGCTGTGCCGCATGGTCTCGATGGGGTAGGACATATATGTATTAAATCGTCGTTGCGAGGAATTCGATGACGAAGCAATCTTACCCTGACTCTCCGATCGAAGGATTTCGGTAAGGTTGCCGCGCTCCGTCGTACTCCGCTCGCAACGACAGGTTTGATTTGAATAAAAATACCCGACGGGCCGTCCTGACGAAGGACGATGCGTCGGGGCTCCGACGTCACGTCGGAGCGGTTCCACCCGGCTTCTCCGACACGTGCCGGAACGCTCTTATCTTCGGTTCTGACTGCGACTGGTTGGTGAGTCCAGCAGAGAAAGGATACGTCCCGACCGCAGGACCGTCAACTTCTCACTCGATGGTCATGTCGATCTTGTCCTTCTGCCCCGGCAGTTTCCGTGCCCATGACGGACGGAGCGTGATTTCCACGAACTCCACGCCGTCCACGGCCGAGAGCTTCTGCTTCGCCGCGTCCACGGACATGCTGACGAGCGCTTCGGGTCGCAACGCCGGATTCGACGACGTGAGCCGAGACATCGCGTCCGCTTTCACGACCACGCGTGCCGTCTCAACGCCGGTATCCGCCTGTTCAAGACGATACAGGACGCGGCTGGAGTCGAAATCCACGAGGTCACGCCCTTCCGGAATACGTTCTTTCAGTTTGGTCCGCACGAGCGCCTCCATGTCGGTCCGCGGGAAGAAGACGGCCGTGACCTTCACCTTCACCTGCGCGAGGAACGTATCGGTGACCTGACCGGGCGTCGCATTGCTCTTCCGTTCGATGCTCGATACGAGATAGATAGCGTCCCAACAGCCCTGTCCGACCGGACACGGATCCGCCAACATCTCCTGCGTGATGGACGCCTCGGCCGCGAGCGTCTGCTTTGCCTGCTCCAAGAGATTTATCTCAAGTTCCGCCTGCGCGTCCGCGATATCCTGTTCCGACACGATCTTACTGGAGGCGCTCTTCACTCCCGTGAAGTCCGTTAACGCCTCGGCGGTGATGAGTTTTCGCAGGTCGATCCACAGCCCCGGGATGCTGAAGGCCGTCCCTGTCTTGATCAAGGAGGCATTGCCCGGCACGTCAGAATACGCGCTCACCTCGACCGATCCCCCAGCGGGGACCGTGACGGTCGCATCGATGCGGAACTGCTTCCCATCCGACGTCAGCAGGCGTGTCGTCCGAATAAGGGGTTGTTCTTTGGAATAGCGATTCGTGATGCGCACGCGCCCCGTGGTCGTCGCGACGACGGGAGAGGCCTCCTCCGTCCGTTCCTTGACCGTGAATTCCTGGATGCTGTCGGAGACGTGTTCGACGACGCGACCCTGAAGCTGCCCTTGTTCCGGGCTTTTGGCGATCTCGATACCTGTCTCGACCGACACTGGATCACGCATGACCTGCACCCGCACCGACGCGCGCACCGAAAACATCCACACGACGGCCGCGACGACGAGGACGGTCAATCCGAAGAACGTGAAGGCAATGGTCCGATACATACGCGGGGATGTTGGGGGCGGCGGAAAGGCCGCGGACGGCCGGATATCGATACGGCGTGGATTCCTGATAGGCATACGTCAACAGACGCCGTAAGTATAGCACATCACGCGGCTTCCGGACGTGTGGACGGAGGCGCTGCAGACCCGGCGATGGCCGTCCGGAGCTCGAGGAGCGTATCGCGCTCCATCCGGGCCGACTCCGCCTGACGACGGTATATTTCCACGGAGTCGCCCCGTTTTCTGTTTTCAGCTTCCAGGCCCATGATGCGGTCCTCAAGTTCCCTAATGCGGGACTCGTAGTAGCGGATGCGTACCGCGTCCTCGAGGACCCGGTCCAACGAGGTCTCGTAGTCGTCGTTCTTCAGGTTCCGTTCGTCGATCCGCTCCTTCACGAACCGATGGATCTCCCCCATCAGCGCGGATAATCCCTCCGCCTCGGCCGTGGCGCGCTGCGCGAATCTGACGACCGAGGCCTCATCACCGAAGATCGCCTTCGACGAATACTTCAGCAGCGTCTTCACGTTCGGGTGCGTCGGGTCGTTCCCGACCTCGTTCAGTTGACCCACGAGAAGCGCGATGCGGCTGACCGCCTTCTCGATCTCGACCTCCTTGTCGGCCATGCGGACGAAGTAGTCCGCAAGCTCATTCTGTTCGCCGCGCGTCCCCGTCTTCTTGAGGGGGATGTCCATCGCCTGAAGCTCCTTCCGAAAGGTTTCCTGATCCGGCATGATCCGGACACCTGTGTTGAACTGAAGAGGCTCCGGGCGATATGCCTCGGTCGCGCCGCGCTGGGGTGGGACGCTACCCGCGTCTTCCGCCGTCTTCTTGATCGCATCCCGGATGTCCTTGACCGTCTTCTCGTCCCCGCCCACGACGGTCAACGCGAACTCGTCCCCACCTAAGCGGTGTGCCTCGACCGCGATGACGCCCTTCGTGAACGTCTCCGCGACCGACGCCAACACAGAGACAGCCTTCTTGATAGCGAGGTCACCAGCGCCCACGCCGCCTTCCTTGTCGAAATACTTGAGGAACGCCATATCGATAGCGACGGTCGCGAGAGGTTTCCCCTCCTTCATCGCGGATTCCATCGTCCTGAAATACATGCCGCGTTGGTACAGGCCGGTCCGCATGTCCCGTTTCGCGCATTCGATTTCATACGCCACCTGTGCGAGATCCGCCTCGGCCGCCTCACGGTCTCCTGCGCCGCGCTTGGCCTCGGCCGCGTCCCGCGACGCCCCGACCGCCTTGATGGCCATCATGCCGCGCGTCCCATCGAGTGATGTCTCCTGGGCGACCGTCTCCTCGCCGCGACGCGACGACGAAGGCGACCCGAACTCGACCGTCCGCTCGGCGATACGCACCGGCGACAGGGCCGTCTCCGCGATCTTCGCCGCCAACGCATGGTCGATGGACCGCCCGAGCACGCGACGTTCGTGCAGGGCGTCGCAAGCGGCGTCGAGCGAGCGCTCCGACGCTTCGTGCGTCCATCGTGTCGGGAGGTAGACCTCGCGGCTCCCGCGCTGTTCATTGACCAGAGCCCGGAATCCCTCGAACCCGATATCATCCATCGTTCCGGCTGGTCGGAACGCACCGCCAAGGGACTTCTTGAAGAATGAATCGTAGAGCTTCCTCGCCTCATCTTCCGACATCTTTCCCTCTTCCACGAGTAGCACCTTTTCCGCCATACGGTTCGCCCGATCCTCAGTCTTGCGCGCGTCGTTCACGACCTGCGCCTGTTCGAGCATGGTCGAGATGAGGACCATCTCGGTCGACAGTCCTGCCTCCTCCGGGGTTTCCGTCAACGCGTTCAGGTGTCCGATGCCGTCGCTGCGCGAAGCGCGGCTCGCGACGAGCGGGACCGGATCGCCCCCTCCCGGCACCTCCACGGGCTCCATCGAAACGCGGCGCATGATCTCATCGGCGTCGTCCTCGTCCACGCCGCGGAGCGACACGGCGAAGTCGTTGCCGGAATACCGATAGATGTCGTATGCGTCGGCGAGACGTCGCTCGTCCTTGAACTCTGGACGTCCTGAGAGGACCTCGCGAATCGACATCTCGATACATTCAGCCGAACGCCGAAGTCCGGCGTCGCCGAGCGAGTGGTCGCTGACGGCATTCAGCCGATCGAGGTCGCCCATGTTCACGAGCAGGACATGTGCACGTTCGTCCTCCGGTCCCTTCAGGAGTTTTCCCTCCGCGTCCCGTTCCCACGCCCGTCCACGCATGTCTTTGGACAGGTCGCGCCCAAACCGGTCGCGCTTCAATGCGCCTGTCGAATCATGTTCCCAATAGAACAGGTCGACGCGCTTCGCCGCGATGTTCTCCCGTATCGCCGCGACGTCGTGCGCTTCCGTCCCTTCAGCCTCGGCCTCAACACGGGCTGCCGCTTTCAACCGCTCTCCGACCAAATCATCCAGCATGAACGACCCCTTTCCCCCCATCGCAATGCGATGAGCCTTCCGTTCGGACACGGGTACCTTCTCGTTCGAGCTCATACGCATAGGATAGCATAACGAAACAAGCCCCGGGTGGGCTTGGATGAAGGAGATGGACCGGGACGGAAGACGGTCAGGACGTGCGGGGAAAACGATGGGCCCGGGCTTCCCGGGCGACCGCCTGCGCGGCGAAATCGGGATCCCTCGGGATGTGCAGGGCGTATCCGCATCCGCGGATGAGCGCGAGCAGCGCTGCCGCTTGCTCGTCGTCGAGCGCCAGGATGTCGCGCGATACGCGGAGGCGCACGCGGTAGCCATGCGTCCGGAACATAAGACCCGAGAAAAGCGCGAGCTGCGCCCTGAAGGTAAGTATGCCGTCCGGCAGCGCATGGAACGCGGCGTACGCCACCTCCTGCGCCGAAATCCGGAGAAAATCGTCCTGTCCTTCCGTCCGCTCCGTCCTGTCCATCGTCCTGTCCCTTTCGTATCGAAAAGAGCCTTGATGCCGCCACCGTGTCACGTTTTTCCCCGCCTGTCAAGCTCCTGACAGGTCCGCTCTGTTCGGATTTTGGTTGATGAAAACCCCGTTTCGTCGCTGCCTGTAGCCTCGCATTTGCATTGAAGATAGAAATACCGCCTGTAATTGGGGATGTATTGCCCCATTTGCCCGTACTGTTCGGCTCGAAAGACGGT
>JAHJRN010000034.1 GCA_018830865.1 Patescibacteria group bacterium | reverse complement strand
CATGCGGATGGCGACGCGGGGGATGGTGGGGTTCCCCTCTTCGTCCAGCGAATAGAAGACGTGGAAGTCGCCGCCATTGAGCTGGGTCTTTGCCGTGGATTCCCCGGCCGTGCACCAGCCCGTGCCGTGGCCTTGGAGGGATTTCACGAGGGGCATGTGGTCCGAGCCCCTGTCGTACTTCACCCATCTCCCATCCGTGACGGTCAAGAGTTCCTTGGAGGCCGGGGTGACCTTCTCGATGGCCCAGGCGTAGAGCTTGGGGAAATTCTCGCCTTGGAGGAGCTTCCCGAAACGCTCTTCGTCTTCACCTTCGAGGGCCTCACGGTCGATTCCTTTCCCCTCGACCTTCTTCTCGACGGCATCGAGCACATACGCCAAGGCCTCGCGGTTCAGGTCCGGGAACGGTTTGACCGTGCTTTTGGTGCGGCGGGTGAAGGCCTTCTTCGTCTTGTCGAACTCGCCCATGCCGAGGACGCTGCGGAAGGCCCAATACTTGAGCCAGTCGGGATAGGTGGCGTCGGGACCCGAGAGGTAGTCCACCCAGGTGTCGAGGGTGTTCGCCTGGTCTGCCGCGAGGATCTCGGCCTGCTGCTCCCTGATGCCGTCCGTGATCTGGATGTCGCCATGGCCCTGCTCGCGGGCCAATCTTCTCTGCAAATCCCAATATGATTCGGGGATGTCCTCTGACTTGATGATGAAGCGGGCATGGAGGGCGCGCTTCAGCATGGAGAGATTGCGCTCGCGCCGGTCGAAGTCCTTCCGATGGGAACCTCCTCCCATGGGCTTAGGCCCCAAGACGGCCTTGATGCGCTCGAGGTATGCGCCGATGCGCTCTGTCGGCTCGTTCGGGAGGCGCGTCCCGGTCAGGCGCTCCTGCTTCGCCACGGCGGACGACACCTCCTTGGATGTCTGGAGGTCCGGGTATTTCTTCTGGAGGAAGGGATTCTGTTCGGAGGACATATGAACGTCAGGTTACTTGATTTGCGCTTCGTCCGCACCTGGGAGGACCTCGCCACGCTTCCAGAACTTCCGGACGGCCGAGGTACGGAACGCGGAGAACTCCTCGGACTTGACGAGGATGGCGACGATGACGAACGCGCCGCCGCCGACCATGAGGGTCCCCGCGGCCTGCAAAGCGACTTGCCAGAACGTCTCGAGCGGGAAAATCGTGCCGACGGCCTGCCGCGCGATCCATCCGAACCCGAAGAGCGCGACGCTCGCGGCCAGCGTCTTGGCGAACGAGAGAGCGACGTCTCCGGCGCCGAGCGCCTTCTTGCGCGTGTGCAGGAGCCACCAGAGCATCACGAGGTTCAGGAACGATGCGGCGCTGAAGGCGAGCGCGAGGCCGATGATGCCGAGCGGGTCACGCAGGAGGATGGCGAGCGTCAGGTTAAACGCCTCAGCGATCAGGCCGGCGATGAGCGGGGTCCACGTATCCTGCAGGGCATAAAACGCGCGGGCGAACAGTGGTACGAGCGCCTGGAACGTCATGGACATGGCGAAGATGCCGAGCACCTCCGCGGTACGGATGGTGTCGTTCCAGTCGAAGACCCCGGCGCCGAGCGCGAGCCGGACGATCTGCGCGCGCAACAGGAAGAAGACGATCGTCGACGGCACGATGAGGAAGAGGATTTTTCGTGTCGCGGCCGCGAGCGTCTGCCGGAACTCGTCGTCGTGCTTGGCACCGGCCGCGTGCGCGAGGTTCGGGAACGCCGCGACCGCGAACGAGATGCCGAAGATGCCGACCGGGAACGACTGGAGGTTGTTCGCGAGGTTGAACACGGAGATAGAACCGACCGAGAGCGTGGATGCGAGGGCCAGCAGGACGATCATGTTGATCTGCGAGACGGCGAGACCGGCGGTACGCGGCGCCATGAGCCAGAGGATGCGCCGCACGCCTTCCGCCCGTAGCGACGGCGCGGGGATGCGCCGCAATCCCATCCGTAACGCGACCGACGCCTGCGTGATGAGATGGAGGAACGCGCCGAGGACCACGCCCCACGCGAGCCCTTCGATACCCATCATGGGCGACAGGATGACGGCGCCGAAGATGATGCCGAGGTTATAGAGGACCGGCGCGAGCGCGAACGCGAGGAACCGGCGCGTGGCCTGCAGGATGCCGCCCATCACCGCCGACAGGCCGAGGAAGAACGGCGAGAGCGCCATGATGCGCGTGAGGCGGATGGTCATGTCGAGCTTCTCGGGCGAGAACCCCGGGACCGACATGGGGACGAGCGCCGGCGCAAAGACGATGAGCGCCGCGCAGACGATCATCATGGTCGCACCGACCACGGACAGCACGCGCTCCGCGAGCCGCCACGCCTCGTCCTTGCCGCGCGTGTCGAGGTACTCCGCGAACACGGGGATGAACCCCGCGGACAAGGCGCCGAGGATGATGAGGGTATAGAGAAGGTCCGGGAGGCGGAACGCCGCGTAATAGGTGTCGAGCACGTCGCCTGCGCCGAACGTGGACGCGAGCACGCGGTCGCGCAGGATGCCGATGACACGCGACGCGAGCGAGGCGCCGCCCACGATGATGGCCGCGGCCGTCACGCCGTTCGTCTCGCTATGCCACCATCGGAAAAGAAGATTCTTCATGTCTCGTCGGATTCCGACGTTTTTTCGGACGCCGTCGCGTCACCGCCCATCTCATACGGGAACGGGGGTTGTTCCTTCATGGACCCTTTCGTCAGCATATGCAGTTCGCCGAAGATGTACTTCAACGCGATGCCGAGCCGCCCCTCCTTGTCGAGACGACGGACGGACACGGCGATAGGATGCGACCGCAGGATGCCGAACCGATGTCCCTTCTTTGCCGCGCGCTGGACGTATTCATGATCCTCCGCGAAGACGACGTCCTCGTCGAACCCCCCGATACCCTCGTGCGCATGCCTCCGGACGAGGATGCAGAACCCGGGCGCATGCGGATTGATCTTCTCGGTCGCCATGGCGAACGCGTTGTACGCCTCATGCAGGGCGCGGTCGACGGGCCTGCGGCTCAACGGCTTCACTTTGCACGTCGCGACGTCGAGATGCTTCTTCCCCATCTCCTCGAGGCAATCGCCGAGGAATCTCGTGGACGGGAGCTGTACGTCCGCATCGAGGAATGCGATGACCTCGCCTGACGCATGCACGGCACCCTTGTTGCGACCGGGCCCGGGCATCCCGCCCTCGACGACGCGAGCGCCGAACGACCGCGCGATCTCGGCCGTCCGGTCCGTGGAGTGCGCGTCCGCGACGATGACCTCGTAATCCGAAAAGAGCTGCCCCTTGATGGACGCGAGCAGCTTGGGGAGATGTTCTTCCTCGTTCTTGACGGGTATGACGATTGAAAGTTTTGGCATTCTCGCTTCTTGTTCTCGCTTCTAGCTTCTCGCTTCCATCATCTTCCAGATCGCGATGCCGGCGGCGACGGAGACGTTCAGGGATTCCTTCGTCCCCTTCCGTGCGATCATCACGGTCCGGTCGCATAATGCGAGGAGCGACGGCGTGATGCCCGTGACCTCGTTGCCGAGGAGAAGAGCGACCCGGTCCGGCAGTCGGACATCCGAAAGGTCTTCCGCCTGCTCCGTCAGCTCGAGGGCGACGAGCTCGAACCCGTCCTCCTTCAGGCGACCGAGCGCCACGCGGACGTCCGTGACACGCTCCCAATCGAGCGACGTCTCCGAGCCGAGCGAAACTTTGAGAAGCTGCGTGTCCGGCGGGGCTGGCGTGTAGCCCGTGAGCCAGAGCTTTGTGGCCCCGAGGAATTCGCAGGTGCGGAACAACGCGCCCGTATTCTCCCGCGAACGGATGTCGTTGGCAATCACGTGGAGAACGCGCATTTGAACCAAGATAGCAGGCATCGGACGACCTGTCACGGCATGTCGTTTTGATGGAGGGGAGGCGCATCGCCATGCGCCGATACGGAGGACCGGACGGAACGGGTATCACGGAGGACCGTGCAGTAGGGGCGGATGGCAATCCGCCCACGGTCGAGAATCGACCGAACAAAAAGCCGCCATCTCCATGACGGCGGGGGCGAGAGGTCACTCCTCGATGGGAACCATCGGGAAGCGACAACGGGCCGCGAACGGGACGGACGCGGACACGAGCCGGAGACAGGAATCGTTCGCGTCGTGCGTGAAGGCGGACAGGACGAACCTGTCCGAGCCGATCCTCGTGAACGACCCGAGGGCGACGAGCTCGAACGCGAGCTGGACGTGCCAATAGGTGAGCAGGAGGCCGATGAACTCCTGATCCATCAGCGGACGCATGCCGCGGGCCGAGATGCCGTCGAGGATGGCGTCGAAGGACGCCTCGTGGCCGAGATGGAAGATGTCCACGGAGCTGTCGAGCGGAAGGGTCGGCACCTGTGCACAGACCCGTATCGGTTCGAAGACCATCTCCTCCAGGCGGGCGGGGACGCCTCCGACGAAGAGCTTCTTGATCAAATCGGACGACGGCCTGACGTATGGTGCTCCAAGGATCAGCTCGTAGATCCCCAGCGCACTCGCGAATTCCTTGTCGCTGCACATCATGGGATCACCTCGCGGTTCGGGTTCCGTTCGCGTCAAAAGACCACGGCCACATTACGTCAGGATTCGTCCGACGCGTCAAGAAGACATGACAAGAACGGCGGAATCCGCTACGCTCGCCCCATGAAATACGGGGATCGCGTGACCGGGACCGTGACGGGCTACGACGAGAAGGGTCGTGGCTCGTTCGATTCGGTTTCCATCCCGTTCACGTGCCGTGGCGACGAGGTCGCCGCGACGTTCGTGAAACGCGACAAAGGACGGAAGGTCCTGCACCTCGAGGATGTCGTGACCGCCGGACCGGACCGTGTCTCGACGCCGTGCCCGCACGCCGGGTCGTGTGGCGGTTGCCTCTGGCAGCATGTCGCGTACGACGCCCAGCTCAAGGAAAAACGCGACCGCATCAACGCGGCGTTCGAGAAGGCCGGTCACGACGAACGCGTCGACGATGTCGTGCCGTGCGACGAACCGTTCCACTACCGCAACCGCATGGACTACGCGGTCGGGTGGCAAGGAACCATCGGACTCAAGGAATACGGTTCGTGGAACCGCTACCTCGACCTCTCGACCTGCCTCCTGCTCGACGAGGAGACGCCTGCCATCCTTGAGGCGTGCCGGGCTTTGATGCGCGACCTTCCGCTCGAACCGTGGGACGCGCGGGACCATCACGGCCAATTCCGGTATGTCGTCATCCGTCGCGGGAAGAACACGGGACAGCGCATGATCACGCTCGTCGTGTCGGACCTGTCGCGCATCGACGTGGGCGCGCGGAAGACCATCGTCGACCGTCTCTCCCCGCTCTGCACCACGCTCCTCCTCGGCGAACAGCCGACCATCACGGACCTCTCGCTCGTCGAACGTGTCGAGACGCTCGTCGGCGATCCATGGATCGAAGAGGAGGTGAACGGCGTGCGGTACCGCATCGCGCCGAATTCCTTTTTCCAGACGAACACGGACATGGCCGCAAAACTGCAGGACCGGGTCCTCGGCCTCGTCGGCGACCCCTCCACCGTCCTCGACCTCTACTGCGGCCTCGGGTTCTTCGGCATCACGCTCGCGAAACGGATTCCGACGGTCCGCGTCCACGGCTTCGAGATCGACGCGGAAGCCATCGCGCTCGCGGACCTGAACGCGACCGCGAACGGCGTGGCGGACCGATGTGCGTTCACGTCCGGTCCTGCCGAAGACCTCTCATGGAAAGACATAGACGCCGACGTCGTCATCCTCGACCCGCCGCGTGCCGGCCTGCATCCGCGCGTCCTGAAGACCGTGCTCGAGAAGAAACCGCCGCATCTGATCTACGTCTCGTGCAACTACCGCCGGCTTGTCGAGGAGCTGAAGGATTTCAAGACGGCCTACCGCGTGGAATCCGTCGCGGCGTTCGACCTCTTTCCCCACACGCCCCATGTCGAGGTGGTCGCGAAACTCGTCAAAAACCCGTCTTTAGGCCTATAGTAGGAAGATATGGGGACCAAATCGGGATTCGTAATGCTGGCCGGGCGCTCAAACGTGGGAAAATCCACGCTGTTGAATGCGCTCGTCGGCTCTAAGGTCGCCATCGTCACCCCGAAGCCGCAGACGACCCGGCGCCCCATCCGAGGCATCCTGAACGACCCGCGCGGCCAGATCGTGTTCGTGGACACGCCCGGCGTCTTCATCGGCCGCACCGACTTCGTGTCGCGACGCCTCAACGAATTCGTCCGCGAGACGCTCGAGGGCGTGGATGCCATCGTCTACGTCATGGACCCGACGCGCGCGCCCGGTCTCGAGGAGGAGGCCATCCGCACGATGCTGCAGGCGACGAACGTCCCCATCATCGCGGTCGTGAACAAGGGCGACCTGCCGACGGAGTCGCGCCCGCATCTGGACGAGAATATGGGCGCGGACGTCGGCCAAATCACCACCATCGAGATTTCCGCGGTGCGTGGAAGCAACCTGAACCGGTTGACGGACGCGATTTTCGCGGTCCTACCCGAAGGCGACCACATGTATCCAGACCTCCAGATCACGGACATCCGGCACAAGGAGTGGCTCGAGGAGCTCATCCGCGAGAAGGTCTTCCTCTCGCTCGAGCAGGAACTCCCCTACACCGTGAAGGTCTCCATCGATGAGATCGAGGAGCGTGAAGATGGTTCGCGGTACGTCGTCGGCACCATCTGGACAACGGACGAACGCTACAAGCGGATGATCATCGGCGCGAAGGGATCCAAGATCAAGAGCATCGGCATGAAGGCGCGCAAGGAACTCGAAGAGGCCCTCCAGACGAAGGCGTTCCTGGACCTGACCGTGAAGGTCGACCCCAAGTGGCAGGAGCGGTTCAATTAGTGAGTAGTTTGTGGTTGGTAGCTTGTAGTAGGGAATTCGACTACTCACTACTCACTACAACCTACTCACTTTTTATTTGACCTTGATCTTGTCGACTAACATCCCCAGTAACGCCTTGACCTGTTCCTGCGCGTCGTCTTCCGTCTTGCTTTCGACAAACTTCGACCATTGGGCCAGGATCGCGTCGTCTCCAAGATCCCGGACGGCGTTTTCGAGTTTTAGTCTCGTGTCAAAATCGACTTCCGTCTGGGCATTCAGCACTTTTTCGACAAAGAGCTGAGTGAAGGCCAAGACCTTGTCGTTGGTCTTCTGCGCGTCCAGCGCGGTCTTCGTCTGACGGAGCTGTCGGACGACGGAAAGATATTCGACGCCCAGAAAGACGTTTCCCGCCAGCAGGATCAGAAGGACCGTCGACAGGATTCGTGTTCTGTTCATATGGGGGATTTCATGTTTTTCGGCTTCACCTTCTCTCGCATCTTGTCGCGATAGAAATTATAGAGCAAGAGCAACGCGACCGCGACGAGCAGAATCGTCTTCCAATCGACGATTGCCAACCACCAGAACCTGGTCTTGAGTTCGATGTTGGCATGAATCCCGCTCCCTTCCTTGACCTGGAACGGCTTGCCCTCGTACGGAAGGTAGCCCGGAGCTTCGATATCAAGATAATAATCCCCTTCCGGCACCAAGAATGAATACGTACCTCTCACGTCGGTGGTCTGGGGATTTTCCTGCTGATAGTCTTTCGCCGGCCAGATTTCGTATTGCTTGGTCGCCGGGTTCAACCCGTACAGCGTGACGATCGCGCCGGGAACGCGGATTTCCTTGTCGCCGGCTTTTTCGTACAGATACCCCTCCGGCTCGACGACAGTCGTCAGACGAATCTCTTTCGCGCCCAAATCCGGGTCCGTGAAATTCAGGACCGTGATAATCTCATATTCGCCGTCAACGACCGGGACTTGAATCTCGGCGGTGTAGATCCCGTCGCCGTCGGAATCGAGGTAATCGAATTCCTGCAGGACCAGTTTTTCTTCGACCCTCACGGGCACTTCTTGCGTCGCGGCGAAGACCGGATTGGCGAAAAATACGGAGGCAAGCAGGGTATCGGACGGGAATTCCAACGACGTCGCCGGACTCCTCTTTGACGTGAACACCACATATCCCTTGACGCTCGTGACCGGGCTGTCGGGTTTCACCGATAGTTGCAGGGTCTTGCCGGAAATCGTTTCGATCTTCTGCTGTGGTTCGCCCTGATCGGTGACGGACAGCGCTGGATTGAAGTCAAGCAATCCACCGCCGGCTTTTGCGAAGACGATCTCCGTCGGCATCTGCTGTTTCATGAGCGGCGTCAAGCTGACGATCGGAACACCTTTGGGCAACGCGGGTTTTCCCGGCTCGACGTCCACGGTCGGCATGCCGACCCGTTCCGTCAGCCCGGGCAAGGTCAGCGCGACGGAATTGAGCTTCGCGACGTCGGTCATCTTGGCGATGCCGGTTTCTTCGAACGTCTTTTTGAGCGTCGGGAATTTTTGGACCAAGTTCCTGATCGACGCGGGCAACGGCGCCAACACGAATTCACGAATCGGCTCTCGCGGCAAGAGCTGCCACGCGCCCAAAAAAGCCAAGGGCGTCTCCTTCGGCACGACCTCTTCGACCAGCGGTAGCGCGACTTCCGGCGTGCTTGGTTTCAGGAATTCGGGCACGAACGGCGCCAGGATCTCCGGCGTTTGTTTGATTCCTTCGATGATTCTTCCCGGAACTTTCTTGATTTTTTCGATGACGTTCGTGATTGGAGCTTCGAATGGAGCCGCTTCCGGCAGGGCGGATCGCGGTTTTTCGGATACGGGCGGACTCTGGACTTCGGGTGCGGGCGGTTGGACCGGTATCGCCTGCGTGACGACAATGCCGTCGGAAACGACTTCTGAACAGCTACCCCATTGCGTGCAGAATCTGATGTACACGGTTTTCGCGCCCGCGCCTTCGGACAACGTGAACGAAACGGAAATCTGGGACAAGGAGGAGTCGTATGACATTTGGAAACCCTCCGGGAATTGAGGGCTCTCGGAAATCCGAACGGTTCTGGTGTCCAATCCGCCCGTGAGCGTCAAAACGGCGCCTCGGGAATCGGTTTCCGTGGCACCGCCGTTTATCGAAATCCCGAATCCGTTTTCCGGCGCGATGGGCGGGTTGTACGCTCCCGGCGGCAAACCGCCTCCTCCGCCGCCTCCTCCGGGAGCGAGTGCTATGGCATCCGTTTCACTCGTATCCGTCAACGAAGAACAGCCGGGGTCGGCCGGGAAGTCGATGTTCCCGTCGGTGTCGTCGTCAAGAGCATTATTGCACGCCGGTCTGGCGCTTCGCGGCCGCCAATCGGTCGTGACCGCGTTGCCCCCGCCGAAAACGATCCAGCCGACGGTTTCGCTCAATGCCGAGCCAGTGAATACGCCCGAAGAATTTATGACGACGCCGCCGTTCGTCGGATTGAATTTCACGTACCCGACGTTTTCGCCCCACGCGTAACCCGATAAGTTGCCTTGGCCGTCATTGGCAACCGCACTTACATTTATCCAACCGACGGTTTCGCTTAGCGCATATCCGGAAAGGCCGGCGTCCGTGACGTGGACGTTGCCGTTGCCCGTGCCGAAATTGATCCAACCGATATTTTCGCCCCACGCATATGTATACGTCGGGTCGATGATGCCGTCCGTAGTCGACGCGAGAACGGGCCGCGTGAAAAACGCGAAACCACCACTCAAGAAAAGCGCCAAAATGAGGATGAGATGCGATTTTTTAATCGCGGTCTTACTTTTCATGCGGACCTGCGTATAATGATATCACGGAACCGCAACATAACAAACCATCCGGACCTCAAGAGGAACGACCTCTCCCGTGTCATTCCAAAGAATCGGCGACGAAGAAACCGGTTGCCTAACGAAGAAACCAGGCTCTTCGACTCTGGCCGTCCAACGACCTCCGCTCAGGATGACAAACGGTCTTGGTCCAAATACCTCCTCGCGACCTCGTCGAAATCGGATACGAACTCGCGATCCTGGATGACGCGGTATTTCTCGAACTCCGACTCGGCAAGACGTTTTGCGACCTCGTGAGATACGCGGCCCGGATTGTCAAGAATATCGTACTCGTTGAAACGTAGGAAGGCGTCGAGTTTTTCCGCCCAATCCCGCATCGACATGGCATGTTGCTTCGTGGCTTGATTCTCGGCGTAGTCCAGATACATGGACACGATACGATTCAACTCCGAAAGTTCGGTCGCTTCCAGATAATTTTTCGCGATCGAAACGTCGGGCTTGAGAATCTTTCCTTTCGGCGCATTCTTCCACGTGATCAATCCCATGTGCGGCTTGTCGCCGTCAGCGCGACCCGCGATAAGCTCGGCCGCGGTCTGCTTCGTGATGGCCCAATGCAGTTTGTTCTGCACGGTCTTGTAGAAGGTCTGCGTGATATCCGAATCCGTATCGTAATCCGCGCTCGCCTGCGCATAGATATCCGTGATCTTTTGATAGAACCGCCGTTCGCTCGCGCGAATCTCACGGATTTTTTCAAGCAGGTCGTCAAAATAATCCTTCCCGAAATGCCGTCCGTTCTTCAGACGATCGTCATCCAGCGCATACCCTTTGATCACGTAGCCGCGCAACGTCCGGGTTGCCCATACGCGGAACTGCGCGGCTTGCGCCGAATTGACGCGATACCCGACGGAAATGATGGCGTCGAGGTTATAGAATTGCATCTCATACGTCTTTCCGTCCGGAGCAGTGTTCCGGAATTTCCGGACAACTGATTTTTCGCTAAGTTCACCTTTTTTTAAGATATTCTGCAGGTGTTCGCTCACGGTCCGCACGTCAACGCCGAAGAGCTGTGCCATGCGCTTCTGCGTCAGCCAGACGGTCTCATCCTGAAAAAGCACATCCACACGCACGTCCCCTTCCGGGGTCGTGTAGAGCAGAAAGTCCGATTCCGGCAACATGATATCTGGCATACCCATGCACTTATGGTATCAAATGATGGAACAAAATACGAACAGGCTGTCAATCCCAATGGCCAGTGCCAACAAACCAGACCCTTCGCCGAGCTTCAGAACGACAAAAGCACAGGACCGCCGATCAATATGACAGATGATACACTCCCGATAATGGAAGACTCAATGCAAATCGAGAGAGAGAGAGAGAGGTAACGCGCTTGCGGCGGAACTTTTCAATTTTCAAACGTTATACACAGCCTTCATTGATTGCCGAAAACACAAACGAAAAACGTATCATGCGGCGAAATTCGAAATACGTTTTGAATCGGAACTTCTGAAACTGGAAGAAGAACTGCAGAATCATACATATCAGCCCGGCCGCTCAATCTGCTTCGTCGTCACCGAACCGACACTGCGCGAAATCTTTGCGGCCACGTTTCGCGACCGCGTCGTCCATCATCTTCTGTATAACCATCTTGAGCCGATTTTCGAGCCAAAATTCATCAATCAATCCTACGCCTGCCGAAAGGACAAGGGCATTCATCAATCCCTCAACGATCTGCAAAGATATCACCGAAAAATCACTGCAAACCACCGTCAAAAGACCTATTTTCTTCACTTGGACATCAAGGGATTTTTCATGAGCCTAAACAAACAAATCCTCTTCGATGTCATTGAACGACAAATCAAAAATCCCGAACTTCTTTGGCTGGCGAATCTCATCATTTTCCATGACCCCGTCACGGACTTCACCCGCAAAGGAGATCCGCTCCTGTTCGGCAGGATCCCGCCGCATAAATCCCTTTTCCATGTCCCAAAAAGCCAGGGCCTCCCCATCGGCAATCTCACGTCCCAATTCTTTGCGAACGTGTACCTGAACGAATTCGATCGGTTCGTCAAACACGATCTCAAGGTCGAATACTATCTTCGCTATGTCGACGATTTTCTGCTTCTCTCAAACGACAAAGCCCAGCTGTTGGATTGGCGGAATAGAATCGACGCATTCCTCAAGGAAAGACTCCAGCTGGAACTAAACCATAAAAAACAGATCCTCCAGACGACGGACAAAGGTATCGACTGGCTCGGCTATATCGTAAAACCAAATTGCGTCCTGATCCGCCGCCGCATCGTGCGGAGCTGTAAACGCAAGCTCCATGAATTCAACGACACGCTTCCGAAAGCCGAATCCGGCCAGCTCGCGCTTCCGTTTCCCGAATATGATCCGCCCATGGAACTCCTTCAAAAAATACTCGCGGTCATCAATTCCTATTACGGTCACTTCAGCCATGCCGACACCTACACCTTGAGAAAACACCTCTGGGAAAACCATTTCCAAAAACTACGGGATTTTCTCGAACCGAAGAACGGACATTTCACCTGTTTCTCCCTAAAACGTAAGGTTTCCGATCGGAAATATGGGCGAACCAGCGGCAAGCGTGCGACGTGACGTTTCATTCCCGAGGACTAGCGGACGCACCGCACGTAGTTGGCATTGATCTTCGCGTTGTTGTTGGTGTTGCCATTGGACAAATTGGTGTTCCACGCGTTGGTGAGATTGTTGGACACCGTCGTGGACGACCAGTAGTTGCGATTGACGCCCGATGTTATATGTCCCGTTACTTCGTGATTCTCCGACATTCAATTTTTGCCGAGGCAACGTATGAACGTCTGACGAACAATGGTCATCCGCGATGATGACCGAACAGGACCGCAATGAAACTTTGCCCGCTCACGCATCCCCTAGGATGCGTGATTCTGGCTCGCCGATATTTTCGGTCTGTGCATGTTGGGTTGTCAAAGACCATTCCAACCAGCCTGACAGTTGTCTGCTTAATTCTTCCAGGGACCGACAGATCGATTCATATCCCGCCAACGTGATGATCTTCAGATCATGGGCGAGCCGGACGTGGATCCGTAACCGTTCCAATCTCGTCCTCGCTTCATTCAACACCGCGGTCTTATGTTCCTGCGAATTGGCCGTAACGATGCAATCCAGAAAATCAGCGCTGATGTCCTTTAGTTTTTGCCCCAAGGTGTATTTGTATTCGCGAGGGAAATGATGCGTTATCCGATAGATCTTCAAAACAAGGTCATAGCCGGATTGAAAGATTGGCAAGTGGTTGTATCGCGCCATTTTTCAAAAAAATTTCGAAAAAAATCACCAAATGATTCAAATCCCCAAATAATCATTCCCGAGGACTAGCGGACGCACCGCACGTAGAAGGCATTGATCTTCGCGTTGCCGACGGTGTAGCCATTGGACAAATTGGTGAGCCACGCGGAGGTGAGACTGTGGGACACCGTCGTGGACGACCAGTAGTAGCGATTGACGCCGGTCCCTTCCAAATTTCCATATGAGCCATCGATGGACGCCTGCATCAGCTGTTTTTGCGTGGGCGCTAACCAACCGCTCTTGCCATGGTCTCCACCTTGGCACACCCCGAGTGCCGTCGAGGTCCCGACGTCGAGATATCTCCCTTGAATGTCGGAGAAATTGTTGGCGGTCGTGGTCGTGGTCCACGCGTACATCACGGGGGCCGCGTCGGAGAGGCTGTCGCATCCGGCACCGTTGCACGGCATGGACCAGACGAGTCCGGTCGAGTCGTCCCTGGCGTCGGCTCCGTCGTCGCCGGTATCGCAGTAATTGTTCCCGACGACGCACGCCGTCCACGACCCCGCGTACCTGTCCGAAGGCGCGGCGGCTCCGGCGTTATAATCGTCGACGCCGCCGTTCAGCTGACTGCCGCCGATATAGATGCCTTTCGTGCCGTTCCACATGTTCCCGAGCAGGGTCCCGGTTATCGCCACGCCGTCCACCCACGCCACGCTGGAGGAGGCGATGGACGCCGCGCTGGCGTTTCCGGAATCGGTCATGCACCACCGGTTGGAGCCGTTTCCGTCGCCGTCGTATCCGTTGCCCACCAGATTGCCCACGGCATCGAACGTCGCGACGTTGCACGCGAGATTGAGAGTCCCCGCATCCAATACCCAGTCCGCGGTCAGGTTCGCTGTCTTGCCGCTGAACACGTCGGCGACGACGGCAGTGCCTCCATCGGGAGTCAGCATGCCATCCACGTTCAGATACGTCGTGCCCAGCCTCACCTTGTCATCGGAAATCAAACCCGCTAGGGCGTCGTAGATTTCCGTTAAGGTCCGGCCGGTTCCTGTTGCGGCATCAGAAAACGTGAAGTCGTGGCCACCTTCGGTCGCTGCTGTGTCGTTCGTGATGAATTCGTATATCTCCGACAGCGTATAGAACTTCGCACTCGGTTCACCTCCGCCGGTGGGCGGCGTGATGGTGCCGGCTTGGACGACGCCGTATATCATCAAAACCGAAATCAGAACGGTCAGCCCGCCCTTCGCCAAAACGCCAAACAAATTCATCTGCCTCTCTTTCCCTTCGGTCTTGTCGGTTCGTGTGTCCTGCTGGACCCGCTGATGTTTCACCATATTTTATATTTTTTGAGGCGATTTTGATCGCATCTTATCCACAGCTAAAAGCAATTATATCATCCAAAAGCCGTTCTGAACAAGTTGTCTTCCCTTGTAAAATATACCGTCTTTGCGAGGAGTCCGACGACGAAGCAAACTTACCAGAATCCTTCGACCGAAGAATCAAGGTAAGATTGCCGCGTCGCTCGCGGACTCGCTCCTCGCAACGACGAGATTATTTCTGTCTTTGCGAGCGCATAAACCGAAACGCGCGCGGCAATCTACTCCTGCACGTCCCGCAGTTCCGTCACCTCGTAACCGACGAGGGCTTTGAGCGTCCCGAGGCCCGAGAAGAGCTCGCCGGCGCCGGATGCGACCGGATTCAACGTCGCCTTGAGCACGAGCGGGTTCTGCCTGTTATTCAGAACGACGATCTCGCCGAACCAGTTACGCGCCTTGATGACCTCGACATCGACATCTTCCCCGTTCACCCTGAGCGGCCACGAGGCGAGTTCGGCCTCCGCATCGAGCTTGAAGACGTCCGTCCGATCCCCCACGTCCGTGACCTGTTTCTGAAGCGCGGCGAAGGCCTCGCGGAATCCAGCCACCTTCGCGATGGCGCCATTGATGGTCGCGTCGAGCAGGCCGAAATCGAGCGTCGCCACGCGGTTGCGCGACAGCGACTGGAACACGTCGTCCGAGAGCCAGATGCCGCTCGTGCCGAGCGACGGGGCTCCACCCTGCTCCGGCCAGAACGCCGGCAGATACAGACTGTGCGCATCCACGAGATCGAATCCGCCGATGCCTCCCTGGCTGACCTGATCGACCATCTCCGGTTCCGGTTCGGGCTCGTTCTTCTTCTTGGCAGCTTCGCGCGCTGCGATGGAGGATTCGGCTTCCACCCGGGTCACGAGCCTCCATTCGACGTCCGCGACGTTCATGGGAGCGAAACGGCTCACGACGATGATGCGTGCCCCTTCCTTCCCCTCCCCCGCGAGCGCGGCAGCGAGTTTGGCGCCGAACCCGAGGAACGTCTGACGCGTCTCGATGATGCTTCCCGGAACGAAGTTGATCTTCTGCGCCACCTCCGCGGGGCTATCGTCCCCGAACGTGGACACCTTGGGACCGGCATATTCCGCGAGACGGTCAAACGGCCTGATACACCCCCATCCCGCGACCGCAAGGGCGATGAGGACAAAGGCCGACTGCGCGAGGAGGCGTGTGATGTTCGGGCGCATAGGGATCATTGGTTGAGGTAGTCGGTGACAACGACGATCGAGTCCACGCCCGCCACGTCGGCGAGATCCTGAATCTGGAGCTGCACGCGGACGTCCTCACGGCTGGCGATGACGGTGTCCGTGGCGGTCGCGTCGTCCCGAAGGATGTCGATACGGAACCCGTTGCGCCGGAAATCGTCAAGATATCGGTTCAGGACCGTCGCCCGTTCCGCGGCAAAACGCTCCCATCGTACGGTCACGGTATCGATATTCTGCAGCTGCGAAACGGTCGAGCCGACGCCCTCGTCCTGGTCGACCTGGTGATCCGAGATCATGACGCGCCCGAACATGCGAAACGGCGCCATGACGAACGCCATGAGCCGATTCTTCTCCGATCCGGGCAGATAGACGATGGAGACCGCGTCCTCGATACGATAGAGATTGACGACCGCAGGAAAATTCTGCGGAAGCGCCTTGAGCGAACGGGGTCCTCCGCCGCTGAGGCCCCGCCACGCGAAACCGATCAGCATGATGATGCCGACGACGACCACGAGACATCCGACGCAACAGACCTTCCACCATGGACGCCCCTCCCTGATCTCAAGTCCGACATGCTCAGGCGTCGCGGGCGAATCGATTGCCATATATTGGCAAAAGCGTACCGCGGACGTATCCGACAGGCAACTGCTGCCCGCCAACTACTCACGACCGACGATGTACGCTACACTGACCCGGACGATATGCCCGCATCGAAAGATCTCACGATAGGCGACATCGCCCCCCTCTTCGTCCTGCCGGACCAGGAGGGCCGCAAAATCGCGTTGGCAGACTTCAAGGAAAAAAAGAACGTGGTCCTTATCTTCTATCCGGGCGACATGACGCCGGGCTGCACCATGCAGCTCTGCTCCGTCCGCGACGTCTGGTCCAAGTTCGCGAAGCGGGACGCGATCGTGTTCGGCGTCAACCATGCCGGAGCGGAAAGCCATCAGGCGTTCGTCGAGAAATACCGCTTCCCGTTCCAGCTCCTCATCGACCCGGGTAAGAAAGTCAGTGCCGCGTATGGCGCCATCAGGTCCCTGTTCAAGGTCAAGGTCATCCGTCGAACCGTCGTCGTCATCGATAAGGAGGGACGCATCGCCTATTTCCGCCGCGGCATGCCCAAGGACGCGGACATCCTGAAAGCGATCCCGAAAGGGTGAACGGAACGACCAATCTCCTACCTATGGCTTCTCCCATCCCCCTCCCGTTCTCCAAGCCGCTCGACGGCATCAGCGGGAACACCCTCGCCATCCACCACGACAAACTCTACGCCGGCTATGTCGCAAAGAAGGACGAAATCGCGACGAAGCTCGACGCGCTCATGAGGGGCGACCTCTCGTCCGCGAACGCGACGTACTCGGAGCTGCGCGGTCTCAAGGATAGCGAGACGTTCGCCACGAACGGCGTCTATCTCCACGAGACGTATTTCGACGTGCTCGGCGGCGACGGCGTCCCGACAGGACAGCTCGCGGACGCGCTTGCAACGACCTATGGTTCGGTCGATGCGTTCATCGCGGTCATGTCCGCCTGCGCCATGGCGAGCCGCGGCTGGACCGTCCTCGCATGGGACACGCATGACGCGACGTTCCGCATCGTCAACGGCGACGCGCATAACCACGGCGGCGTCTGGGGATGCCTGCCCCTCATCGTCCTCGACGTCTACGAACACGCGTATTTCATCGACCACGGCTCGGACCGAAAGGCATACGTCGCCGCGTTCTGGAAAAACCTCGACTGGTCCAAGGTGGACACGCGGTACCAAAAAGCCGTCGGACGAGAGTCCTAGCGACCATCACAAAAGGACGCGACAATCGCGTCCTTTTCGATTTACGTTGTTTTCGACCTACGCTTTGGCCTTCTCGGACTTCTTGAGTTCCTTCTCGAGCGCCTCGCGGTTCCAACCCACGACGATCGTCCCATCGATCTCGATGACGGGGACGCCCATCTGTCCTGACTTCTTCACCATGTCGTTCGCGGCGGCGGGATCCGCGGCGACGTTGATCTCGGTGTACTTCACGCCCTTCTCATCAAGAAATTCCTTGGCGAGCTTGCAGTACGGGCATGTGGGGGTCGAATAGACGATGACGTTCATAGGATGGTCCTCAAAGGACATTGTTGATGCAAGTATACCACACCGCGTCTCATGATGTGGATAACGCTTCCAAAAAAAACACCCGCTCCAGCGAGACGTCGTAGGAGACGTTGCCAAAGCGGGTTCGGGAGAGGTGGTCATGTTGAGGCCAGTCGCCGTTCGACGGACATGATCTCGGTCTCGACGTGCCCGAGTTCGGATTCCAGCGTCCTCAGCTCCTCCGGTTGCGCATGCATGCGGTACAAGGGCGGTGCTTGCCGTCCATCGATCTCGATACGGAGTTTTTTGCGTCGCGCCTCGAGGCGCTTGCGCCATCTCCTCAGATAGAGGTGAACCGTGGGAACGACCGCGAACAGGGTGGCGCTCATGATCGAAAGGATAAGCGCTGGGAGCCACGTCCTGGTGACCATCCCGTGGGTCGTGGCCGACATGACGCCGTAGACGACGGCGGCTTCTGCCACGCAGCTCCCTAGGACTCGGGAACATGGAATCCTTGTCGCCGACGTTGAATTAAATGTTCTGACGATGGTGGAGGTGGTGGCGAAGGCGGCGGCGGTGGCGAAGGCGGCGATGATGGCGTCCGTATCACCCCCTCCGAAAGCACGAACGGCAGAGAAGACGAGAAGCGTCGGTGCGGCCATGGCTATCTGCCACAGGATGAGTTTTTTCAAGGGACATTTCTCCTTTCTTCTCGGACGATCACCCGAGTTGAACCTATTATCATGATTTTCAGAGAAATGTCAAGACCAACCGACTCGATGCGGAAGGACTCGGGAGTCGAAAGGTCACCTTGACGTGAGATGTTCCCCCAACGCTTCTTCCCATCGCCGCATCGGCGGCAGCTTGGTGCATCGCAGGATGGAATAGCGCGGACGTCGAGCCGGACGAGGGAACGTGTCGCTCGTGCAGGGCGTGACATCGACGGACATGCCCGCGAGCTCGAAGATCTTCTTCGCGAAACCGTACCATGTGCATGTCCCGTCGTTCACGACGTGATAGGTCCCGAACGGCGCATCGTCCGCCATCAGCATCGCCGCACGTTCCGCGACGTCGCGCGTGTACGTCGGGCTCCCGGTCTGGTCGTCCACGACCGTCACGCTCCCCTTCTCCGCACCGAGACGCAACATCGTGTCGACGAAATGCTTCCCATGCGGGCCGTACAGCCAGGCGATGCGAAGGAGATACCATTTCGGATACGGCGACGTGAACAGCGCTTCCTCGCCTTGCCGTTTGGTCTCGCCGTACCAGTTGACCGGATCCGTGCCACGGTCGGATTCGACATATCCCTCGGCACGCGACCCGTCGAACACGTAATCGGTGCTGATGTGGATGAGCGTCGCGCCCACGTCGGCGCACGCATCGAGGAGATGCTTCGGGCCGAGCGCGTTGACCCGTTCCGCGACGTCACGGTCCGTTTCGGCCTTATCGACGTTCGTGTAGGCCGCGGCGTTCAGGACGACGTCCGGCCGAAGGTCGGACAGTTTCGCGCGCACCTGCGCGGCGTCCGTGATGTCGATGTCCTCGATATCCAACAGGATCGGCGACGCGGA
The DNA here is from genome assembly GCA_018830865.1 of Patescibacteria group bacterium. GTDB lineage: Bacteria > Patescibacteriota > Patescibacteriia > 2-12-FULL-60-25 > 2-12-FULL-60-25 > JAHJRN01. Next base: position 1,723 of record JAHJRN010000034.1, on the reverse strand, counting down.
CGCGAACCGTTCCGCGAAGGCGTGCCCGAGCATGCCCTTCGCGCCGATGATGAGCGGCCGCCGCACGTCCATACGTCAGCGGTTCTTCGTGTTCCAATCGAACCCGATGCCTGCATCGTCGTGCGGGACGCGTTCCTCGTCCGGCTCGGTCGGGTCATACGCCTCGCTCGTATGATAGAAGAGACGGACACGCTCCGTACCGAGCACGCGATACCCGTGCGCGACCCCGGGCGGGATGGAGATGAGCCGCGGCGTCTCGCTCCCCGCATAGATGACCTGCGTCGTCCCCTTGGTCGGCGAGCCGTCGCGGAGATCATGCAGCACGACCTGCGCCGAACCGCCGACGACGAACCAACTGTCCCACTGCTTCCGATGCCAATGGAACGCCTTGATGATGCCGGGATGCGTCTCGGTATACGACGTCTGCCTGACCGAAATGGCGGACGGTTCGCCGGCCTTCAGCACCTCGCAGAAGAAACCGCGGTCGTCCGCATGTCGGACGAGGTTCTTGACGGACACGCCGTCGATGGAGCCAATGGTGGACATATGATGCGACAGTATCGAACGCGGGGACGAGCCGCAAGCGGATAAAAAACGCCCCGCGACGAGAAGCCACGGGGCGATAGGGTTCACGGATGCGACCCGGGAAGGTCGAACGTCGGAATGTGGGAAGGAAGCGCTTCCTGCAGGGTCGTCTCGACGAACCTCCCCGCATGGACGACGAGGCCGCCCAGCGGCGCGCGGTCGTCCGTCTGTGCCTGGAAGAGCGTCACGCCCGTGGCCTGACTGTCGCTGACCCAGACGGCCTGCGGATGTTCCCGAATCCATTTAAGAAGCTTGCCCTTGGGGTTCATGCCGAACGGATGCCCGACGCGCATGAACATGGAAAGGTCGCTCACCGTGTCGCCTAGACCGATGCAGCGCGACATGTCCAGGCCGAACGTCTCCTTGATCTCGTCGACGACCTCGCCTTTGTGATGAATAGTCCGATCGTCGCGCAGACCGGTGAAGAAGCCGTCCTTGGATTCGTATGGCGTGCTGTACACGAGATCGAATCCGTGGAGTCTGCAGAATATCTCCGCGATGAAATCCGGGCCGGCTGAAATCGCGATGATGGGACCGCGCTCCTCGATCGGAAGCGTCTGAAGCGCCGAGAGGAGCAGGCGCGGGAACAGGTAGGTCATGTGACCGTATCGCGCGACCACGGATCGGGCAGCTGCGAGCGCATCATCGATCCACAAACCGCGGAAAAACTCGGGGACGATATCGACGGCCGCCTTGATGACCGGCCCATAGTCGTACGTCCGCTCGTTCGTGTACGTCGCAAGCGCGTCATGGACGACTTGGACCATCGGACGTCGTTCCGGGAACATCTCCCCGATGAGGACCTCGAATTCGAGAAGGAACTGGCGCTTCGAGCAGGTCCCGTCGATGTCGAAGAAACTCGCGACAGGATGCCGCATCCGCGACCTAATCTCCTCTATCCATTCAGGTGTCGGACTTGCCATCTACCTACCTCCATGTCGAAAGACCTGCCCGGAACCTAACAGAAACAACCTTCCGCGTCAACGGATTGATCCTTACGCTCTGTTCGGATTTTGGTTGATGAAAACCCCGTTTCGTCGCTGCCTGTAGCCTCGCATTTGCATTGAAGATAGAAATACCGCCTGTAATTGGGGATGTATTGCCCCATTTGCCCGTACTGTTCGGCTCGAAAGACGGT
>JAHJRN010000059.1 GCA_018830865.1 Patescibacteria group bacterium | reverse complement strand
CGCCGCTGATGACTTTATCGCCGATGGCAATCTCTTTGATCTTGTCTTGCTTAAGACGATTCAAAAACTCGCTGTAGGGGATCACTTCGGGACCGATGGACTGGTAAATCATGTTGTTCAGGATGAGTACGGCCCAGATGCCGAGGAGCACATACCAGATAGAAAACTTATGCTTCTTTTCCAAAAGCCTTTCTCCTCCCGCTGTCCACGGCCCTTTTTAGTCGGCGCCACGGAGTTTGCATGGTTCGCGCTCCAAAACAAGGATGCGAACTTGTAAAAAGGCTACTCTGGCCATGGCCATTGGTCAATAGCACCCTCTTGACGCCCGGTCATGGCATGCTTACTTTTCTTTTGAAGGGATCACCCAAACCCGTTAACCAAGAGATGGAGGATAACTATGTACGAGCTGCTGCCATATGCCGGTTTCGGGTCTTTGGGCAAAATCAACCGGGACTTTAATGGCTTATTGAGCCGCTTCTTCCAGGGCGCCGACTTGCCGGTTGGGCCCAGCCAGGAAAGCTTTGTGCCCAAGGTAAATGTGAAAGAGACCGAAGAAGCCATTGAGATCACCGCCGAGGTGCCCGGCCTAAAACCCGAAGACATTGAACTCACCCTTACCGGCGACATATTGACTTTTAAGGGTGAGAAAAGAGACGAGCGCCAGGAGAAAACCCAGGACTATCATTTGGTGGAACGCAGCTACGGCCACTTCCAGCGCAGCTTCCGTTTGCCGGTGAAAGTCGACCGCGCCAAGCTGGCCGCCACCCACAAGGACGGAGTGCTTACCGTGACCCTGCCCAAGGCCGCGAAAAGCGGCGCCGCCCGCATCGAGGTTAAAGGCGGCTAAACAACCCAAGTTTACCAACTACTGCAATGGCCCGTTCCCGCCCAAGGGGAGCGGGCCACGTTATAAAATGGATCGCCAAATAAATCCAGGCCCCGCGCCCTGTTTAAGCGCTGGGCCTGGATTTGCCGGCATATTATCCCGGCTGGGCTACCAGTGATAGCCCAGCTTGAGCAAAAAGCGGGAGTCTTCCTGCTTCTTGCCAGGATCCGGGTCGTTGTCATAGTCCCAGGCATATTCCAGCGAAGCCGCAATGCCGCCGGCAATGGGTAAGTTGAAACCAGTGCGGGTGGTGAGGAAGGTTTCGTCCGGCGCATCCACCCGGCTGAATATCTCATGATAGTGATAGAGCTGAATGCGTTCGGGCCATAGCCAACAATCGAAATTCAGGGCCCAGCGCGCGGCCACGTAGTCAAGCTCGCCACGCAGATCGGAGTTTTCCATCACATAGTTGGGACCCAGCTCCAGGGAAAGGTTGGTGATCTCGGTTTGCCATACCTGATAACCCATGCCAGCCCCAAAAGCATAGCGGTGGTTAAGGGACTTGAATGGATCGCGGCTGTAGCGCAGGTTGCCAAAGGCATACCAGTCCTCGGAGATAAAACGGTTGTACTCCGCATAGGCCAGGTCGTTTTCCAGCGTGCTCTTGCCCTTGTTCTCCTCGCGATGCAACTCGCCGCCCACTCTCACCCGGTGGATCACATCCCACCTGAGCACCACCCGCCCGTCCGCGTCCAGGCGCTCTTTGTCGGTGTTGCCCTTTCTACTATCCGAGCCCAGATTGACTTGGCCCTTGATCCTTAGCTTCTTGCGGTCGGGCGGATTGATGGCCGAAACCTGGGCCAAAGGTGACGTGGACTTTTCGGCCCCAGTTAAAGCCAGGGCGTTTTTACCGGCAGCCACGGCCCGGCCAGCGGCCTGGCTGCCATCGGCCAGCTTCACCTTGATGGGTTTATCCGTGACCAGGTTCGCCACCTGATCCCAGGCAATGACCAGCTTACCGGCATAAGCAGTCTCCAGCGTGAGCTTGCCGTCGGCCATGGCCACCACTTTGCCGCTTATGTGGTCGCCGTTTTTCATGGTGACCACATCAGCCGACACCACCGGAATCCAGACCAAGCAGAGAAGGGACATCATCAACAGCGCAGCGCAGAACCTTGGCAAGAACCTCATAACCAGTTTCTCTCTTCCAATTGAAGTTCAACTATTTCGTATTCAAGCATCCTATGTTATTCAGGCAGCCACCTTCACCGGCGGGTCTCCCTTTAGGTGCACATCCTGTTGCGGGAAAGGAATACTGAGACCGGCCTCGTCAAAGGCCTCCTTGACCTTTTCCATGAGATCGCAGCGCACCTGCCAGAAATCGGCGTTGTTAACCCAGGGACGGGCGGTGAGGTTCACGCTGGAGTCGGCCAACTCGGTTAGCCACACGCCGGGCTCGGGTGAAGGCAGCACCCTCTCATCCTCCCGCATGAGCCTGAGCAATATCTCCTTGGCCTTGGGCACGTCGTCGCCATAGTCGATGCCGAACACCAATTCAATGCGGCGGGTGGGCGAGGCAAAGTAGTTGGTGATCTTATTGCTAAACACATTGGTGTTGGGCAAAACCATTACCGTGCCGTCAAAGCCCTTGAGCCTAGTATTGAGGATGGTTATGGCCTCCACCGTGCCCGTGGTTCCGCCGGCCAGCTCCACCATGTCGCCGATTTTGAACGGGCGGCTAATGAGGATCAAGACTCCGGCCGCCAGGCTGGAAAGCTGGCCTTGCAAGGCCAAACCCACCGCCAACATGGCGCCACCCAGCACGGCGATTAGGGAAGCCGTCTGGAAGCCCACTTGATTGAGCGCCGCGATAATCACAAAAGTCATGAGCAGGAACTTCATGACGTTGCCGCCGAAAACAACCAAGGTGTCTTCCACCTTGGCCTTGCGCAGCACCCGCACGAACAAACGGTTGACCGCCTTGGCCACCATCATACCAACCACCATAATGACTATCGCCCCCACGACCTGCAGGCCGTAAAGCGTTAGCCAGCCTTTAACCGCATCAAACGTTTCTTGCATGTCTAACAACCTCGCATTTAGGGGCATGTGTTGGGGCCGATCCCGGCGGATACGCAGGCGGCCATGCCGGATGCCTTAGGCTGATGGGGCCCAAGGTCTCGCTAATTAGACTATCAGTTATGGGCCGGCGGGCAAGCTG
>JAHJRN010000033.1 GCA_018830865.1 Patescibacteria group bacterium | reverse complement strand
ATTTCCACAAGGAATGGCTCCCCATGCTCCTGCGCGAATTCGAGGCCCGCTGGAACACCCCCAATCTGTTCATTTCACCCTTATTCTACCTACGTACATGCTTAGTGGCTGTTCCAACTCGTTGACAAACGCCAACCCCTCAACTCTTGACAAAATCCCATATTTCTGCTACGATGATTGAGGAAAAAACGTGCGAAGGTCCGTCCATAAGGTCGGGGAAGTGGGTCATGCGCAAACGGTTTCCAGTCTCATTCATTCTTAAGAGAACGCATGCCTACAAAGCTGTTTGTCGGCGGCATCCCGTACCGCGCAACGGACGAGGAGCTCCGACAGTTGTTCTCGCAGGCCGGTGAGGTCGTGTCCGTGTTCATCCCGATGGATCGGGAGACACAGCGCCCTCGCGGTTTCGCCTTCGTAGAGATGGCGGAAGACGAGTCTGCGGACAAAGCGATCTCGATGTTCGACGGCTCCGACATGGGCGGTCGCAAGATCGCGGTCAACAAAGCGCGTCCGATGGAAGAGCGCCCCCCGCGCCGCTTCTAACGGAACGCCACGCACGTCGAAGACACCCCGGTCACACGGGGTGTTTTCATGTATTGGATTCCGTCATTGCGAGGAGTCCCACGACGAAGCAATCTTACCTTGATTCTTCGATGGGAACGGTCGGGTCTAAGGATTTCGGTAAGATTGCCGCGTCGCTCGTCGGACTCACTCCTCGCAAAGACAGCTGTTTGTGTCTCCGTGAGCGATACATGTCCGCCCTTCTTCATCGTTAGGATTCCGTCTTTGATGAGCCGATGCACCATAGTTTCCAGCCAGGCGTTGTCGCGGACGGCGTCAAAGGTCGTATCGACGTTCGGTCCGATGGCGGACAGTCGCGTCGGTCCACGTTCGCGAATGAGCGTGAGAATGCGACCGCGGTAAATCCGATCCGGGTGTTTCTTTCCGGCGTGTCTATACTCTGTCGTCGTCGTTCGCGTGCGTCGCATGACCTTGCCCGACAGGAATTTTGGCGCGGCGAGGCATGTCGTCTTGAGCGGGCATGTCGCACACGACGGCATCGGCAGACAGATGGACGCACCGAGATCCATAAACGCCTGCGGGATGTCCCAATGCCGTCCGCGACGCGGGATGTTCGTCAGCAGGGAACGGCGGATGCGGCTGTCATGCGTCGGTTGCGGATGCACGATTCCGAGGAACGCGCGTCCGGCCACGCGCCGCACGTTCGTGTCGATGACCACGGCGTATCGGTGATTCGCGAATTCCGCGAGCGCTGCCGCCGTGTAGGTTCCTACGCCGGGAAGCCGCTTCCATCCGTCCTCGTCGGTCGGCACGCCGTCGCGCATGACCTGTCGCGCGGCGTCACGGAGCCGGAGCGCTCGGTTGTTATAGCCGAGGCCGGCCCATGCGGCGAGGAGGTCGGGCGTCTTGGCATCCGCGAGTGCGTTCCATGTCGGGAATCGCTTGACCCATGTCTTGAATTTCGGGATGACGCGGTCGACCTGCGTTTGCTGGAGCATGATTTCCGACACGAAGATGAAGTACGCGTCGTTGATATCGCGCCACGGCAGGTCCCTTTTATGCGTCCCGTACCATCGGACGAGCTGTCGGATCGCTCGCGATCCGTCCGTGGCGGGCATAGGCGTCAGGAGGCGAAGCGCAGCGTCCCGAGCACGTCGGTCGCGCCACTCGCATCACGTCGGTTCGTGCCCGGGTTGCGGATCCACAGCAGATGCGTGATGACCCCGTCCTTTCGGATGCGTAGGATAAGGATCTGGTCCGGGCTGTTCGGCAGGTTGCCTTGTTTGCCCGTGAGGATGCGTCCATTCACGGTGAACGCGACGGGCGTGGAGGTCGCGAGCGAGAGCAGCAGTTCCTGTTCGAGTCGTTCGTCGTAGGTCGTGAGGGAGAACCATCGGCCATCCGTGGCGGTCTGCGTCGAGGCCATGGTGAGCGTGAGCGCGTTTTTGTCGTTCGTCTGGACGTCGCTGCCCTTCGGCTGCTTGAGCGAGACGCCGAGATCCATCGCGATGACGTCCGACCAGCTCCGGAGGGTCGAGGGGGATGGAGGCAGCAGGGGTTCCGCGATCGCGAGCAGGTCACGTTCCTCCTCGAGCGCCTTCACGAGCGCCTGCGCCTTGCCGACCTCGGTGCTGGCTTCCTTCAGCTTGTGGTTTGCCTCGTCGATGGCGGCCTGATTTTCAAGGCGCGACTCGTTGCTCGCCTGGACGGCCTCTTCGAGCTGTTTGACGAGTCGGGCGCGGTCGTCGTTCGCCAGCTTCAGGAATACGCCGATGCCGACGCCTGAGGCGAGGGCTCCCAGCAGGATACAGAGGATGACGGTGGTCGCACGTCGCATGCTGGCGAGTTTACTAGACCGGTCCTGCGACGGGAAGTGTGCATAAGACGCGGCGTTTATGGGGATGGTATCTCGGCATTCAGCTGGTCGAGAGCATCACGAATCGTCGTCGAGATCTCATCGAATGTAGCGTCGCTTTTTTTCATATGGCGCGACCATTCTTCCTGCCTCGTGATGAACTGGGCGAACGTCCCGCTGTCCATCCCGAAATCCCCATGTTCCACTAACCATTGGATGTGCGTCCGATGCACTCGGTCATCGTCCAATATGAGCTGTTCCATCATGTCATATGCTGCCAACAGCGCTTGCTCGGCCTCGAATGTGACAGCATTTTCTTTCGTGAGGTGTTCGTTCTCGTCTTTCGCGAGACGGTTCTCGGATTTCGTATGTGAATAGTCCTCTTGCCAGAAATCGAGGGTGGCGCGTAGGTCCGTATTCGTTTTTCGCACGTCCACGATTGTATGGTTCATGTCGGTATATACCCAAATCACGCCGGATAACGCCAGCAGGAGGATGATGGACGGTGCGATGAGGTGCGTCCTCTTCGCCACGGCCCGGTACAGCATGTCGCGCATGACCTGAAGTCTATCTCCTATTGCAACCATGCGTCCATCCGACGCGACACCCGGCGACATATGCCGGTCGCGGAATCCTGTCGCGTACGGCAATACAACAAACATCCCTCCATTCTGGAGAGATATTCGTGGTGGACCGTGTCGGATTCGAACCGACGACTTCCGCGTTGCAAACGCGGCGCTCTACCAACTGAGCTAACGGCCCGAACGTTCGAAAGAGCAGGCCGACAATAGCAGGATTTTGGGGGCGGGTCAATGCGCTCCAACCCCATCATTCCCGCCCCCCGCCTGTCATTCCCGTGAAACTTGTCCTCGCGAAGGCGGGGAACCTGAAAATCACTTCACCGGAGTGATGGGCGGTTTGCCGGAAAGGACGGCGATGATGTTCTCGGCGGCGACCATGCTCATGGCCTCGCGCGCCTCGATGGTGGCGCTCGCGATATGCGGGGTGAGGATGACGTTGGGGAACGACTTGAGCTCGAGATTGTCGGTGAGGTCGCAGTCGATGGCCGGCTCGCACTCGAACACGTCGATGCCCGCCCCGGCGATGCGCTTGGTCTTGAGCGCGCGGAGGAGCGCCTTCTCGTCCACGACCGGCCCGCGCGCGGTGTTCACGAGGAACGCGGTCTTCTTCATGAGGGCGAATTCCGCCGTGGAGATGAGGTGTCGGGTGGACGGGAGGAGCGGAACGTGGAGCGACACGAAGTCCGCGGTTTCGAGGAGCTTCTCCATCGTCAGCCGCTTCGCGTCGTATGCCTTTTCGAGGTCCTTGTTCGGCCGCATGTCCGAATAGACGAGCTTCATGCCGAAGCCCATCACCGCCCGTCGCGCGACCGCGGCGCCGATACGTCCCGCGCCGATGATGCCGAGCGTCTTGCCGTACAGGTCCGTGCCGGTCAAAAGCGTCGGCGACCAATGGCCGTACTTCCCGGCCTTGGCGTACGCGTCCGCCTCGGCGATGCGCCGCGCGAGCGAGATCATCAGCGCGAACGTATGCTCCGCGACCGCCTCGTTCACCTTGTCGTGCGGCGTGTTCGTGACCGTGATACCCCGCTTCTTCGCGGCCTCCACGTCGATATTGTCGAATCCGACCGCGTAGTTCGCGACGACTTTCAGTCCTTTTCCAGCTGCGTCGAGGACCTTGTCGTCGATCCTGTCGGTCAGGAGCGGGAGCAGGGCGGTCCTTCCTTTGACGTTCTTCAGGAGCTCCTTCCGCGGGATGGGCTTGTCCTCAGAATAGACGTCGACCTTGTATCCGGCGGACTTCAGCGCCTTGATACCGGAGTCGGCGAAGCGGCGTGTGACGTAGACGGTCGGTGTGGCTTTGGCCATAGGATTTTGGGTTATGGGAGGATGGGTTTCTTGAAGGGGGTCGCGCCAGCCGGGGTGGAGGCACGTTTCGCGAACCATTTGAGCGGCGGGAGCAGGACGTTCACGATCATGAGGAGGATGACGAGCCGCGGGACAACGTTCTGCGTCGGGAAGTACTTGTTGCCGATGAAGAGCGCCAGCGTGTTGTTCATGTAGATCATGCAGAGCGCGATGGTCGCCTTTTCGCCTGCGGTCCGCCACCAGGCCATGCGGTACGCGAGCCAGACCAGGCCGCCGATGTACGCGAGCATGACGAACAGGATGCCGACCTCGTCCCAGCCGAGCGTGACGGTCGAGCCCTGGGTCGTGTCCGCGACGATGCCGGCGATGAGGATGCCGAACGCGAGGATAGAGATTTGGCTCCAGGCGTGGTCGTGCTTTTTGACGAACGTCGGAATGCGGCGCTGAACCAACATGGCCACGCCGAACGGCACGACGATGGTGAGGAGCAGCTCGGTGAACATCTGCAGGACGGGGATGGGCACGTCTTGGCCGACCGTGTATTTGAAGACGAGCGGGATGGTGAATGGCGCGAGGAGCGACGTCACGGCCGTGATGACGAGCGCGAGCGTGGTCTTGCCGCCGAAGTATTCCGCGATAAGCGCGATGGTCATTCCGGTCGGCATGGCGCCGACGATGAGAAAGGGGAGGGCCCAGTCCTCCGCGAATACGCGTGGCGGGATCCACATCGCGATGGGCATGAACACGAGCATGAAGAACGCCGCGAGGGCTGCCATCTTCCAGTCCTTCGCGTACGCCAGCAGCTCGTTGAGCGAGAGGCGTAGGCTCGACGTGAAGAAGATAAGGACGAGCAGGTACGCCCCGAACGGCGCAATGGGCCGGAAGACGGTCGGGAACAGCAACCCGGCCACGAGCGCGATCAGGACGATCATGATCTGGTTTTCCGCGAAGATGGAGCGGAGACGTGACACGAGGGACATCGCCCGCATTGTATCCGTTCGTTGACGAAAAGGCCAAAAACCGGTATCCATGTGGCGCACCTTCATCGATGGCGATTCGAAAGGAGCGCGGCATGTCCATCGATAACCTGACCCTGAGCAGGGTCCACAAGCCGATGCACACGAAATGGACGTTCGTCGCCTTCCGGGAACGTTGACGCGTCTCGACCCGGCTGACCGACCGCGGATGCGGTCAGGTCGCCGGGCTTTTTAACCCCGACGCAAAACCCCGGCCGTCAGGCCGGGGATGAAGCCAATCCGATGGACGACGAGCCCTGTCTGGTACAGTGTATGCCGAAGCTATGGAGCTCTCCAGACAAACACATTGCGTATACCACACCAGGTACCATCTGGTGTTCGTCACCAAATACCGCAGGAAGGTGTTGAAACATGGTATGGGCGCATATCTGCAGGTGGCCATGAAGGCAATGACCAGACACTATCCGGACGTCCCATTACTCGAGATCAACACGGACATCGACCACGTCCACCTGCTCGTCTCCATTCCTCCGAGGTATTCAGTGAGCAAGATCGTCAATTTACTGAAGAGCAACAGCGCCCGTGCCATGCGGAAGAAGTTCCCGTTCCTCAAGACTATGTACGAGAAAGAAGGGATAGCGCTCTGGTCCACCGGGTACTTCGTTTCAACCGTCGGGATCGACGAGGGGGTCATCCGAAAGTACATCGAACACCAGGGCGAGGAGGACAGAGGACAAGTCCGACTTGTATTGGGCGAATAGAAACCACGGCCGCAAGGCCGTGGTAGTTCATGGTAGTTTCGTCGAGACCTTTTTCCAGACAGGCAGGAGCGTGGCCCACGGGATGATGGACAGGACCAGCACGAGCACGACGTCCGCGTCGGGGAAGTAGGTCCCGGCGAGGAAGATGGCGAGCGTGAAGTTCATGTACGTGAGGCAGACCGAGACCGTGCTGCGGTCGTGCCGCTTTTTCCACCAAGCCGCGTAGTAGCCCAGGGCATGGAGTACACCGAAGAAGAGGAAGAGCGCGAGGATGATGAGCAGGAACCCCAGGATATTCTCGCGCGCGGAGGCGATGATGCGATCCGCATGCGGGGCCACGGCGCCAGCGATGAGGAGCCCGAGCAGGATGGTCGAGATTGGTTTGGTCCGTGGCGCGACCTGTTCAACCTGCTTCGGCATGAAGCGCTTCACGATCATCGCGAGGATGAACGGCATGAAGATGACGAGGACGAGCGTCCGCATCATCCCGAAGATGTCCACGACGACGGTGGAACCATAGGCGAGGGAAACCATGAGAGGCACCGTGAATGGCGCAAGCAGGGACGTCCCGGCTGTGATGACGAGCGCGAGCGGCTGGTTGCCGCCGACGAGCTCAGAAAGGAGCGGTGACGTCATCCCGCTCGGCATCGCAGCGAGCAGGAAGAACGCGAAACCGAACACAGCGAGGTTCTCCGGAAGAAGCAGGGTCGCTCCACGGACGACGAGCGGCATGAGGACGAGCATGAACACGCCGGAGATCGCGAGCGTCCGCCAGTCCTTGAGGCGCGCGAGGATCTCGTTGCCGTCCATCTTGAGGCTCGAGAGGAAGAAGATGGCCTGCAGGAGCAGGGTGTTCCACGCGATGAGGACCTGCGCCTGTGGCACGAGGATGCCGACGAGCAGCGCGACGACCAGGACGAAGAGATAGGATTCGAGGAGGGTGCGGAAACGTCCAAGCATAGCGGGATAGGAATCAGTACGGCTTCACCTTCACACGGCGCATGTCCGCCGCGGTCGGGAATCGTTTGAGGATGCCGGCCTTGGCGCCCATGTGCGTGACGACACCGGTGGCGTTCAGCATGCCGACGCGCAGGGCTTTTTCGAGGTTGCCGGTCCTGATGGCCGCCGCGACGAATCCGCTGCCGAACGCGTCGCCCGCGCCGGTCGCGTTCACGCGCCTGCCCGGGAGCGCAGGCGCATGCCAGGTGACGCCGCGGCTATGCACGTACGCCCCGTCCTGGCCGTCGGTCACGACGAGCGCCTGCCGCGGGACGGTACCGAGCAGGTGCAGGATGGCGTCGAGATGGCGCGGAGGCGTATCCGCGAGTTCCGCGGCCTCCTCGCGGTTCAGGTCCAGGATGTCGGTCTGCGTCAGGAAGGGGAGGAGTCTCTTGAAGCCGAGCGCGAGTTCCGCGTTGCCCGGGTTCCATGCCACATGGATGCTCAGCGTTTTCGTCGTGCTGAAGATGCGTTTGAGAAGGGGGAGGTTCCCGCCGACGGACGTGAGGTAGACCCATGCCGGCGCGAGGGCCTTCAGGGTCAGCTTCGCGGGATCGATGCGCGCGCTCGCGCCGCGGTGCACGAGGATGGATCGATGGCCGGAGCCGGAGAGGAGGATGATGGAGTACGCCGTGCCGAGCTTCGGGTCGAGCTGGAACGCGGCGGTGTCGATGCCGTGGCCGCGGAGGTTCTCGACGAGCTCGCGTCCGCCCACGTCCTTGCCGATGCGTCCGATGCACGCGGTCCGGAGGCCGAGGCGGCTGAACGTCACGGCCGCATTGGTCGCGCCGCCGCCCGTCTCGAAGAGGATGTCGTCCACGTCGATCTTGGCGCCGAGCGGGAAGCACGCGTCGAACCCGTCCGGCGCGGCCGGGTCGCGGATCGTCTGGAACTTCTTGCTCCGGACGAAGACGTCGCGCGTCGCGCCGCCGATGGTGACGACGTCGAATCCGTGTTTCTTGGTGGTTTTTTTCGGCATGAAGGCATTGTAGCACGGCGTTTCCCGTCGTTCCCAAGACGACAGGAAACCGGAAAGACTTGACGGAATCCTCAAGAATTGTTAGATTTTCATGTCGTCCATCGAGGACGGACCGTTCCGCGCGGCACGCGGAAAACGTCGGAGGTCGTACTGTGGTAATGGGGTCAATGCAGCTAGACGCGGAGTTTCTGGATCCCGGCGAGTATATCGTCTACGTCGACGAATATCCTGATCCGTCGAGGATGAATACCGGAACGTTGGCCGTCGAACGGAGTCTTGCCTCCGTCGTCGCGGCCGGCGACGCGTGGGAGTACGACCCGTCGTGCGCGAGAGTCACGCACCTCGATTCTGGTAGGCGGACCATGCTCGTCATGCGGTTCGACATCAGGCGGACCCGCGCCCTCACGGTCGGCGAGGCCCTCATCCGTGATCTGATACCTTCCAGCTTCCGTCCGGCCATCCATACCGAGCTGTTCGCGTTCGCGGAAGTCCTGTCGCCTCCGCGCAGGGAATATCTCATCGCCACAGGCTCCTTCCGGAAGTGCCGACATGGTCGCATGACGGCCTGCTACAGTTTCCGAGGAAGCGGCTCGGTCCTGACCACTCTTTTTTCGCCCGGTCCCGCATGGGGCTCGCAAAATCTGTTCCTGTTCGTCGCCAACGACGTATCGACCGGATGAAGACGACCGTCACGGTCCATCGGACCGCTCCAACGCCGCGTTGAGCACTGTGCTCGCCGGCGTTTTTTCGTGTCCGCCACTACGGCGGCACGGACGACATGATTCCACCACCGGCATGACGGCATGGGTCGGTTGCTGTAGCATGATGGCAACGATATGAACCCCAAACGCCTCCTGTTCACTGTCGTGGCCCTCGCGGCCGTCCTGCTCCCGTCGACCGCCTTCGCCGAGGAGGCCATCCGCGATTTCTCGGTCGACGCCACGGTCGATTCGGAGCGTCTGCTTCGCGTGACCGAGACCATCACGTACGATTTCGGCGACGAGGAACGCCACGGCATCTATCGGTACATCCCGACGCAGTTCGTCCGGAACGGCGTGGACTACGACTACCGGATCAAGGTCGTCGACGTGACCATGGACGGGGAACCCGCGACCTATGTCTCCTCGGGCGGGTCGGGACAGGTCTGCGTCAAGATCGGGGACGCGGACGTGACCATCACCGGGCCGCATACCTATGCCATCACGTACGAGACGGACCGCGCTGTCACGTTCTTCGACGACCACACCGAGCTGTATTGGAACGTGACGGGCAACGAGTGGGCCATCCCCATCGAGGCGAGCGATTTCACGCTCACGCTTCCCGCGGACATCGCGCCGTCCGACATCCGGACCGCGTGCTTCATCGGACTGTACGGATCCACGGAGGCATCATGCGACACGGCCGTGTCTGGGCGCGACGTCATGTTCGTTTCGACGCGCGAGCTCGACACGGCCGAAGGCCTCGCGGTCGTCATCGGCATCCCGAACGGCATCATTCTGCCTCCGACGACGATGGAGCGGCTCCTGATGTTCCTCGCCGACAACTACGCGGCGTTCGTCCCGATCCTCGCGCTCATCGTGATGTGGCTCCTGTGGAAGCGGAAGGGGCGCGACCCGAAGCTCGGCACCGTCATTCCGCTGTACGAAGCGCCACGCGGCCTCCTCCCGGCCGAAATCGCCTGCGCGCGCCGTGACGGCTGCGTCCCATCGCGTGCCGTCACGGCGACCATCATCGACCTCGCGCGCCGCGGCTACCTCCATATCCGGTACGAAGGCAAGAAGAACTACACGTTCGTGAAGACGGCGTCGAAGGAGACGTCGGAGCCGAGCGCGGCCGAGCGGGCCATCCTGAAGGGACTGTTCGAGAAGGGCGACGAGGTGAAGGTCGGCGACCTGCAGGAAAACAATTTCTATCAGGACGTGGCCAACGCGCGTGCCGCAGTCGAGATGCGCATCAAGGACCTCGGCGTCTTCGACAAGAATCCAGGTCTCGTGCGGATAAAATATATCGCCTTCGGGTGCATCACGGGATTCGTTCTTATGTTCGTGTTCGCCGCCGCTGCGCTCGGATGGCTCGCTGCGATACTTTCGTCCGTCATCATCATCATGTTCGGCTGGTTCATGCCGCGTCGGACCGAGGACGGCGTGAAGCTCCTTGCCGAGATCAAGGGCTTCGAATGGTTCATGACCGTGACGGAGAAGGACCGGCTCACGTTCCACAACGCGCCGGCCAAGACGCCCGAGAAGTTCATGGAACTCCTGCCGTATGCCATCGCACTCGGCATCGAGACGGAATGGGCCAAGCTGTTCGAGGGCATCGACCTCCCGCAGCCGGAATGGGCCGAAGGACAGGGATGGTCGCATCTTGGCGCCGTCGCGTTCGCGTCTAGCCTGCATACGCTCGATTCTAAAGCTTCGTCGTCCGGATACAGCCCACCGTCATCCGCAGGGAGCGGAGGGTCGGGATTCTCCGGAGGGGGGTCTGGAGGCGGGGGTGGAGGAGGCGGGGGTGGAAGCTGGTAAAGTCAGTACGTGTTTCTTGAGCTTGTCGAAGGATCTCTCCGACAAAAACGACGACCCTGAAAGGTCGTCGTTTGAAGTACCATGGAGCGGGAGCCCGACCGTGTGCGATGCGGTGATAGAGACCACGTCGTTTACGGTCGGGACCCGTCGTTGAGGATGTCTGCCGAACGACAGGGTCGGCTTCCGCCGTTTGATAGCGGCGGCATCCCGGATGCCGCTCCATGGTGCTTCGAAGGTCCTACCATCAGTGTAGCAGATGCGTCGGAATAATGTGGAGAGAGATTACGTGTCAAGATATGAAAACGCCCCCGGACCAGCCGATCGGGGGGCGTGCGAGCGCGTGTTATTTCCGCGACGGAAGGAACTTGCTGCGAGATGGCGGACCTTTCTTCGCGAGGTCCGAAATGAGCGAGAGTCGGATGGGCTTTCCCTTGTCCATCTCGTCCAGGGCATTGAAGAACGAGGAACGGAGTTTGAGGAAGTCGTGTCGTTTCCAGTCGCCATCCTTCGGGAACTTGGACGGCGCGAGATGCGGGAGGATTCCCATGATAGCCTCACGGAAACGTTCCTCGTCGTCAATGAGCTCCATGTCCACGAGCAAGGTCTTGATATCCGCGAGGACAAGGTTCGACAGGTCGAGGTCCACGGGGAGCGTGATCCCGAGCGCGTCCTCGATCTCGAAGACGTTGGAGTTGAGCGAGGCGGATGCCTGGTTGTCCTTCGGGGTGTTCTTGTCGGAGCCCGCAGAGGCGCCGCCGGCCTTCTCGAACGCGTCGTCCGAGATGTAAGCTGCCACTTTAGGCAACGCCGGAGGCTTCTTTTCCTCTGTCTTCGAGTCGGACGACTTATGTCCGAAATCCTCGATGTGGATCTCCACGGAGCAGTCGTCGGCATCATCCACGTCGGATGTCGATGCCAGGGTCTCTTCGGACGATGCGGCTGCTGGGTCCGCGTCCTCCGAGGTGTCGGGTGACGCGTCCTGGGTCGGGATGTCCGGGAGCGGCGGCGGCTTCGGGACCGACTCGGGTTGGATCGAGATCGGTTCCGCGTCCGACGCGGCCCCGGGTTGTTCCTTGGGCGGCGGCGCGACGGTCACGGCCTTGTCGTCCGGTTCGACGGCCGACGTCTCAGGCTTCTTCTTCTCGAAGCCCATGACCTTTTCCGCGGCGTCGAAGATGCCGATGAGGTCCTTGAGCGGGATGTTGTCGGCGATGATCTTCGGCGTCGCGATGCCGAGGATGTCCTTGGCATGGAAGGGCGCGCTCTTCTTGGACGCTTCTTGCGCGAGCAGCGCCGCATCGATCTCCACGCGAATCTCGATGGGGATGTGCGTCTGCCAGACCTTGCGGTCGATGGCGGAGAGTACGTCGTGATGCGTCAGGATGACGCCGAGATCCTTGCCGGTCGAGGACTTCCTCGGCTTGAGGAATTCCTCGATGACGTCGCAGACGAGCTGCTGATGCGCATCGATGTTCTTCGACCAGGGCATCTCCGTACGGAAGCGGTGCCAGAAGGAGGTGATGTCCATGTAGACGGACAACTCCTCGGGCGTGAACTCGTTTTCCCAGTTCTCGACCGGGACGTCCTTGTTGTCCACGACCTGATCGAGGAGCGTGGCCTGGAGGTCTGGAGTCATGCGACGCGCCGTGTTCATCGGCAGTCCGACGAGGATGGTCGTGATCTGCTGCCGGATGTCCGGACGCGCGGCGAACGCGGTCATGCGCATGGACGACGGGAACGCTTCGCGCATCTGTGCCGGCGTCCACCAGGGGAGCTTCAGCGAGCGGAGGATCATGAGCAGCCAACAGATGAACTGCGTATCCTTATGGTCCTCGCGGTATGCCCGCGATTCTTCCGCGAGCTGCTCGTCCGACGACTTGGTGGGATCCGCGTGGGTCAAAGGATTCGTTGCCATGGCCTATCTCCTCGGTCCGCACAACCAACACCATATTGGGAATGTGCTGTCGCGACCTTGGCAAAAAAAGACAACCTTGTCAAGGATGTGGCCTAAGTTAGCCAAATATTTGGGACTAGAGCCCGGAAATCTTGCAGGCGGAACAGGTCTGGGCGTCCGTGGGGTTGAAGATGCCGCAGTCGATGATGTCCGCGATGACGGCGAAGCGGTCGCAGGTGGAGAGGTCGAGCGACGTCGTCTCGGTCGGTCTCAAGGTCGTGATCGAGGTGAACGCGACCTCGTGTCTGGAGATCTGATGCCCGAGGACCGCGGCGAGGACACCTACCGTCGCGACCACGAGTGTCGTGGTCGTGGCGACGAATCCCAACCGCGCATGGAGTGGTCGTTCCATGGTACCCTTCACGTCGCAAGTCCGTCGGATGGGTGACATGCGCTCACATGATATCACGAAAATCGGTTGACGGTTGAGATACAAGATAATTTCGTCGTTGCGAGGAGGTCGTTCGACGACCGACGCGGCAATCTTACCGAAACCCTTCGGCCGCAATCTACAGGTCGAAGAATCAAGGTAAGATTGCCGCGTCGTCGGACTCCTCGCAACGACGAAATTGTGTATTACGCCCGCCCGGCGCTGCCGAAGAGTTTCATTTTACGCATCGCGACTTCGCGCATGAGCGTCATGGACGGTTCCATGAGCTTGCGCGGGTCGATGACCTTTGGCAGGTCCGACACGGCCTCGCGCATGCCGGCCGTAAATGCGAGCCGCAGGTCCGTATCGATATTCACTTTGGCGACGCCGTTTCGGATGGCATGCCGGATATCGAGGTCGAGGACGCCGCGCGCCGCGCCAAGTTTCGCGCCGTAGTGTTCCGCGAGTTTTTTCACGTCTTCCATCACGCCGCTCGCGCCGTGCAGGACGATGGGGAGCTTCACGAGTTTTGCGATGCGTCGGAGGCGCTCGATGTCGAGATGCGTCTTGCCCTTGAACTTGAACGCGCCGTGCGAGGTGCCGATGGCGACGGCGAGCGCGTCGCATCCGGTCTCTTTCGCGAACTGGGCCGCTTCGTCCGGGTCCGTCAGCTTCGCGTCCTTCTCCTCGACCGAGACGAGGTCCTCGATGCCGGCGAGCGCGCCGATTTCGGCCTCGACGGATGCGCCTTTCGCATGTGCCATCTTCACGACCCGTTTGGTGAGCGTCGCGTTCTTGCGGTAGGGGAGGCTGGATCCGTCGAACATGACCGACGAGTAGCCGTTCGCGAGCGCGAGTTTGATGTAGGAGAGGTCCTTGCCATGGTCGAGGTGCATCGCGACCGGGACGGTCCCCTTCGCCGCGACGCGGATCATGGCCGCAAGGTACTCGATACCTGCGTAGTCGATGGCGCCTTCGGTCGTCTGCAGGATGACGGGCGAGCGCATCTTCTCCGCCGCGGACATGACGGCCTTGAGGATCTCGAGATTGTTCACGTTGAACGCGGGGACGGCATATTTCTTGGCGCGTGCCGGGACGAGGAGCTTCTTGGTGGTGACGAGCATATGAGAAGGAGATGCGAGAAGAGAGAATAAGAAGCGAGGAGGTCGGAGATGGGACGACGTTATCAGGTGGAGGACTTGCGGGCTACGGCGTCGCGGATGGCCTTCTTGATGGCGGCGACATCCATTCCGAACCGCTCAATCAGCTCCTTTGGTGTCCCGGATTCGCCGAACCGGTCGTGGATGCCGATGAATTCCATGGGCGTCGGCCGTTTCGATGCGAGACATTCCGCGACCGCGCCACCCAAGCCGCCAGCAATCTGATGTTCCTCGACCGTGACGATCGCACCACACGTCTCCGCGGCCTTCGCGACCGTCTTCGCGTCGAGCGGTTTCACCGTATGGCAGTTGATGACCATCACGTCGAGCCTCTCCTCCTTCCGGAGCTCCTCGGCCGCAAGCAGGGCGGTGTGCACGAGCGGACCGCAGGCGATGACGGCCACATCCGTCCCGTCGCGGAAGGTTTCGGCCTTCCCGATCCTGAACGGCGTCTTGTCCGTGGTGAACACGGGCGTCGCCTCGCGTGCGTACCGGATGTAGCAGGGACCCTTCATCATCGCTGCCGCGAGGGTCGCTTTCTGGGCTTCGATGGCGTCGCACGGAGCTATGACCGTCATCCGTGGGATGACGCGCATGATGGCCATGTCCTCGAGGGCCTGATGTGTTGAGCCGTCCGGTCCTACGGAGACGCCCGCGTGGTTGCCGACGATCTTCACGTTCACGTCATTCAGGCAGATGTTGGTGCGGACCTGCTCCCATGCGCGTCCTGGGCAGAATATGGCGTACGAGTTGATGAAGGGAATCTTCCCCGCAAGCGCGAAACCGGCCGCGGTCGCCGCGAGGAGCTGTTCTTGAACGCCGATTTGGACGAACCGGTCGGGGAACCGTTCTTTGAATGCTGCGTTCCGCGTGGATTCGGTAAGGTCAGCGCAGAGGACGACGATGCGGTCGTTCGTTTCGGCCGCCTGCACGATTCCACTGCCGTATCCGTCGCGTGTAGGTTTCAATAGGATGGCTTTGTCGTACAGCTTGCGGGAGAGCTTCGCGTCGGACCGCGTGCCTTTTGGTGCGAAGGGATTCATACGGCGGCGTGGTCTGCTTTTAAGGTCTGTTCGATTGCCTTCAGCTCGCGGAGCGCCTGGTCAGCCTGGCCGGGCTTGAACAGCTGGCTGTGCCAGTGGAAGTCGTTCTCCATGAAGGAGACGCCGCGGCCGGGGATGGTGTGGCTGATGATGCACGTCGGTCGCTGATGGATTTTCTTCGCGGTCTCGATGGCGCGGACGATGTCGGCGATGTCGTTCCCGCAGCACTCGATGACGTGCCAGCCGAACGCCTCGAATTTTTCCGGCAAGGGTTCGACGGGCATCACGTCCTCGGTGTCGCCGTCGATCTGCATGTTGTTACGGTCGATGATGCAGGTGAGGTTGTCGAGCCGGTTCTTTCCCGCGAACATCGTCGCCTCCCAGTGGAGGCCGATAGCCTGTTCCGCGTCCGATTCGATGACGTACGTCCGCCACGTTTTCTTGTCCATCTTCGCGGCATACGCCATGCCCGCGCCCTGTGCGAGACCCTCGCCGAGCGGACCCGAGGTCGTCTCGAGTCCGGGGAGGCGCAGGCGCTCTGGATGTCCCTGCAGCCGCGAATCGAGCTGGCGCAACGTGAGGAGCTCCTTGACCGGAAAATAGCCTGCTTCGGCCATGGCCGCATAGCGGATGGGGCAGATGTGACCATTCGAGAGCAGGAGACGGTCACGGTCCTTCCAGTCCGGTCGCTTGGGGTCGTGATGCAGTTCGTGGAAGTACAGGACCGCGAAGATGTCGGCCATGCCGAGCGCTCCGCCCTGATGACCGCTGCCCGCTTGGGCGATCATCGTGATGACATGCTGACGCAGTCTGTTCGCGATCATCTCCAGCCGCTTGATCTTCCTGTCGTGGATGTGGGGCATGAGGGGAGTATAGCAAACATCCGACCTTGGGGGTCGGATGTCGACGTTCGTGTATGCGGTCAGCGTCGGAATTTACCGATGACCCACCGGATGATCTTCCAACCGAGCCAGATGGCGAGGAAGGTCAGGAGCGCGACCGGGAGCAGGAGGCCGACGAGGCCGATGACGAGGCGGATGAGAAAATCCACAAGACCCTGCAGGGATTCGATGAGATCGCTGAGCGCGGTCTTGAGCACCTCGACCGGTTTCCACGTCCGTCCTGGCACCTCGACACGCGTCTCCTCGGTCAGTGAGAGGGAGATGGTCGCGAGGTCCGTGCGGTTTTCGAGGTAGCGCTTGCGGCCCTCGAGCCGCTCGATGCGTCCGCGCACGTTCGCGAGCCGCTCCGTCACGGCGAGGACGTCCTTGATCTCGCCGGTGCGTTTCAGGATCTCCAGATACGACGCCTCTTCGGCCTGCGCGTTGCGGATATCCGCGTCGAGGTCCACGAATTCTTCGGTCACGTCCTGCCCATGGATGGATTCGTTGAGGGTGAGCGTACCGACGGCCTTCAGATCGCGAAGGGTTTCGTCGAACGTGTCGACCGGGATGCGCAGGGTCATCCAGGCGTTGCGGGGTCCAGAGCCGCTATCCGCGATGCTGGAGGATTCGACGTATCCACCTTTGCCGACCGCCACGTTCTTCGCGGCCTCGACGGCCGTCGTCGCGTCGGTCACGCGGAGCGAGAGTTCGCCGGTCCGGATGATGCGTTGTTCCGTCGCCGCATCGTCCGCGGGGACGGCCGAGCCGGCGCGTTTGACCTCCGCGGAAATGGAGTCGATGGAGTTGTCCGCGAGGTATGCGGGCGCCATGGAGGGCTCGGACCGCGACGCTACGACGTCGGTCATCCCCATCCCGCCGCTTTCGCGGTAGATGAGCGTATCGGATGAGGATTCCGTGCTCATGAAGCTGCCGAGGATGGAAAGGACGACGATGAGGATGATGACCGCGAGCGCGACGAAGCCGATCCATGCGAGGATGCCCGGTTTCTTCGGGGCGGAAGATGGGATGGGAGACATACGTTTGGTTCAGTGTAGCATCCATTGGAACGTTCGTCCTTGACCGAGATGACACGCTCTGTTCGGATTTTGGTTGATGAAAACCCCGTTTCGTCGCTGCCTGTAGCCTCGCATTTGCATTGAAGATAGAAATACCGCCTGTAATTGGGGATGTATTGCCCCATTTGCCCGTACTGTTCGGCTCGAAAGACGGT
>JAHJRN010000032.1 GCA_018830865.1 Patescibacteria group bacterium | reverse complement strand
GCCATCCCAGCGCGCCTTCGTGTCTTCGGCGAGCTTCTCCCACGAGTAGATCGCGGGTTCGGTCTTGAGGAGCCAAGTGGCCATAGGTTTCGTGAGACGGTAGGGGCGCATGGTGATGCGCCCGTCGGAGCGGTCACGTCATGTCAGATCCGCGAGGGTCACGGACCCGAGCGACGAGGTGATGCTATCCTGCACCTTCTTCCAGATCCGGCGCGAGGCGCAGCGATGTCCCGTGGGGCAGGCGACGCCGCTGCCGAGGCAATCGACCAGCGTGATGGGGCCTTCCACGGCTTCGAGCACGGCACGGACCGTCATCCGTTTCGGCGGCTTGGCGAGCACGTATCCGCCCCCTTTGCCGCGACGTCCGGTGATGAGCTTCGCGCGTCGCAGGTCGTTCGCGATGTCTTCGAGGAATCCCTGCGACATCCCTTCCTTCGTCGCGATGTCCTCGAGGGACATGGGTATCTTCGACGGATACGCTGCCGCGAGCGCGGTCATGAGCACAAGCCCGTTATGGGCCCGCATCGGCACGCGGAACAGTGCCTTCGAACGCCGTGGAGTCCTGTTGTCCATCTATGGAAAGCGTACGTCGGGAAGGGGAGGGGGTCAAGGAAAGTGAGCTTTCCGATTTTTTCGTTACACAGGTTTCGTAAAGTTACATTTAGGAAATTGAGAGCATCCAATAAAGTTGTTTCCAGTATTATTATTCGTTCTCACGACAAGAGAGCT
The DNA here is from genome assembly GCA_018830865.1 of Patescibacteria group bacterium. GTDB lineage: Bacteria > Patescibacteriota > Patescibacteriia > 2-12-FULL-60-25 > 2-12-FULL-60-25 > JAHJRN01. The sequence goes on along the minus strand of JAHJRN010000032.1, from coordinate 7,741 downwards.
TCCACACATTGGGCACAATTCTATCTGTGCCGTCGAGATGTGCATTTGCGTATCGGGCGGCTTCCCCAGGATGCCACTATCTCGAATCATACGGATAAGCTCATTTCCATGGATGAGTTCGATTTGTTTGCCTTCCGCCTCCCTCTCGGCTGCTGATGTGAAGATGTTGGTCGTTACGAAGAAGCCTCTTCCGTCAATATGTTGGCCACCCATGGCTCCGAAAAAATCTCGGATGTCGTGGGGAGTGACTTTTTGCGTGATAAATTTTTTGCACTGAACCAGATAGCGATGACCATCTTTAGTCATTGCGATATCTATCCCGCCGTCCCCAGATCCACCAACGAGTTTGGTGCGATAACCTAGTGCCGTGAACATGTCTGCAATGTAAGCTTCGAATTCGCTAGGGCTCATCCCGCGGAGCATGGCGAGAATTTGTTGGTCGTTTAGCCACGTCCCCCCTTGCCTGCCGCCCCTGAACAATTCGACGATATATCCGATAAGCATGTGCGAGAGACCCATACCGATATTCATGATATCGTCGGCCACGCCGTCCCCTCGCTTTGTTTTTATCGGACGACCATACGTCACTAGACCTGCGATGAGCCCCAGCATCAACACGAATAGAGCGAGTAGAAGGAGTAGTTTTAAAGCGGGCCAAACCAATGGACTGAGGGGTGTACTTGGATTCATATGAATAACATTATTTCATGGTTCCTCGGTTATGAAAAACGCCTCGTCTGAAGACGAAGCTTTTTCATGGCGGGCGCGAAGGGATTCGAACCCTCGATCTTCTCCGTGACAGGGAGACGTGTTAACCGGGCTACACCACGCGCCCACGCGGTGATTTGCCGCAAAAAGGTATCATGCCTCGTCGGCTTGCGCAAGGTGCGACTCTGTCATTCCCGCGCAGGCGGGAATCCAGAACATGAACGATTCGGTCTGGGTCCCCGCCTTCGCGAGGACGACAAAGGAGATGCGTTGATTTTGTGAGCGATATCGGCTATTATCTGCCTATATGAAACGCCTTCTTGTCCTCGCGACAGCCATCGTGACGTTCGGTGCCGGGTGCATGTCCAATCCGCTCATCAAGGTCGAAGCGCCGGTCCAGCCCGAAGCGCCTGCGGAGACGATGTCGCCGCCCGAGACGCCGACGGTCGCCGAGCCGCAGCAGGACATGCCGTCCCCGCCCGAGACCACGCAGCCGATCACGAAACCCGTCGCGAACCCGCCGTCTCCTCCGGTCACGCAGCCGGTCGTGAAACCGCCCGAGCAGATTGTCGGAAAGGTGTTCGTCACCATCACGGACACGGGATTCTCCCCGCAGGTCGTCGCGATTTCGGCGGGCGACACGGTCGTCTGGACGAACAAGGGGACGTCGAACCACACGGTCGCGTCCAACGGCGCGCTCATCTACGATTCAGGCAACATTCCTGCCGGCACATCCTGGTCGCGTACGTTCTCGGCACCCGGAAGCTACGGCTACCACTGCGGCGCGCATCCTTCGGAAGGCGGCACGGTCGTCGTCCGGTAAGCGATTCGATCTCGTCGTTCACGCCGCGCGGAGACGGTCCGCGATGGCGCGTTTGACATCGTCCAAGCCGCGTCCGTCGAGGCACGACACGAACGTCGGCGTCATGTCGGCGTAGTGTTCCGTCAACGCGGCCCGGTCGAGGTCCGGGGCCGTATCCATCTTGTTGAAGACGTAGATGCGCGGCGTCCCCGTCGTGCCGAGCTGCTGGAGGATATCCTCGACCTCGGCGATTTTCTCGTGCAGATGCGCGTCGCCGGCGTCGATGACGTGGAGCAGGAGATCGGCCTCGATGGTCTCGTCGAGCGTGGAGCGGAACGCGGAGATGAGGTCGGGCGGCAGGTCCTGGATGAATCCGATGGTATCGGAGAGCAGGACGATCGAACCTTCGGATTCAGGCGTCTCGCCCTTCAGCCACAATTTCGACACGCGCGTGTCCAAGGTCGCGAACAGCGCATTCGCGACGAATGCGCCTTTCTTGGTGAGTGCGTTCAGCAACGACGACTTTCCGGCGTTCGTGTAGCCGACGATGGAGGCCGTCGGCAGGCCGAGGCGTTCGCGTCGCGCGCGATGCACGCCGCGTGAGCGAGCGGCCTTCTCCAGCTCCTTTTTGACCTGCCGCTCCTGGTCCGCGAGGTGGCGCCGCATAAGCTCGGTGTTCGTCTCGCCGATGCCGCGCGTGCCGATGCCGCCGGCCTGCTGCGAGAGCTCCATGCCCATCCCGAAGATGCGTGGCCCCATGTGTTTGATGGCCGCGAGTTTGATCTGGAGTTTTGCCTCGGCCGTCGTCGCGTGCTTCTGGAAGATCTTGAGGATGAGGTCCACGCGGTCCCACGCGGCCATGTGATGCGGGCGCAACGCTTCCTCCAGCGCGAAGAGCTGCTTCGGCTTGAGCAGGTTGTTCACGATGAGCAGGTCGGCACGTTCCTCCTTGGCGATGCCGATGATTTCCTCCAGCTTGCCCGAGCCGACGTACGTCCGGTAGTCCGGCAGGCTGCGCTTCTGGATAAGCTTCACGATGACGATGCCGCCGAACGTCCGCGTCAGGGATTCGAGTTCGGTGATGCGCCACGCGGCATCGTCCCGGTCCATGCTTGGAGGGATGACGTCGATGAGGATGGCGCGCGGCGCGCGCGAGACCGTATGCATATATCGAGTATGACATGTCGCGACAAGGAGACAAGGGAACCTGTCATTCCGAGCCCTCCTGTCATCCTGAGGCTCTCATACCCCCTGTCATCCCTTCGACAAGCTCAGGGGATAACGATACGTTTTTGCTTCCTGAGCGAGCCTGTCCGCAAGCGAGTCGAAGGACCTTCAAGCGAGCCGTATCGGCATGTCGGAGAGGCACGGCACATCGGAAGGTCCCTCGGATGACCTCGGGAAGCGATGTCCTGGACGATACGGTGACAAAACCGACCGTCTCCTGTATGTTGGATGCACTATGAAACCCTGGAGAATCTATGCAGGAATCGTCGCGATCGTGGTCATTTTCGGCGGGGGATTGCTGCTCGGCTGGCGGGTGTTCCGTCCCGTGGAGACGACGCGTGTCGTGAACGCCCAGGTCATCCTCACGGCGCTCCGCGACCGCGGGTTCCTCGTGACGCAGACCTTCGTGTTCGACCAGCCCGTCACCATCACCAAGTCGTCGGGGAGCGCCTTCAAGGATTTCTTCTTCGGGCAGACCATCACGGCGCGCGGCGCCATGGAGGTGAACCTCGGCATCGACCTCGCGAAGGTCGCGGAATCGGACGTCGTCGTCGAGGGCGACACCGTCACGGTCACGGTCCCAGCCGCATCGCTCTTCAACGTGCGGCTTCTGGGCCCCATCGACGTGAAGAACGAACAGGGTATCCTGAAACGCGTCCTCCAGAACGAGGATGGCTACAACGAGGCGCTCGCCGAGCTGTCCCGCATCGCGGAAGAGACGGCGACCGGCTCCGAGTTCATGTCGCGCGCCACGGATCGCGCCAAAGACGAAGTCAGGCGACTCGTCGGCTATGTGGCGCAGGGGAAGACGGTGAACGTCGTGGTGAAATAGTCTAAATACTCGTCGTTGCGAGGAGCGAGTCCGCGAGCGACGCGGCAATCTTACCGAAATCTTTCGACCCCGACAGTTTCCGTCGAAGAATCAAGGAAAGATTGCTTCGTCGTCGGACTCCTCGCAACGACGGAATTTATTTATCATTTGTAAACCCTCCGGGGAGGATGACGCGTTTGGTCGTCGCCCAGGTCCATCTGACGTGTGGGGCGTCGGGGGCGACGGTCTTGAGGTGCGCGATGGTTTTGGCGTCGTGGCAGTAACCGCAGCCGAAATCGAGGCCGAGATCCTGTTTGAGTGCCGCGATGAGGCGTTCGCGTTCGGCTTTCGCGACGAGGGAGGCAGCGCCGACGGTTCGGTTGCGCGTGTCCGCATGATGTTCGGCACGAAGGCGGTCCATGTCGGCCCAACCGCTTGCGACGAAGAGTTTTTTACGGAATCCCTGCGCGTTGATGCTCGGCGCATCGACGAGCGCGTACGTCTCACGGTCGCCGAATGCGTCCATGGCGTCGCGGAGGCATTCGGCCATCTGTTCGAGTTCCAGGCCGTTCAACGTCCGTGTCCGGTCGCGGACCGCCTCGTCGATGGCCGGCGGCATCGAGACCTTGATCTGGAACCAGCAACGTTGTTTGATGGCATCCGCGAGCGCGTCGCGCCGATGCGCCGGGACGAGCTTGGAATCGCGGACATCCTTCGACCAGAACCAGCGACGATCGGCCGCGTTCGCGGCGACGACAGCGACCACGAGCGGACCGATGACGCATCCGCGCCCGGCCTCGTCGATGCCGATGGAAATTCCGTTTCTCGGCTTCGATGTCATGTTCCTATGGTGCCGGGGATGTCGGTACATGTCACGTTCGGGAGAGTCCGTCAGCATATAGACACTCGATATAGACACTCGCTTCCCGAGGTCATCCGAGGGACCTTCCGATGTACCGCACCTCTCCGACATGCCGCTACGGCTCGCTTGAAGATCCCTCGGGGTACCTCGGGACGCGAACGTTTTGGTTATCACGGTCGGGGTGTATCACATCTCTTGCGCGAAAAGCCCCATTTTGCTACCATTTCGCCATATGAAAGTCATTTATTGCCGGAGTTTTGGGTTGGACTGCAACGCAAAAATGAAAGGCCGGACCATCGAGGATGCGGTCAACGCGGCCATCAACCACGGGGTCAGCATGCACGGACAGGTCCTGAAGGATCTGCAGACACCGGAAAAACGCGAGGAGATCGCGTCCAAGGCCGTGGACGAGCCTGACGATTTGCGTCCGAACGTGTAAACTCATCACTTATACTATGAACCAAGCACTTCTTTTCGCGCTCGTCGCCGCGGCCATCGCGCTCGGCTGGGGCGCTTTTCTCGTCCGGTGGGTCCTTAAGCAACCGACCGGTGACGGCAAGATGGTCGAGATCGCGAAGGCGATTCAGGAGGGCGCTCAGGCGTACATGAAGCGCCAGTATCGGACGATTGCCGTCATCGGCGTCATCGTCTTCATCGGGCTGTGGATCCTCCTCGGCCGCAATGTCGCGCTCGGCTTCGCGGTCGGCGCGCTGTTGTCCTCGCTCGCGGGGTACATCGGCATGTCGGTCTCGGTTCGCGCGAACGTCCGGACGACCGAAGCGGCCAAGAAGGGCATGAAGGAAGCGCTGGACGTCGCGGTCAAGGGTGGGACCGTCACGGGACTCTTCGTCGTCGGACTCGGTCTCCTCGGCGTCGCGGGATTCTACGGCCTCACGCATGACCTCAAGGCGCTTATCGGCCTCGGTTTCGGCGGCTCGCTCATCTCCGTGTTCGCGCGGTTGGGCGGCGGCATCTTCACCAAGGCGGCGGATGTCGGCGCGGACCTCGTCGGCAAGGTCGAGGCTGGCATCCCGGAGGATGACCCGCGCAATCCGGCGGTCATCGCGGACAACGTGGGCGACAACGTCGGCGACTGCGCCGGCATGGCGGCCGACCTCTTCGAGACGTACGCGGTCACGGCCGTCGCGGCGATGCTCCTCGGCCATCTCATGTTCCCGGGGAACGAGAAGATCGTCCTGTTTCCGCTCGTACTCGGCGGCATCAGCATCATCACGTCCATCATCGGCACGCTCTTCGTGAAGCTCGGCTCCGGCAAGAACATCATGGGCGCGCTCTACAAGGGGCTCGGCGTCGCGGGCGTCCTCGCGGCTGTCGCGTTCTGGTATGCGGCCAAGCAGTTCTTCCCGGCGACCGGGACCATGAACGCGACCAAGGTGACGGAAGCGGCCATCATCGGCCTCGTGGTCACGGCGCTCATGGTGCTCATCACCGAATACTACACGTCCACCAAGTATAAGCCGGTCCAGAACATCGCAAAGGCGTCGGAGAGCGGACATGGCACCAACGTCATCGCCGGCCTCGCGATGAGCATGAAGGCCACAGCGCTTCCGGTCCTCGTCATCGGCGCGGCGGTCCTGCTGTCGTATGGCGCGGCGGGCCTCTACGGCATCGCCATCGCGGCCATGTCCATGCTCTCGCTGACGGGTATCATCGTCGCCATCGACGCGTACGGTCCCATCACGGACAACGCGGGTGGCATCGCGGAAATGGCTGGTCTTCCGGAAAGCGTGCGTGAGATCACGGATCCGCTCGATGCGGTCGGCAATACCACAAAGGCGGTCACCAAGGGATATGCCATCGCGTCCGCGGGCCTTGCGGCGCTTGTGCTCTTCTCGGCGTACACGCAGGAATTCGCGGGCCTCGGCATGACGCTCATGTTCAGCCTGCAGGACCCGAAGGTCATCGTCGGCCTGTTCATCGGCGGCCTGCTCCCGTATCTCTTCGGCGCCTATGCCATGGAGGCGGTCGGCAAGACGGCTGGTGCTGTCGTCGAGGAAGTCCGTCGTCAGTTCCGGACCATCCCAGGCATCATGGAGGGTACGGCCAAGCCGGATTACGGCGCATGCGTCGACATCGTGACCAAGGCCGCCATCAAGCAGATGATCGTGCCGGCGCTCTTGCCGGTCGCGGTGCCCATCCTCGTAGGCTGGATCCTCGGGCCGGTCGCGCTCGGCGGCGTGCTCGTCGGTTCCATCGTCACGGGTCTCTTCGTCGCCATCTCGATGACGTCGGGCGGCGGCGCATGGGACAACGCGAAGAAATACATCGAATCCGGCCACTTCGGGGGCAAGAAGTCGTTCGCGCACCAGGCCGCGGTGACCGGCGACACGGTAGGCGACCCGTACAAGGACACGGCGGGTCCGGCCATCAACCCGATGATCAAGATCCTGAACATCGTCGCGCTCCTCATCGTCGCGATGATGGTCTGAGGCATGGCCGACATCATCGACCCGCGGCATGAGGCGCTCTGCGAGCATCTGTTCCGGCGCGCTTCCAGCGTTCTCGACATGCCCGGGTTCGAGATGAAGCCGCTCCGGCGGCGCGTGCGGGGTCGCGGCAAGCTGCGGTCGTACGCGCTCGGCTACACGAAGCTCGGCGTGAAATCCATCACCATCGACCTGTACACGCCGCGCACCATGAAGCCGCGCAAGATGGACGCCATCCTGCGCGTCATCTGCCACGAGCTCGCGCACCATCAACAGCCGCCGCGCATCGTCCGGTCGTGGTTCCGCGCCGTGCGCATGATCCATCACCCCACGTTTTGGGGTCAGGTCAAGAAGAACGTCGAGACGCTGAAGAAGGATGAGATGCTCGGCCCGCTATTCGTCGAATAAAAAACTGTCGTTGCGAGAAGTCCGACGACGAAGCAACCTTACCGAAATTCTTCGATGCGCGTGACAGGAAGGTATTTCGTCTATATCCTGACGAACGTCTCGGGTTCGGTCCTGTACACGGGCATCACGAACGACCTTGCTCGCAGATTGGAGGAACATCGGTCAGGGAATGTCGCTTCCACACTCACGTCAAGGTACCGAACGACGAAGTTGGTCTGGTATGCGGTTAGCGAAAGCGCGGAGGCGGCGATCATGGAGGAGAAACGGATTAAAGGAGGCTCGAGGATGAAGAAGCTGGAGCTTGTCAGGGGCATGAATCCTTCATGGAGAGACCTGTCGTCGGATTTGTAAGCACGAAGAATCAAGGTAAGATTGCTTCACCCCGTCGGACGGGGTTCGCAACGACGAATTATTCTCTGATGTCGAACAATACCCCTGTCATGACCACTTCATCTTCCATCCGACCCTTCCGCGTC
>JAHJRN010000031.1 GCA_018830865.1 Patescibacteria group bacterium | reverse complement strand
ATGGACACGAGCCACAGCGACCGACTCTCGGTACCGAGCGCGAGGAGCGACAGCGCGATACTCGACACGGCGATGGCCGCGATGAGCACATAGCCCGTCAGACGGTTCCTCGCGTTGATCGGGTCGTCGCCCGGATCCTCGATGATGGCGACCTGCCGCTGCGCGACAAGCAGCGCGATGATGATGCCTGCGACGGTCACCGCGGCGTAGGCCACGAGACCGAGCGTCGACCAACCCGTCCAGCCCAACACCGCGAAGTGCAGGTACGAGACGAGAAGGACGGCCGCGAGCAGGACCGCACCGCAGATGAAGACCAGCGTCCGCATCGGACGCGCCAGATGACGACCGAGGAGCTGTCGTGCACGCAGTTGCCCCTCGTCCGCCAAATCACGTGCCGTCGCCAGCACATCTTCCATGCCGTCCACGATCCCGAGAGGGTTCGTGAGCAGGCCCAGCAGTACCACGATGAATCCAGTGAAATCCATTGTTCAGTTCCCTTCTTCTGTTGGAGGCCCGCTCGAGCCGTTAGTGTCTCATCTTGGCTCGGATGGCGGCCGCACGATCGCGACTCGCTGTTCCGATGCTTTCGAGTTTCGCATTCGTCGCGGCTATCTTGTCGGCGAGCGCCGTGGTCTGGGGAGTTTCCTCCCCTTTCAAGGCCGCCTTCAGAGTTTCGAACAGGGTCGGTTCGCGGCCGTAGGCCGCGCGAAGGATGGTGAGTGGATCGCCGGGAGGCGTCGCTGTGATCATCGCGACGCAGTCGCGAATGATGTTGGCGTTATTGACCCTCGGCTTCAGGATGCACAGCTCCTTCTGCTGCTCGTCCGTTGCCGTGCTCTCCCATTTGTACCAGACCATCCGCTCGTCCGGCTCGAGAATTACGAGAGCGTCTGCGAAGCCCTTCATGGAGTCCTTGAGTTTCCCCAAGAATCCCTGGAGTTTGGCTTTCGCCTTCTCCAGCCCTTCGCCACGCGCCTTCTCGACCTCACCCTTGCTGGGATCCTTCGACAGGATCTTCACCCTATCGAAGTACGCGTCCAAAATTTCCTTGAACGCATCCTGCAAGATCGGATTGCTCACGAACCCACGAACGAGGTTGTACGACATGACGTCCAGGCCATGAATCATGGCCGGATGGTCGATGCCGAGTTGCCGGAGCGCGCCGACCAGCGGCTTCAGGCCGATGACCGTGAGGCCGACCGGTCCGAGGCTGTCGATGGTATACTCCGCCAGTTCTCCGAGGCCATCCGCGAGCAAGGCGCCGCCCATGCCGAACGGCTCCCTCCTGCTGTCCTTATCCCTTTTTGCCATTGCCTTATCCCTTTCGGGTGAAATGTTGTTGTCGAAGAGCGTTTTAGGCTCTGTGTTGGTCTGCATCCCTACCTGGACGGTTGTCCAGTGGAACGTGATAATATAGCACAAAATGACCCTTTTGTCAATGGTTCATGACAGGCGTCACCGTTGAACACACGCGTCAAAAAACCGCTCTATGGAGCGGTATTTCGTTGACTCCGGATGCGGATTCGCCAAAGGCCTGACAGGAACCCCCATCCGTTCCGGAAGACGCCGATAGCACTTCGACGGCGCGGGTCGCGGTGCTCGATCCAGTCCACGGGGATTTCAACGATGCGCACCCCCTTCTTCGACGCGAACGCGAGGAGCTCGGTGTCGAAGAGCCATCCATCCTCCGCGAGGAGTGGCAGAAGCGTGCGCGCGGCACCGACGGACACGGCCTTGAACCCGCATTGCGCATCTTCGACCGGCAGATGCAGGAGCGCGTGCTGGAGGAAGCGGTACGTCCGCGACGCAAGCATGCGCATCCATGAACGGTACGTCCGCGACCCGTACAGATACCGCGACCCGCAGACGATGTCCGCGGCACCGACCTCGATGGGACGGATGAGGGACGGCAGGGCAGAGACGTCCGCGGCGAGATCCGCGTCCGTGAACGTGAGGATGTCCGCGTCGTCGAGATGGCGTTCCCAGGATTGTCGGATAGCCATCCCCTTCCCGGTCCCATTCATCTCGATCAATCGTAGAGGCAATTCATGAATTGCCCCTCCATGGCCGATGACGTCGCGAACGATCTCGCGCGTGCCGTCCGTGCTGCCGTTGTCCGCGACTTCGATGGTCACGGTCCGATCCCCAAGGTGTCGTGCGACCGCATCGCGGAGGACAGCAAGCGACCGCTCGATGACGACGGCTTCGTTCCATGTCGGGATGGTGATGAGGATGCGTGACATGTCAGGGAGAGATGACCTCGAACGTCGCGGCGTCGTCGGATTCGAGAAGCAGATGATACCGCGCATCGTCGCGAATCACATGAAACAGGGCCATATGCGCGCCTTTGTCCACGAACACGAACCTCGCGCCGAGGCGTCCGTCGATGAGGTCCCACGCCTGCTCACGCGTGGACGTCGCCGGACCGTACGTGAGGTCGCGATACGCGTCGGAGAGCGTCGAGGACGCCTCGTACAGGAACGTCGGGTCGAGTCCCGCGACGTACCGCAACCGGTCGTCGAGGTTCCAGAGCAACGGGAACTCGTCCCAATCAGAATGAAAGACGCGGTCGCCGGGATCGGCACGGACGGAAATCGCCGTCATGACATCCTGCCACTGGTCGTCGCGATAGCCGCCGTCATGCAGGGCATCGTACGCACTCCAGGTCCCCTTTGCGACGGTCGCGACAAGCGCGATGCAGAGCGTCACAAAAACGATGCGCCGGCGTGCCGGCGAGAAGCCGCGCAGGAGCGCCACGGCGAACGCGCGCACGTCCACCATCTGCCAGAGCCACGGGATCCACAGCGCAAGGGCGGGCACGAGGTACTCCGCGGTCCGTCGGCTCTTGAGCGTCAGCGCGAGGAGCGTCGCGACCGGGATGGCGAACGCGATGGCCGGCGCCATCATGCTGACGCGTCGCCTGTCGTGGATCCGCGGAGCGAAGAGGAGACCTGTGAGACCGAGGATGAGCGCGAGCGCCCACGGCGCGAATGACGCGAGGACCTGCCCGGGCAGGCTCGGCAACCATTCGTTGCCGAGGACGACGTGCTCGAACGGCGTGCCGAGGCCAATGGTCACAATCTGGATCCAGAGGAACGCGAGGTTCTCCGGAAAATTTGGATGGAGCACCGTGCCGAATGCGATACCTCCTGCGACGGCGAGAATCTCGCGCCACACCGTCGCGCGGATGGCGCGTGACAGCGCGATGTCCTCGACGACCGCATGATAGGCGACGTCCCCGCACGCGAGCAGGAATACGGATCCGAGCAGGAACACGGACCCTCCGTGCGACAGGGCGAAGAGGACACCAGCGACGAACGCGACGATGGGTGCGCGCTTCCACGCCGCGGTCAGGCCGAGGACGAACAGCGTGATGGCGAGCGGCGACGCCTTGCCGAGCATGAGCCGCGTCGCGAGCGGGTGCGAGAGGGCGACGAGCGTAACCCAGACAGTGGCGTATCGGATGCCGAGCCACCGGAGGCAGGCGAAGAGCGTCGCGATGAACAGGGCCGACAGCAGGATGGACGTGATGCGGCTCCCCATTGCCCACCCGAACCAGGCGACGAACGGCGCCTCGACGGCATGGAACAGGATATGATGGTCCGCGAAAGAGGCCCCGAGCGTCGTCAGGTCGAGCCACGGGAAGGCGAGGAGCGGCCCGTCGCGCCAGAGCAGGAACGCCGCATGGGCGTGGTAGAAGGCGTCGGGATCCTGAAAAACGCCCCATGGCATCATGAGGCAGAAATACGCGGCCGCGAGGAGGAAGACGGCAAGGACGCCCTTCATGCAAGGAGGGTAGCATACGGCCGGAACCCCCTCTAACCCCATCTCCCCCCTGTCCTCGCGGCTCACTCCCCTCTGTCATTGCGAGGCTCGGCGAAGCAATCTCCCCCCTCCGACTGGACCGAGGGGAGATTGCCGCGTCGCATATATGTTTGTTATACGCTCCTCGCAACGACAGATAGGGGGTGAAAACCAAACTCCCGCCATGTGGCGGGAGCCTGGGTTCGTTGCGCAGCGAACGGTCTACTGTTGCGTGACGTTGACGAGCGAACCGAGGACGAACGAGGAGATGGCGAACGCGGCGACGATGATCACGAGGCCGATGATGGCGTTCTTGATCATGTCCTTGGCGTTCGCGACCTTCTTTTCGTCGCCTCCGGCCGTCATCCATTGGAACCCGGCAAACAGCATGTAGCCGAGAAGGACGATACCGAGGAACCCGAGGACCACGTTGATGATGCCACCGACGATGGTCTCGAGCGACTTCTGTTCGCCCACGCCCGCGGCTGTGCCCACGTTGCCGGCGAGATTCTGCGCGGTCTCGAAGGGATTGTTCGCCGCGAGGGTCACGCCCGGCACACCGAGTCCGAGGACCACGGCCGTGCGCCAGAGAGTGTGCGTGAGATGCTTCATACGTGAGGAAATCTGTGTTGGATGGATGAACCGTCTTAACCCGTCGGCGGACCGGTCGGCGCCGATGACGCCGCCTTGCCGACTTCGGTGATAACGAAGGTCGCGATGGCGTACGCGAGCACGATGATGAGGAGCCCGATGATGGCGTTCTTGATGACGTCCGTCGCCTCCTTGACCTTCTTCTCGTCACCACCGGCGGTCATCCATCGGAACCCGCCGTACAGGAGATAGACGAAGAGAATCGCACCGATGAGTGACATCAGTCCGCCGATGAGGTTGCCGATGAGCAGCGGGAGATTCGTCTCGCCGGTCTTCAGGTCATCGGGCGCCGCATTCGTCAGCCCTTTCTGGAGCGTGGAGCCGAGGGCCGCGGACGTCGGCGACGGGAGGGCGGCCATACCGACCCCCGCCGCGATGGCTATCGCGACGATGGACATGCCGATTCGATGTCGTTTGATCATACGCGATAGGTTAGACATCCTGCGTCGCCGTCACGAGCCTCGATATCACGAAGCTTGTAATGGCCCACGCGGAGAGGATAATCGCCAGGCCGATGATGCCCGAGACGATCAGTTTTTTGGCTTCCGACGTCTTTTCCTCGTTCCCGCCGGAAATCATGTATTTGAAGCCTCCAAGGAGGACGATCACGACGGCGATGATGCCGAGGAACCCGAGCGCCACGTTGATGATGCGCGCTGCGGTCTGTCGAATGTCGCCGGACCCGAGCTTGATGGACGATTGGATGGCGTCGACGCCGAGGTCGCCTGCGTTGAGCGAATCCGGCTGGGCGAGCGCCACGGACGGCAGGACGATAGCCGCGGTCATGCCGAGGGTCGCCGCGAAACGGACGAGCTTCTTTTTGGTGTGTGTCATGTCATGCGTCACCTCCTTTCTTGTGTTGGATGCGATATAGGATAGCAGGTCCGCTCGGGTGCCGATAGGCCGACGGGTCCGTCATTCGACGGAGTTCGTCCCCGGGTCATTGCGGGATATTCGAGGGCGTGGACGTTTCCTGCGGGGCCCGCGCCTTGACGATGAGGTCGAAGACGTTCGTCACGATGGCGTAGGCAAACCCGACGATGAGCAGGCCGATGACCGCGTTCGTGAGCGCCTTGCGCGCCGACTCCACCTTCTTGCTGTCTCCTCCCGCGATCATCCACGTGAACCCACCCCAGAGGAACATCACGAAAAACAACGCGCCCACGAGCGCGAGCACTGAGGAGATGATGCCGTTGATGATGGTTGGGACGTCCGCTCCCCTCAACTCGTCGATGAAGCCGAACTTCGTCTTATTAGCCTCCATCTCCGTGACGACGTCCGCGTTCGCGACCTGCGGCAGGGACGCGAATAGGGTGACGGCCATCGCCACCCCCATCATCCCGCATGCCGTGAGCCGTCGTCTCGTGTTTGTCATACTCATTCGTTCACCTCCGGAGGTAGGGCGTATTCCGGTTCGGCGGGCGCCTCGGGCGGCGCGATGTTCCCGAGGAGGGCATCTACCATGAAGGACGTGATGACGTAGGAGAACGCGATCATGGCGAGTCCGATAACCGCGTACTTCATCGTATCCTTCGCCTTCTGCACGCGGTCGCTGGAGCCGGCCGTCATCCAGAGGACACCGGCGTAGACGAACACGAGCAGTGCGAGAGCACCGACCATGCCGAGGAACGCTTGGATGACGTTCCTGATGATCGTATAGAACGTCGCGCCGGCGCCGAGCGGGTTCGTGAGCGTCACAGGAGACCCACCCCCGGTCGACGGCGTGGTGGGCGTCGGTGTCGCCTTTTCGCCGGGCGAGGTATCACAGCAGACCTGACCCCCCACGCACGTCTCCCCGATGTCGCCGACATCCGTCGTGAGCGGTTTGCCGTTGCATTGCCCCCCGGGGACACAGACGTACGCCTTGTCCATCACTACGGTGCTGATCATGGTACAGAGGACCTGTCCCTTAGGCGTACAGAACGAACCCTGACAGATGATGGGGCAAAACGCGTATTTGTTCGTGATACCGTCGATGATGTTTTTGCCTTCGCTCTCGTCAGCGGTGCAGAAGGTCTCTGTGTTGCATGTCCCCGGAAGATCCAGGCACACGGCTCGCGCTTCCGGCGCCCTGAACACCCATGCCGTGAGGGACAGCAACGCGACGGCCATGAGCAGGGAGCGGCATTTCGTCATACGTTCATCGTCATTTCACCTTACAGCAGACCGTATGGAAATCTCCGGGGCAGTATCCGGTCTTGCACTCGAACCCTTGGGTCGCCCATGCCTGCTGGACGTTGTTCGCGGTCGCGCCTTCAAAGGTGTGGCACGTGTATCCGGCCCCTTGGGCTTTGCAGTTCGCGTCGCTCCCCGCGGTCTGTGTGGCGTTCGCGCCTCCCGAGAGTCCCGTGATGCCCTTCACGATCTGCGAGACGATGGTCCACGCCGACAGCACGATGATCATGCCGAACGCCGCGCCCTTGATGGCCTTGGTCCCTCGTTCGACCATGCTCTTGTTCCCGAACGACAGGAGGTACATGGCGCCGCCGTAGATGAAGATGACGAGGAAGAGCGCGCCGGAGAGCCCGAGCAGGAAATTCGCGAACCCGACGCCGGTCATGACGATATCATCGAGCGTGCAGTCGCCGGTATCGATGCAATTCTTGACGGAGCCCGGGATGATGCCTTGCGGTGCCTGACCGGATGGGGCAGTCGAACCCGGCAGTATGCCGGAATTCCCTGCCGGTGCCGGCGTCACGGACGTCTTGGTCTTGCAACACCTCGAGAGTGGTTCGTCCGTCTTCGTCGGACAGTCCAACGCGCCCTTATCTTCGTCGCTGAAGCAGTCGATCGCGCAATACCCCGTGACGCTGCTGCACGTCGCGACCGGCGGCGGGGCCTTCGGCGAGACGCAACAGGCCATCTGGGCTCCGCAATCGAGCTGTCCGGCATCCACGACGCCCGGCGTCTGGGTGATGAGTTGTTGGCATTGGCCGTACGTGAAACAGGTGCCTCCCGCGTCGTCGCAGAGCGGACCTGCCGAGACCACGACCGGACGCGACAGCAAAGCACATGCCACGACCGCGACGGTCGTGACGATGAGGCGCGAACGGAAGGAAAAAGACATGATCCTAGTAGGAATACTTCACGGTCTGACTGACTTTTTGCTGGGCGTTCTTGACCGCCGTCGGAATCTCCTCGGTACCGTTCAGCACGTTGTCCACCATCACCTTGAACGCGTCTTCCATGGCCGAAGGATCTCCCCCCAGATACCAGCTCTTCGCGGTCAGGACCTGCGAGGCGAAGACACCGACGTCCTCATCCTCCAGCTGGTCCGGCAGGAGTGACTTGTCGGCCGCCGGGCGCTTGGCCGCCGTGAGGTATTTTTTCACCTCGTCCGGCTTGATCATGAAATTGAGGAAATTCCACGCGACATCGCGGTTCTTCGTCTTCTTGGAGACGGTCCACGTCCAGTAGTTCGCCATGTTCACGACCGGATTGCCTTCGATCTGCGGAAGCTGGGCGATGCCGAGGTTCAGTTTCGGCGCCTGCGCGCGGATGTATGGGAGGTGGTAGCTGTAGCCGAAGAAGAACGCGACCTTGCCCTGCACGAACGCCTGATACGAATCGGGCTGCGACGCGTTCCACGTGTAGACCTCCTTGCCCGGGTTCGCAAAATCCGTGTAGAAGGACACGGCCTGATACGAGGGGGGCAGGTTGCGTACGTCGCTCAAGGCCGCCGGAACCAGAGCGAACGTGGGCGTGCCGTCGTCCGCGGACATCTCCGCGCCGTTCTGCATCATGAGCGCCGAGAGGATGTCGGACATGCGCTCGACGTTGTAGGCCGTGCCCAACGCGGCGCCGGATTGAAGCAGGGCACCTTGTGCATCCTGTTTCACGAGCCGTGGCATGGCGGCCTGGAACGTCGCCCAATCCTTAGGGACGGTCGCGATACCGGCAGCGTTCAGGAGGTCCTTGTTCACGTACATGGCGAGCGTGTCCACCGAGACCGGCACGGCCACGATACGCTGTTCGAGCTTACGCACGGCGGAATCCGTGGAGACGTTCACGGTCCGGACCGTATCCTTGATGACCGCGTCGGGATAATTGTTCTTGTAGCTCCGCACCGAGACGGACGGCTCGGTCTCGAGCACGTAGGTCGTTTCCTTCTTGACCGTACCGACCACGCGCTGGAACGCCGTCGTGGTCTGGAGCGGCATCGGCTCAATCTTCGGGAGATACTTGGAGATCCACGTGTCGTGGATGAGGAAGATGTCGGGTCCGCGGTCCTCCGCAAGCGCATTCAGCAACGCATCCTCGTATTCCTCGAGACGGAAACGCCGATAGGAGACCGTGACGTACGGATGCAGGGCGCGGTAGTCGCTGATGATGCCCTGATAGACATCCACGTCGTCGATGACCGACCAGATGGTCAAGGTCGTCCGTTTGGATGCGGCCTGCGTCGCGGGGTCCATCCCCTTGGTGCAGCCCTGTCCCGCGAGCAACGAAAGCAGGACAAGCCCCGTCATGAAACGTCCCATGCGTCTGATATGCATACCTTGCCGTATTGTATCCGAAACGGAGTCGTCCTGCCACAGGTGGACGACGGACGTCAGGCTTTCGCGGCCTTCTTCAGATATGCACGCGTCTCGGTACGCATGTCGGGACGGCGAAGCGCCTCCGCGATGTTTGCTTGGAGCCATCCGAGCTTGCTGCCGGTGTCGTGATATTCACCCTCGAGAACCCGGGCATAGACGGGACGTGATTTCATCAGATTGAAGATGGCGTCGAGGAGGACCATCTCCCCGCCGTGCCCGCGCTTGGTCGCGGTGATGGCGTCGAAAATATCGGGCGTGAGCACGTACGCGCCGATGGCCGCGAGCCGCGACGGTGCCTTCTCCGGACCGGGCTTCTCCATCATCCCCTTCACTTGATACACGCCGGGCTCCACTTCCGCCGCAGGGTCGATGATCCCGTACCGCTTGGTCCCTTCGTCGTCCACCGGGATGACACCCAAGACCGGATCGCCGTACCGCTCGTACGTGTCGATCATCTGCCGGAGCCGCGGCACCTCGCCTGCGAACATCTCGTCCCCGAACAGGACCGCGAACGGCTCGTTCGTGATGAGATGCCGGCAGTTCAGCACCGGTGTCGCGTTGCCGTAAGGCCCCTTCTGCCGGACGTAGACGAAATTCGCGAGCTTGCCGATGGCACGGATCTCCTCAAGGATCTTCCCCTTCCTCGTACGCTTCAGCCACCCCTCCAGCTCATGGTTGTCATCGAAATGATCCTCGACCGAACGTTTGGACATGGACGTCACGAGGATGACGTCCTCGATGCCGGATGCGACCGCCTCCTCGACCACGTACTGGATGGCGGGCTTGTCGATGATGGGAAGCATCTCCTTTGGCATGGCCTTGGTCGCGGGAAGGAACCGCGTCCCGTAGCCGGCCACGGGGATGATGACTTTGCGTACATGCTGGACCATATGGAACCAGTATACACCCTGACGGAGAGTGGAAGGAATCAAGAACACGCGCCCCAAGCGAGCTCGAATTTCTGGCGTTCCATGGCGGCCAGATCCCTGCTCTCGACGATGAGCCCCATGGATTCCTGCTTCGGGGAGATATACGCGATCCTGTCCCGATAGACATACTGTGAGGCGACCATATCCATACCCGAAGGCAGATACCTTAGTTCGCGCATCTCCTCCTTATCGTGCGACCGCATGGCCACGGACCGAGGCTCCCTGAAGACCAGCGCACGCATGAAGATGTTCCTCCGCAGACGCTCCGGCAAGAAGACCTTCTCGTAGTAAGCCGAGGATGCGTAGACGTACACGTCCGAATACGAACCGAGGAAGAGCATCTCGCCGCCTTCGCCGGCGATGATGTCGTTCAGCATGACGAGAATCCCCTCTTTCCCTTCGAAGAACCGCACATACGGCTTGGTCGCCGACCCCTTGGTCAATGCCATCAATTCCGGCATCGCCTCCTGCAGGGCTGCCTTGCGCGTCTCGAGAATCCCGATGAGCCGGTTAGGTCCAATCGGGACGTATTCGATGCTGCGGTGGGTCTGGACCCCCGAGAGAAGCCCCTTTTCCTTCAGTGCTTCGGCGACGAGATAGACCGTGGTCCGCTTGATGCGGCTTTTGACGGCCAAGCGCTGCACGCTCGCCGGACCTAATTCGAGGCTGGCCAGATAGACACCGGACTCTTTTTCGTCCAGTCCGAACTCTTGAAGAATCTGCGGGAGATTCGTGGATGACATACTGTCGATATTTCTGACAAGACGCTAGCATCAGCGTCCGTTCTTGACCAGATTTACCAACGAACATAAAAAAGAAGCCATCTAGCCTATCGAAAACAATCGTCGTCTATGATGACATCTTGTCAGACGGGTCGCCATCTCCATCGGCCGATCTCGCGGTCGCCGTGACCGTCATGCCCCCACGCGGAAATAGCACGTGTCGCCGTCCTGGATGACGTAGTCTTTGCCTTCGATGCGGACCAGACCCTTCTCGCGGCACTTGGCGTCGCCACCGTATTCCACGAAATCCTTCCAGTCCGTGACCTCGACGCGGATGAAGGTCTTCTCGAAATCGGTGTGGATGACGCCAGCGGCCTGCGGTGCTTTCGTCCCCTCCACGACCGTCCACGCACGGGTCTCCATCTCGCCGGACGTGAGGAACGTAATGAGGCCGAGTGCCCGATACGCCTCGACGATAAGCCGATCCAGGCCGGACGCCTCCTGCCCGACCGAGGCGAGGTACTCCGTTTTCTCCGTCGCGTCCATGGACGCGAGTTCCGCCTCCATCTTGACGCAGACCGGCACAAGGGCGTTCGCGGGGGACGTGGCAAGCTGGGACGTCAACGCCTTCCAACTCCCATCCTGCAACTGCGTCTCGCTCACGTTCACGACATACAGCATCGGCTTCATGGTCAGGAAGGAGAGCGAACGGAGCAGACGCTGTTCGTCGGGATTCCACGCGTGGTTCCGAAGCTGTTCCCCGCGGCCGAGCACCTCGATGACCCGCTCGAGCGCCGCGGATTCGATCTCGAGATCGCGCGTCTTACCGGCCTTGAGCTGCCGACCGAGGCTCTCGCGTCGTTTCTCCGCGACGGTGAGGTCCGCAAGCGCGAGCTCGAGGCCGATGGTCTCTGCGTCGCGGATGGGATCGATGTCACCATCCACGTGGATGACATCCGGATCGGAGAAGGCACGCAGGACCTGGGCGATGGCGTCGCATTCGCGGATATGCGAGAGGAACGCGTTGCCGAGCCCCTGCCCCTGCGACGCGCCGCGCACGAGCCCGGCGATGTCCACGAACTCGATGGTCGTCGGCACGATGCGGCCGGACTTCGAGACAGCCGCGAGCTTGGCGAGACGCTCATCCGGCACCTCGACGACGCCGACGTTCGGGTCGATGGTGCAGAACGGGAAGTTCGCGCAGTCCACGGCCTTCTTGGTGATGGCCGAAAATAACGTGGATTTGCCCACGTTCGGGAGGCCGACGATGCCGATCTGGAGAGACATAGGATGGAATGAGGCTACAGGGAAACGACGGGTGAGGCAAGATGCACGACGTGAGATAGCCTCTCCTGTGATGGTCCGAAATAACGATACATAATTTGTCCGACCGGACACATATCGCATCGTTTGGACGATACCGTAATCGTTACGATTACTCCGTCGACCTAGATGCTGCGGGCGGAGCGTTGATGATCTCGCCGATGATGACCGCGACCCAATCCGATATACCGAGACGTGATACTTCGAACCGCAGCTTATCCGACCAATCCCTGTTCGAAATCCAGACGCTGTCGTGCCGCCGCGTGAACCCTGATGCACGTAGACATGTACGGAACGTCCGCCTGGTTCCCCTGTTCCGTTCAGGGATATCGAACGAGACGACCGTCCATATACCGTCCGGTAGCAGACGAGGCTCCCGTCTTGAACGAATCATCAGATCTCCAAGCTCTGTCAATCGAACGCTCCGTAGTCCATCCTCACGTACACGCTCAAGATACCCCCGCTTCTCAAGGCGACGTACGGCCATCCTCATCCTTTGCCGCTCACGGAGGATGTCCATCGTCTTCAGATCGGTCAGCCCGTACTTCAAAAGCGCCGTCGGCCGGTAGGTCGCGTATTGAAGAACCTCGACACCGTCCGCGACAGCGTCCAGAATCGCCCATCCGAGCTTCGAACCGACGTTCCTTCCCATATATCCACTGCTACACAATTTGGCCGGTCGGGTCAATTGTGAATATGGGGATGAAGCGTCGTATCGGGTGTGCCGCGAAGTATAAAAACGCCCCGACGAGGATGTCGAGGCGTGTGCCCATGAAAGGCGAGGTGTCCAAGAAGGTCTAGGTCCCGCCGGCTCCGGCGGTCGATCCGCCGGTCCCGGTTGTGCCGCCCGCGCCGGATGTACCACCCGAGCCGCCGACACCGCCATCCGGTTCGTCGAACACCACGTGGATGGCGGTCGTGCGGTTCAGGATGGTCTCTGTGACATAGAGGTTGCCCTGCAGGTCGACGGCGAGCTCGTTGAAGTTGCCACCGCCGAGATACATGACGCCCTGCACGAAGTCGTACTCCATGACGCTCGTGGAGTTGCATAGCTGGGGGATGAGGAGGTCGTAGGACGAATCATCAAGGGTCATCCAATCCTCGACCGTATCGTTCTGCGCGTCGAAGACCGCGATCTCGACCTTGGAGTCAAGGTGGCATTCAAGGGTCGTACTCGCGTTCAACGCAAGATAGATGACGCCGTTCGGCGCCTGAACCACCCCCGTGAAAGCACGGCCGGTCGAGACGACGAGATTCCGCGTGAGCCCGTCTGGAGACACTTTCCAAATCATTCCATCGAGATGGTCGCCGAAGAGGATGTCCCCGTCCGCAGCACGGGTCAGAACGTTCGCCGTACCGTTCATGTACATGGTGACGGCGAGGTTCCCCGACATATCCACCGGGACGCCACTGGTCGCCATGAAGCGTGAACTCCCGCTGAACTCGGCGAAGAGCGACATCGAATCCAGGCTTGAATCATATTCGTAGATCCGTACAGGTTGATCCTCGACGAGATAGCTCATGTCCTCGTTGGAAAGGGCGACCTCCCACGAAGCGGCCGTGAAGATCCGTGAGGTGCTGAACAGCACGCGACCATTCTCCGCGCAGAGCAGGCCGGAGAGTCCCGGCTCGCTGACTTCGTGGTCCGTCCGGGCGAACCCGGCGTCAGGGGCGAGGTCGATCTGTACGATCTTCGAGGAGCCGTTGGAAACGACGAACAGGCTGTCGCCGCAGATGGCGGACTTCACCGCGAGTCCCGCGAGAATCGAGACCAGATGTCCATCGACCTCGATCTTCGTCGTAATCTGAAAAATCAGATCGGACGATCCGAAGAACGTCCCGAGGTCCTCTTCGCCGAATGCGGGAATCTCCGTAAGGACGCCCGTGCAATCGCCGATGAAAACCCTGCCGAACTCGATCGGTTGTCGGGCCGTATCGCACGACACGTAGTTGTCGAACGGCTGGAAGATAGGTGTCGTCGTGAAGGCGAGCTGGATGCTCGTCTGGTCGATGCCCGACAGGTCGAGCGTCGGCTGAAGCGGCGTGTAGTCCGTCGGGCACCACGGAAGCTCTCCGGCGCCGCCGGAACCGCCAGCGCCGCCGACAGGCGAGCTTCCCCCGAATCCTCCCATGCCACCGACTGAACCGCCGGCTGACCCTCCTTCGCCCGTGCACTTGTTCGTCGCACCTCGGGTGCGTAGCTGGTTCTGCGACGACATCCCTTGGACGAGCGGGATATCCCGCACGAGCGAAAAAACCGTACCGGGACGTCCCGGACCGTTGCCCCAAGGGCCCACGGCGGTCGAACCGCCGGAACCACCCGCACCACCATGGCCAGCGGAGCCTCCGAGCCCACCGGAACCGGTAATGCCGGTCGTCGTGGACGTGGTCGTCATCGGGTTAGGTCCGTTCTCATCGCAGGTGCATGACGCGACAAGCGAGGGAACGAAGACGAATGCGAAGAGAATCAGAATCTTCAAGAGTCGCGACATGCGAATTCCTCCTCTATGACCTTCTTTGGTTTTCGAAGGTTCTGACATGACCATAACAAAAATCGTGTGCCATGTCGAGGGATGACACCATCAATTGACGCCTCCCCCTCGGATATGGCATCCTCGTCACCACCGAGGGCCCTTAGCTCAGCTGGTAGAGCGCTTCCATGGCATGGAAGAGGTCAAGAGTTCGAGCCTCTTAGGGTCCACCAACAGGAATCCCGCCGACAGGCGGGATTTTCGTGTGTATGACGATAGCTCATCGCATCCGCACAGCGAGGGTCATGCGGTCCCTCGTCGCGCCCCCTTCACGATCGAGGCGTTTCAGGATGGCATGCAGATCGCGGAGGCGGCGGAGGTCGTCCACGACCTCGTGGTCCTGTTCCGGCTGTCCGTGCCAGCGTTCGGCCTCGCGCGTCGTCTCGCGGATGAGGCGGATAAGCGTCTCCGTGTCGCAAGATGTCATCTCACCCATGTCCGCATCGCGGTCGAACGCGTCCTCGGAGGGCGGCGCGACCGAGAACGCCGTGACCACATGCGGTTCCGATATCGCACACCCGAGCCTGCCGAACGGACTCTCTTCGATGGGTGTCGCCTGAAGGTCGGTCTGATGCCCGCGAGAGCGCAGCTCCGACCGGATGATCTCTGCGCGCACGTCCGGATGGTCCGCATGACGCGTACCGTCCTCACCTTCCCGCGCTTCCCACTCCCGAAGTTCCGCCATCAGGTCCGATGCCGACTGGGCAGATGCGTCGATGCGGCGGAGGATGCGGCGGATGGCGTCCTGCGATTCCCTCAAAGCGGCCGCCTCCCGACGGATATCGGTCGCCGGCATCCCTTCCGCGCGCGCCACGAGGTCCGCGACCTTCGCGCGATGCAGGGCGTACGTCCGTTCGAACTCATCGAGCAGGTCCCGCTGATCCCGCATCAACGCATCACGCGCCGAGGACGGATCCTCGGCGCAGAGACGTTCGAACGACGCGGGGTCGAACGAACCCGAACCCCTCGGCTCGCGGTGGAGCATCGACCGGATCCGCTCCCGCCACGAGCCCGACATATGCTACGGGGTGGTCACCTCTTCCTGTCCGGGCGGATTCGCGATGGGTTCCGGAACAGGCTCCGGCAACGGTACCGGTGACGGATTCAGCTTCGCGTCACGCATCTGCATCAGCGCATCGAGCCGTTTCGTGACCGTCTCCTCGCCCGGATTCAGGTCGGCGACACGCTGGACCTGATCGATGGCCTCGTCGATTTTCCCCTCCTCCTCATATAAGGAGGCGAGGTACCAACGGGCATTGGAATACGTCGGGTCCATCGAGACGATCTGTTCGAGCATGATGCGCGACTTGTCCTTCTCGTTGTTGCGGTAGTAGAGGATGGAAAGCTGGAACGCCACACCGACGTTCTGTTGTTCCACAGAGAGCACCTGTTCAAGCTTGACGATGGCGTCCTGCACGCGATCCTGGCGCTCGTACACGAGGCCGAGGTTGTAGTGCGCGGGCGCGTAGTCCGCCTTCATGGCGATGGACTGGTTCAGGGCCTCCGCCGCCAAATCGAGCTCGAGCTTCACGCTTGCCTCCGCATCCTGCTTGACCGCTTCGTCGGTCGATTCGAGCAATGTGCGGTACGCGTCGGACCGGAGGAGGTGGAGCTTGCCGATCTCGTTCATGAATGTCGGGTTGTTCGGCTCGCGCTTCATGGCCTCCTGGTACATCTCCATGGCCTTCTCGTCCGCGCCACGCGAGAACGAGGAGATAGACTGGAGGACGAGCGCGAGGTTCGCCCAGTTGTTGACGTTCCTCGGCGAAATCTCGGTCGCCTTCTGCGCGACCGTGACAGCCGAGCTGATGGCGTCGTTCACGCGCTTCGTGCGCTCCTCATCGGGCTCGACCTGCATCTCCTGGCTGGCGTAGATGAGGTAGGCCTGCGAGAGATTCCGGTAATAGGTGTCGACGTTCCCGTTCAGCGTGATGGCCGATTCGAGTTTTGTGATGGCATCCTTGATGGGCTGACCCTCGTTGTACATCTGCACCGATCCCACGAACCGCGCTTCCGCGACCATGCGCTGGCCCGAGAGCCACAGCACGCTCACGCTCCCGACGCAGAGCAGGATGAAGAGCAGGGAGACGATGGCGGAATTCACGGCCGACTTGCGCATGTCCCAGGTGAAGGACCCGCGACCCACGAGCGACGCAAGCAGTGCCAGCAGGAACCAGAAGACGAAGTGATGCGAAACGTTGTAGTTATAGATGAAGGAGATGAACGCCACGGTCGCCCAACCGGTGAAGACCGTGAGGTACGCCTGCCACGCGTCGCCGTCCCGCTCACGCGAGAGATGGAGCGCGCTCTTCCCGACGGCCGAGACGAGCAGCATGAGCCAAAGCGCCATGCCGATGAGGCCGATGGTGGCGAGCAACGTGAGGAACGTGCTGATGCCGCGCTCGAACCGGACGCTCCAGAACTGCGAGAGGTTCACGGCCGGCGATCGGTACATCGCGTAGTCGTTGATCCACGTGCCCGGACCGGATCCGAAGAGCGGGGCGTCCTGGAGGGTCTGGCGCGCGATGCTCCACGATGCCGCCGCGGACGGCGAGACCTCGGCGGGCAGGTTCAGGTCGATGGGCGAACGGAACAGGATGAGGATGACGGACACGGCCACGAGCAGGCCCGGGACGATGAGCTGGACGGGCTTGTCGATGCGACGGCTCCGCACCAACGGGATGGCGACGATGAGTGCGGTCCCGAACAGGATGGCCGCCCAGATGACCCAGAAATCGATGACCACGGCGACGAGGAACGCTACGGCGATGGAGGCCCAGACAAGGACCTTGGCCGCCACGCTCTTCGACCCCTTCCGGCCGAGGATGCATGCGCGGTCCTTGCAGCCCAAGACCATGAGCGACGCGCCGAGCACCAGCGGGATCGTCATGTAGACGCCGAACGAGTTGATGTTGCCGATGGTGTTGAAGCCTTGCTGCGCCGCGAAGTCCCCGACCCATCCGAACGGATGCAGGCCGACGAGCGAGAGGAACCCGATGAGGCCGACGAGCGTCGACGATGCGAGGAACGCGAGCAGGAAATGGTAGAGCTTGGCCGTCTCCTTCACGACGTTCGACATGAGGAGGTAGAACGCCGCGAACGCGAGGACGGTCGCGAACGCCCACTGCATCTGGCCGAAGTTCCCGGCGAGCGAGAGGTAACGGTCGGACGACGCGAGCGACGTCCCGAGATAGCCGAGGATGAAGACGGCGACCACGAGGTGCAGCCAGGACCGCGCGAGCGAGAACGACCGGACGCTCAGGGCTTGTCCCAGCCACGCGACCAGCGCGACGCTCATGAGGACGGCGAGCAGGGTCTGCTTGCCGATCTCGAGCACGTCAGGCGCGAGAGGGATGAAAAAGAGAGGGACGAGGACGACCGCCGTGTAGAGGCAGACGTCGACGACCGACCCGAGGACCTTCGCGAGAAGTGGGCGCTTGACCAGCTCCTCCTGGCCCGTAATGACGGCACCGAGGTGTTGTTCCATAGGTAAAAAAGATATGTTCTTCGTTTCTGCGGTGGAGTATATCATATTTGCCCGTCAAGCATCCTCATGGGGACGGGCCTATATTAGGAAGGGGGTCACGTCCTGAGCGTAGCGGATCTAAACCAAAGGATCTTCAAGACATATGAACATTCGCTTCCTGTGATAAACATTCGCTTCCTGCTGTCTGTACAGTCGCTTCCTGAGCGAGTCCGACGAGTCGAAGGACCTTCAAGCGAGCCGCAGCGTCATGCCGGAGAGGCTACGGTATATGCGGTATATAGGAAGATCCCTCGGATGACCTCGGGACGCGAATCTTCATCAATATCGATAGAGGGTATTCGCTTCCTGAGCGAGTCCGACGAGTCGAAGGACCTTCAAGCGAGCCGCAGCGTCATGCCGGAGAGGCTACGGTATATGCGGTATATAGGAAGATCCCTCGGATGACCTCGGGACGCGAATCTTCATCAATATCGAT
>JAHJRN010000071.1 GCA_018830865.1 Patescibacteria group bacterium | reverse complement strand
CTTCGGCTTCTCCTCGGTAATAATCCCTCCTAGCTTCTCATCCACTTCAATCTCAGTAACTGCTGGTCTTATCTTCTCTCTTGGTAGGGGTGGTATCCCTTGAGTAGTTAGCCTTTCATACTCACTTCGTGGTATTCTCCACCTTCCCCCAATAGGTTTAATCCCCTTAATTCGCCCATCCTGGACAAGATAGGTTATCCAAGCCTCAGAGAATCGCAGTTTATTAGCAATCTCCTGTATAGTATAGAATTCCCCAGCTTTTATCTCCTCCATCTGCACTGGGGATACTTCACCCTTTTCAACTGGAACTTTCTCCTCAGCCATTTCTCCTCCTTTATTCTATTATATAAGTTTCCTTGAGTAAAAACAATGACTTAAGGAAATTTTATTTACTTCCAGCTACGCTTAAGATTATCCTATTGTAGTGAGGGTGAACATCCTATACTGTGAAAGGAAGGAGGACATATGGACACAAAGAGCTTACTAGGCATAGCAATCTTGCTAGCTATTGTGGTAGGCGGTGTCTTCCTCGCTGATTGGCTCAAGCGCCGAGCTGCATGACACCGATGGGGAGAGGGACTATAGTGGTTCCTCTCCCCCGCTAAATAGGGGGGCAAATGAGCATAGACTGGAGTATTCTTCTCACCATATTCCTAGCAATTGTCCTCGCTACCTTTGTTGACCGCACTATATTAAGGGCAAAAGAGACTAGGGTTGAGCCAGAAAGTACTGAAGTTGCTACCACTGGCAATCCTATCACCGATTTTATCAGGAAGCACTACCCCAATGCTTCATAGAGGAGGAGATTATGACACAGGTGAAGGAAGAAAGTTTTGAGATCACCCAGCTTACACCTGGGATGTCAGGCGTGGATGTCGAGCCAGGAGAAGACCTAGTTGAATGGGATGACCTCTTCCGCTACAAGGTTCCAATAGGCTTTAGCTACGTAGTGAAGCCCATAGACTTCTTCTCTGCTTATCTTCAATACCTCCAGGAGGGTGTTGGCGGTTGTGTATCTGATGACGGCGGTACCCAGACCAACGAGACCGTTGACGCTAACAATGCTACTGTAAATGATGTAGTCCTTCTACCTGCCGTGATGACAGCTGGCGACGCCCTATACATCGGCTACAGGCATCCCTTTAATTTAACTGTCGTGAAGTATAGCACCCGCGGAGATGGCGTAGGGACTGTTACCTGGGAATACTGGAATGGCACTGCCTGGGTAGCCCTACTGGGTGTAGTTGATGGCACTTCTAACTTCTCCGCTGCTGCGGGAACTTACAATATCTCTTGGGCAATTCCCGCCGATTGGGCAAAGACCACTGTTCTGGGCTTCAACTTCTATTGGGTAAGGGGAAGGGTATCAGCGGTAACCGGGGCAGGGACGGCTGCTACCCTTGGAGACCAAATCTGGATTTACACTGTGGCAAGTGAGGTTAGGGCAATCGACCGAGTGAGGGTTCAGGTTAGGGATGCCTCGGAAGAGGGTCGAAGGACAATCTTTGGACCCCTTCAATATGCCCAGATAAAGGATTTCCAAGATATTACCAAGTTCGCTCATCCAGATATTGAGCGGGAAATAGTGCTCCCAGAGGATCACTGGCTTGTTATCGAGGTTAGATCCACTGCTGGAGTTATCGATGCCTCCGATTGCTACTTCAAATTGAGCTGCAAGCGGATAAGGCATACCCTATTTGAGGAAAAGCTACCTCTTCCTGGCAAAGAGAAGAGAGTAGAAGAATTCAAACGCAAACATAAAATCTGGGCATCAAGATAAGGAGGATAATATGGCAGAAGTAATCGAGCAACCCTTTAGGCTTACCAATTTAGATCCAGTTATAGCCGAAGCAGATGGTACTGCAAACCTGTGGAGCGATATCTGGAAATACCAGGTGCCACAGGGCGTAGCCCTTATCCTGAAGCCTCAGCATAGCTTCAGCACTTACTTGGAGGATACCTCTCCGGCGGAGGTTGGGAACCCAACCTGTCAGGTAAAGATTGAGAAGAGAGACTCAAGCGAAAGCGATGTGCTTCTGGTATATGGACCCGACCTATATTATGCCTCCAAGGAATTCCAAGACAAAGACCTAAAGGCAAGGTTGAGGGTACCAGAGGCTGGCGTAGCAATCAACGAGAGAGAGTTCTTGGTTATCGCTGCCAAGGATGATGCTACTATTGATGCTTCAGATAGTTACTTCGAGATGTATATCGCTAAAGTGCGGAAGACAATACAGGCATAGGAGGATATACTATGGTAAAAATAAAAGAAGAAAGCTGGACGCTTACCTCTGCGGATACTGTAGCTATTCCAGCAGGGAATAGGGCAGATGGAGTGGCTAATAAATGGTCAGACATCTGGAAATATCAGGTGCCGACTGGACAGGCCCACGTCCTGAAGCCTGAGCATCGCTTCGCCGCTTATGTTCGGGATACCTCCCCAGCGGAGGTTGGGAATGGTACTTGCCGCATTAAGATAGTGATTAGGGACCAAAGTGAATCCGATGAGAAGGCGATCTATGGACCTGCCCTCTATGTTGCCAGTAAAGAGTTTCAAGATGTGGACAAGATGGCGAGGCTAGCTCTCCAGCGTGATCTGGCAGTAGAGGAGAAGTTCTACATTGCCCTGGTAATTAACGATGATGCCACTGTTAGCGAGAGCACTAGCTACTTCAAGCTGGAGACTAGCCGCTTCCGCTCCACAATCTAGTTCCTGGTTGGAAGATAAACTTGCTACCAGTGAGGTAGCTGAGGGGAGTTGCCTCTTTAAGGTAGCTCCCTTTTTAATATCTGGAGGAGCTATGGAAGATCGCAATAAGCAAGTAGAAATGTGGTTGAAGAAAAAGGTAAAGAAGGGGGAGAAGCTGCAACTTGAGCTGCAGAGTGGTGCTGAGGTTGTTGAGAAGATAGAGAGGGAAGTAGAAAAACTATGATGGATAGAAAGCAAGCTGATAGGATTATTGCTCTTCTGGAGCGTATTGCTGATACTTATCCAGCTAGAGAAGATATCCAGTTCTTTACCCCAGACACAGACACGGTGCCCGCAGGGACCGCTCTTACAGTTACTTTCACTCTCCGTCGAGACTTCGAGATAGTTATCACCGAGCTTTACTGCGATACTCG
Organism: Patescibacteria group bacterium; assembly: GCA_018830865.1. Classification (GTDB taxonomy): domain Bacteria; phylum Patescibacteriota; class Patescibacteriia; order 2-12-FULL-60-25; family 2-12-FULL-60-25; genus JAHJRN01. The sequence continues at coordinate 851 of JAHJRN010000071.1, read as the reverse complement.
TGCTAACTGCAGCTACTACTGGATATTTGGTGGAGTTAAATATGAGTTAAACGAAGTAGCCTTCTCACACGGAAAGAGGCTCAGGGAAGGTGGAGACTGGAACATTATCTTGAGAATAAGCAATACTGGGACGACAGATGTTGAGGTTGGCTATTATCTGAAAGGCTGGGCCCGGAGGAAAGGCTAATGGCAGGTAGGACCCCAAGAGTTCAAACTACCAGCGAACCGATAGCTGAAGTAACAAAGATCACCGACCCGGTGGGGCAAAAGAATGTGGCTGGGATACAGATAAATCCGGCTACTAGGGAGGATATTGGTAGAGAGTTTTACTACAAAGCAATAGATGAAACTGTGGCTTCAGCTGAAAATTTCTTTATCAGCTCAGGCGCTGAAGTGGCATTTAATAACCTTACTGTAAATGGAGTTTATCGTAATGATGGTTTCACTACCATTAAGGGGATTCTAACCATAAATGGTCGGTTAACAAATAATGGAATCTTAGAGGTAGGAAGGAGCTGGTAAGATGATAACTGAACAGGATAAGTTAATTTTAACCTTTACTGCTGCCGAGGCAATTAGTGCCGGGGAGGCAGTCTATATCAGCGCCGCCGGTTCTGTTTCTCGGGCTACTAATGCCAATGCTCCTCAAATAGTAGGAGTAGCCAATAAGGCGGCAGCCCCTGGGGCTACCGTAGAAGTGATTATTTATGGTAGAGCTGAGGTTACTGCTGACGGAGCAATTGCTGTTGGAGATAGAGTTAGAGCAGCCGCCACAGCAGGTAGAGTAGTTTCCGAGAATTCCGTAACCCCAACTTTTGCTGGAACTGCTCTAGCTACTCATGCTCATACTG
>JAHJRN010000039.1 GCA_018830865.1 Patescibacteria group bacterium | reverse complement strand
ACCAGAATGGAAGCGACAGCGCGCTGGCCGCCAGAAGTGCCCAGCCCGCCAGCTTGCCGGACAAGTCCTCGGGCAGCTTAGTTAGTTTGGCAATGAGAAAGCCCATGGCAAAGGCCAAGAGCATGCCGCCAATGGCTCCGCCGATGGGGCCCAGCCATAGGCGCAGGGCCGGGGATTCAAGACTAACGTAGCTTAAGTAATAGAGCTGGCTGCACAGGCCCAAGGCAGCGCCGGCCATGGCGGCGGCCAACAAACCCCAGAAGGATAGATAAAAGGTAGAGCTTCGCATATTAAGATTCATCAGATCCTCTAAGGTGATTGCTTTTGCTTGGGCCGGTGGGCCGGGTTGGTCCGCCAGGCATAGCAATATCGGTGACGGCCGGTTTCTGTAAGATTTGGCCTTGATTGCCTACTATTATATCCCAGTAATACCAAGGAAAACATAACGGGCATTGTTTTTTGCGTTAACCGGTTTGGCCAAAGCGGCCGCCAAACGGAAAGGCTCCCGCCTGGGTAAGCCGGCCAGGGGCATGCGGAGCAATAATAAACCAGGTCAGGCTGCCGGGCAAGCAAGTCTATAGGAATTATGGCTGAAGGCCATCCGCCCCGCTGGGCAAGCAGGCCGCGTAGCGCGAGGAGCGGTTGGCCCAACTTAAAGTAACGCGTGAGCAAAACCGCCGATCGTCAGGCTGGCGTCGGCGGCGGTTTTTTAAATCAAGCCTGACGGGATATTTTGGAGCTATTAGATTTATGAAATTAATTTAATCCTAATTATTAATTATTGCTTGGGATTATTATGCGGATTAATATTGTTACAAAACAATTACATTATATCGACATAATATCTGTTTGAATGGCACTTTATCGCCGCCGGTTCGTAACAATTTTCTCCTAAAGTTGGCTTCTAAGCCTGGCTGAAGATATGGCTCCAGCCGGGCCGTTAGCTTGTTAATAACTTTAGGAGGTTATTCCCGATGAGCAAAAAAAGAGATGTTTCCCTGCGGGGCATGCTTTTCGCCCTGCTGGCGGCAACGATGCTGTGTTTGGGCGCGTCCTGCGCTGTTGCCGCACCTGCCAAGCATGTCATCCTTATTATTGGCGACGGCATGAACTTGGAGCACGAGATAGCGGGCAGCCGCTATCTAACCGGCGGCGACAGCGGTCTTTCCTTCCACGGCCTGCCCTATCAGACTTATGCTTCCACCTGGGACGTTAGCGCTTATAATGCTTACGCAGAGAACTGGGACTATCGTTGGAATGGCGAGTACTCGCCCTCTAGCTTCCAGCCCCATGTGGGTTATGATCCGGCCACCGGCAACACTGCTCCTTCACCGGTTCAGAAAACCGGCAAAATGCAGGATCGTTACTACCTGAGCAAGCTTTTGGGTGGCAAGAAACCCGCGGCCACGGACTCCGCCTCGGCCGCCACCGCCCTATACACCGGCGTGAAAACCGACGACGGCAACATCGCCTGGCAGCCGGGAGACCCGGCGAATGGCGCCATCGCCACCATAGGCGAGCTGATGAAACAGCAGATGGGCGCTTCCTTTGGCGCGGTGAGCACCGTGCAGATCAACCACGCCACTCCGGCGGCGGTGTATGCCCATAACGTGAACCGCAACAACTACTCCCCGGAAAAAAACACGGGATCTTCCCCCACCCCCACCATTGCCGAGCAGCTCACCACCTGCGGCATCGACGTGGCCATCGGCTCGGGCCATCCCGGCTGGGCCAAGAAATACTTCCCCCAGAGCTTGGTCGACACCATGAAGGCCAATGGCTCATATGTGGTGGTGGAACGCGCCAAGGGTGTGGACGGAAACTCCTCCTTGGACGCGGCGGCGGGCCAGGCCGTGGCCGATAGCAAGAAGCTTTTCGGCCTGTACGGCGGCCCGGGCGGCGACTTTGAGAACCGGGTGGTGACCGACACGCCAGGCAACCCCAGCATTGACCGGGGCTCGGCTGAAAACCCTACTTTCGCCAACATGATCACCAACGCGCTTAAGGTTTTGGCCACTAACGCCAACGGCTT
>JAHJRN010000030.1 GCA_018830865.1 Patescibacteria group bacterium | reverse complement strand
TCTGCGACGAGTGGAGGAAACCCCTCCCCCTGTCATTCCGACCGACCGAGTCCGACGAGGGAGTGGAGGAAACCCCTCCCCCTGTCATTCCGACCGACCGAGTCCGACGAGGGAGTGGAGGAAACCCCTCCCCCTGTCATTCCGACCGACCGAGTCCGACGAGGGAGTGGAGGAAACCCTTTATGGGCCTGAAGGGTTCCCTCGGCTTCGCTCGGGATGACATCGTCTCGCTTCTCTTTCCTCTCTCGTGTAAGGTATCGCCATGGAACCCGTGGAGGAGGTCAAGTCCCGTCTGGACATCGTGGACGTGGTCCAGGAATACCTACCGATGAAGCCGGCCGGTTCGGGTAGCTTCAAGGGCCTGTGCCCGTTCCATCACGAGAAGACGCCGAGCTTCTATGCCAACCGGCCGCGGCAGTCGTGGCACTGTTTCGGCTGCGACATCGGTGGCGACGTCATCAGCTTCGTGATGAAGATGGAAGGGATGGAATTCCGCGAGGCGTTGGAGCTCCTGGCGCAGAAGACCGGCGTGGAGCTGCCGGCGTTCGACCCGACCAAGACGACGGAACGGAAACGGATGCATGAGGTGAACGACCTCGCGGCGAGATGGTTCCGGGCCATCCTCCTCAAGGACCCGCGCGCCGAGGCCGCACGCGCCTACGTGGCGAAACGGGGCATCGACGGGCTGACGGGCGATCTCTGGCGCATCGGCTACGCGCCGGACGGCTGGACGAACCTGACCGACGCGCTGAAGGAGAAGAGCGTGACCGAGGAGGAACTGCTGAAGACCGGCCTCGTCGGCAGGTCCGAGCGCGGCAGCATCTACGACCGGTTCCGCGACCGTCTCATGTTCACCATCTGCGACGTGCACGGGAACCCGGTCGGCTTCACGGGTCGCATCCTCGACACGCCCCCTCCTGTCATTCCGACCGAAGCGCAGCGGAGCGGAGGAATCCCTTCATCAGAAAAACGACAGGAAGCGAAGTACGTGAACACGCCGGAGACGTCCGTATACAAAAAAAGTCTCATCCTCTACGGGCTGGACAAGGCGAAGGGCGACATCAAGCGCCAGGACCTCGCCGTCATCGTGGAAGGTAACATGGACGCGGTCTCCTCGCACCAGTTCGGCGTGACCAACGTGGTCGCCTCGTCCGGCACGGCGCTGACCGGCGAACAGCTCTCGCTCCTCAAACGGTTCACGCGGCGGCTCGCCATCGCGTTCGACGCGGATGCGGCAGGCAACGCGGCGACCATCCGCGGCCTCGACCTCGCGCGCGGCCTGGACTTCGACATCCGCGTCATCACACTCGCGCCGGAAGCGGGAAAGGATCCGGACGACGCGGTCCGCAAGGATGTCGCGCTCTGGAAGGACGCCATCGCGGGAGCGGTCCCTATCGTCGAGTGGCTGTACCGCAACGCGTTCCGCGGGAAGGATATCCATACGCCCGAAGGGAAGAAGACCATCGCACGCGCCATCCTGCCGGAACTGCGCCGCATCCACGACGCCGTAGAACGTGATGCATGGATCGAACGCCTCGCGGGGGACCTGACCGTCTCCGCCGACGCCCTGCGCGATGCCTTGCGAACGACTTCAGCATCGTCTTCGACCGTCAGGACCAGCGCGACCGCGCCTTCACGGCCGCAGACGGACGGACGGTCGAGCGCGGAAGACCCCCATCCCAAGAAGTCGCGGGAGGAGATGCTGCGGGAACGTGTCTTGGCCATCCTTGAGATCCGGCCGGAGCTCAAATCCCTTGCGGAATCGATCCTCGCGATGTATCCTCTGCGCCAAGAAGGCGATTCGGACATTTCACAGTATCTCGCGATCCTCGCGGACCGCGAATTCGAGGACCAGAGCCCGTCGAAGCTCCAGGAGGAGTTGACGACGTCGGCGACGGCCTTGCGCGACGAATTCCTGACGCAGGAAGGTCGACGCCTCGAACTAGAGATGCGTGAGGCGGAACTCGCCGGCGATACCGTCCGGATCAACGAGCTGCTCACGCAGTACCGATCGTTAAATACGTAACTCACGTTTCCGTCCGATCCCGGTGGCTTCCGCCGTCATCCTGCATGACGAGGCGGGACTCCTGCCGTTTCCGGACGCGACGACCGTATGAAGAAACCCACGTCCAAAAAGAAGGCTCCGGCGCAGAAGAAGCGCCTGATTCGACGTCGCCCGGTGCGCCGGCCCGCGCCGAAGAAGCCCGTCGCCAAGACGACGGCGAAACCGAAGGTCGTCCAAAAAAAGCCGCGCAAACCGTACGTCAGGGTTCCAGCGCCCTCACAGAAGGCGCTCGACCGGCTGTTCGAGAAAGCGCGCACGCGCGGTTTCCTCACGGAGAACGAAGTCCTCTACAGCTTCCCGGACATCGAGGACTACATCGTGACGTACGAGAACTTCATCGACCGTCTCGACGGGGCCGGCGTCAACGTCATCGAGATGAAGGAGGGCGTCCTTGGACGCGGTCAGGAACGGCATGACGTGATGGAGCTGATGCACAGCAACGACGACAAGCGCGGCAAGCTCGATCCGTTCGACCTTACGGCCGACCATATCCAGATGTACCTGCGCGAGATCGGCAAAATCCCGCTCTTGACCGCGGAGGAGGAAGTTGCGTTGGCCAAACGTAAGGAAAAAGGAGACAAGGAAGCCGAGAAGAAACTCATCGAGGCGAACCTGCGGCTCGTCGTCTCCATCGCGAAGAAGTTCATCGGCAAGTCGCTCTCGCTCCTCGACCTCATCCAGGAGGGGAATATCGGTCTGTTCCGTGCCGTGAAGAAATTCGAATACCGCAAAGGCTACAAGTTCTCGACCTACGCGACCTGGTGGATCCGCCAAGCCATCACGCGTGCGCTCGCGGACCAAAGCCGCACCATCCGCATCCCGGTGCACATGGTCGAGACCATCAACAAGTTCCAGCAGATCGAACGTCAACTCATCCAGGACCTCGGACGCGAACCGCTCCCTGAAGAAATCGCGGCGGAGATGGGCGAGGACGTGATCAAGGTGCGGCACATCATCAAGATCTCGCAGGACACGGTCTCGCTCGAGACGTCGGTCGGGGAGGATGACGAGGACTCGACGCTCGAGGATTTCATCGAGGACGTGAAGAACGTCACGCCGGATCGCTCCGCCGCGCTCCAGCTCCTCAAGGACTACGTCGGCGACATCATCAAGGACCTCTCCCCGCGCGAACAGAAGATCCTGGAGATGCGCTTCGGGCTCGTGGACGGCGTCTCGCATACGCTCGAGGAGGTCGGCAAGGAATTTGATGTCACGCGCGAGCGTATCCGTCAAATCGAGGCGAAGGCCATGGAAAAGATCCAACAGCATCCCATGGTGAAGAAACTCATCGACTACTAATCTATGTCCGAATCTATGTCCGAACCCCAAGGCATCTCGCGAGGTGTGTATGTGACGTACGCCGTCTTCGGTGTCCTCGCCTTCGCGCTCGTCTTCTTCCTTCTCCGTTCCGCCGGCTTCTGGTCGCCTTTATCAGACGCGGGACGCGGGGCGGAGGACGCAGGACGCATCCCCGTCGTCGCGACCATCTATCCGTGGGGGTATCTCGCGGAACGCGTCGGGGGAGACCTCGTCGAGGTCACGATCGTGACCCCGCCCGGCGCCGAACCGCATGACTACGAACCGACCCCGCGGGACATCGTCGGGGCGCATGGGGCTCGGCTCTTCCTCCTGAACGGGAACGGCATCGACGTCTGGGCCGAACGCATTGAACCCGAGATCGCGCGGGCAGGGGCCGAGACCATCACGTTCGCCGCACGGGCGCCGCGCATCGACGCGGGCGACGACCCGCACGTCTGGCTCGACTTGGTATTCATGCAAGACGCGACCGCCCTCGTCCGAGATGCGCTCGTCCGCATCGACCCGGACCATACCGCGACCTATCGGACGAACGCGGACGCGACGATGTCGGACCTACAGGACCTGGATGCGACCTACCGCGACGGCCTCGCGACCTGCGACCTCCATGAGATCGTCGTCTCGCATGACGCGTTCCGCTATCTCGACGCGCGTTACGGCTTGACCTCGCTCGCGGTCCGCGGCATCTCGCCCGTGGAGGAGCCGTCGGCCAAAACCCTCGCGGAGCTCGCGGACGTCATCCGTACGAAGGGGCTCGACGTCGTCTTCACGGAGACCTTCGTGAGTCCGAAGCTTTCCGAGACGCTCGCCGCGGAGACCGGCGCGCGGACGCTCGTACTGAATCCTATCGGTGGACTCACGGCAGACGAACTCGCGACCGGGGAGACCTACCTGACGGTCATGCGCGCGAACCTCTCGAACCTGACCGACGCCTTGAGATGCCGATGAAACGCCATCCGCTCATCCGGTTCGAAGACGTCCGTTTCGGCTTCGGCGAACGGCCGGTACTTGAAGACATCACGTTCACGGTGGACGCGGGCCAATACGTCGGCATCATCGGACCGAACGGGGGAGGGAAAACCACGCTATTACGTCTCATCATCGGCGAAATCGTCCCGGACGCCGGTCGGGTGCTGATTCAGAGCGAACCACCGGATTCGTTCAGGAAGAAGGCCTCTATCGGATACGTCCCGCAACAAGCCGCCGCGCGGGCCGCCGCGTTCCCGGCCACGGTCAGGGAAGTGGTGGAAAGCGGCCGGACGCCGCGGCTCGGCCTATTCCGGAGCCTCACGGGACGCGACCGCGATGCCGTCCAGAAGGCGCTCGACGATGCGGGCATCGCGGATTTGCCCAATCGCCTCATGCGCGAGCTTTCCGGCGGCCAACGGCAGCGGGCCCTCATCGCGAGAGCTCTCGCCGCGGAAGCCCGCATCCTTCTCCTCGATGAACCGTTTGAAGGCGTCGACGTGGATGCGCAACGCGACTTCTACGGCCTGCTGCGACGCCTCAACGCGAAGGGTCTCACCATCCTGTTCGTCACGCATGACGTGGACATCATCGAGAAGGAGGCCAGCGACATCATCTGCCTGAACCGCCATATGGTCTGTCCCGACGGGATGCATGCCGGTTCGGAACGCGGCACGTCGGCTGGCAGGACCAAGCATTTCCATACCCATGACACCTGACGTCCTCGACATCTTCAGCTACGGCTTCATGCACCGCGCGCTGCTCGCGGGGCTCCTGATCGGCGTGGTCGCGCCCGTCATCGGCACGTTCCTCGTCGTCCGCAGATACGCCATCATGGCCGACACGCTCGCGCACGTCTCGCTCGTCGGCGTGGCCGCCAGCATCCTCGGCGGACTCACGAACCCCGTCTACGGAGCGGCGGCGGTCTCCGTGTTGGCGTCCATCGGCATCGAGGAACTCCGCGCGCGCGGCCGACTCTTCGGCGAATCCGTCCTTGCCCTGTTCCTCTCCGGCTCGCTCGCGATCGCGGTCATCCTCGTGGGACTGGGACGGGGGCTGAACGTCAACTTCACGCAATACCTCTTCGGGAGCATCACGACCGTGACCTGGACGAACGTCGCCGTGCTCGCGGGGTTCGTGACGCTCGCCCTCATGCTCGTCGCGGTGACGTACCGCCGTCTGTTCCTCATCGCGTTCGACGAGGACCTCGCGCGCGCCGGAGGCATCCGCGTGCGGGTATACAACGCGATGCAGATGGCGCTCGCGGCGCTCGCCATCTCGCTTTCCATCCAGATCGTCGGCGCCCTGCTCATCGGCGCGCTCATGGTCATCCCGGTCCTCGCGGCGATGCAGCTGCGCCGGAGTTTCCTCGCGACCATGGTCATCGCGGTCGGCTTCTCGCTCGTCTCGGTCGCCGTCGGCCTCGTCGCGTCCGTGGCCTTGGACCTCGCGAGCGGCGGCACCATCGTCCTGACCGCGCTCATCCTCTTCATGGCAAGCCTCCTCGTCGGGAAAAAACAGACGTAGATGCACTTGACCGACGCCGTTCATTCGGATATATTCTGACGGCTCTGTACGATATTCCGAGGTAGCTCAGCGGTAGAGCAGGGGACTGTTAATCCCTTGGTCGTGGGTTCGATCCCCACCCTCGGAGCCATAAAAGACGCTTCGCCGCACGGCGAGGCGTTTTTGCAAATTCAAGAAAACGGTGGGGATTGAACAGCTCCCGTCCCTTGCTTTTTTCCCTAAGATGAGGTATATAGGATGGCAATATGTACAAATCCCACCAAGGCAATCGATCAGGCGGTCGGAAAGGTAGTACGTCGTTCGGTCAGCAGAAGCCCTGGGACAGGGGTTCTGGCGGTCGGAGCGACGATCGTCCGATGTTCAAGGCAACCTGCAGCGAATGCGGCGACCCGTGCGAAGTCCCGTTCAAGCCGCTTCCGGGAAGGGCCATCTTCTGCCGGAACTGCTTCAAGAAGGATGATGAGTCGGATCAACGTGGGCCGATGCGTTCGGATGCGCGACGCTTCCCGTCCGACGAGAAGCGGATGTACAGCGCCGTGTGTGCCACGTGCAGGCAGGACTGCGAAGTCCCGTTCCGGCCGACGGGCGCGAAGCCCATCTATTGCCGGTCGTGCATGACGGGCGGAGGCGCACCGGAGAAGCGGACGACGGATCAGTACGCGGACCAGTTCAAGAACATCAACGCAAAGCTCGACGCGATCCTGAAGGCTATCGCACCGAAAGCCGTGGAGGCGCCGGCGGTCATCGCCGAACCGGTCGTGAAGGCCAAGGAGACCGTCAAGAAAACGAAAGTTCCCAAGAAGGTCGCTAAGATCAAGGTCGCGACCAAGAAGGACAAAAAGAAATAATCAGATATCGGACAGGAGAGCGAAGCGATGCTTCGCTCTTTTGTTTGCTTACAACAACGACACGACGTACACTTGAAGCATGAAACGCAACGACATCATCAAACTCCTCGCCGCCATCATCGTCTCCGAAGGCGCGGGCATCATCGGTTCACTCTTCACGACGCCCTCGATCCCGACGTGGTACGCGAGCCTCGCCAAGCCCGCGCTCAACCCGCCCTCATGGGTCTTCGCACCGGTCTGGACCACGCTCTTCGCCTTCATGGGCATCGCCGCCTTCCTCGTCTGGCGAAAAGGACTGGAGCGGAAAGACGTCCGCATCGCCCTGTCGGTCTTCGCACTCCAGCTTGTGCTGAACACGCTCTGGTCTATCCTGTTCTTCGGCTTCCATACCCCCCTGTTGGCCCTCATCGAGATCGTCGCGCTCTGGTGCGCCATTGCGGTGACCATCGGCGCCTTCCATCGTATCTCTCAACCGGCTGCCTATCTCCTCGTGCCCTATCTCCTCTGGGTGAGCTTTGCGACCTACCTGAATGCCGCACTTTGGGCCTTAAATCGCTGAAATCGACACGATTGACGTAAGCCCTTCCATTCTAGACGTCTTTGGGCTATACTCCTGCTCAAGAAGTACGAATTACGTACTTGATAAACGCATTTTGCTGATATCACGTCAGCAACGCCAGCCACTATGAACGGTACGATTAAGACACTGACGGAGAAGAACTTCGGGTTCATCACCCCGGAGGGCCAAGAGGGAGACGTGTTCTTCCATGAATCCGCCCTCGTCGGCATGATGTTCGCGGAACTCAAGGTGGGGGATGCGGTCACGTTCGAGACGGAGCAGTCCGACAAGGGACCGCGCGCCGTCAACGTCCAGCGGGTGTAACTGAACGAAGAAATGACACAAAAAGACGAGGCTAAGCCTCGTCTTTTTGTGTCAAGTTTCCTTTTTCGAATCGATGCTGATATATTGTATTTATGAATGAACACATGCCCAAAGCCCCTCCTCCGATGGAGGCAAAGGAGCTGACAACCGAAGAACGTCACGCGGAACAACTCGCAGCTTGGTTGAAAGATCACCCCCCGCAACAGGTCGTCCCGCCAGAATTGCGAAAGGAATCAGGAGAGATGGTCGAACAGTTCAGGACCATGGTCTCTTCATTCGAATCGGACTATCCGCTCGCAGAGCTGCATGCCGTTATCGACCTCACGCCGGCGGAAGCCCCGAACCATCCGGTCCGGGAACCTGCCAGAAAAGCAATCATCCCGATTCTAACCCTTCTGAAGTCCATAGAGAATGAAACGGATATCTCCGCTCAAAACCTCCAGGACCTGAAAAGTTCATTGAAGAGACTCTCCCAAGCCGTTGGGATGATCAATAGTGGAAAGGTCGACCATACACGGTGACCGCTGTCCCGCATCTTCATTCGTCTCATCCGATACGACCCGATTTCCTCATCACACCATGCCAGACCTTACCTCACTCGTGGACCGCGGCATCCTCATCGAGGACCATTTCATCGATACCTACATGAAGGTCATCCGTGACGAGGGATTCCTGGATTCGTTCGGGACGCATCAGGACGAAGCGCGCGAGCTGCTGGCGACCCTTATCGGCGAGAGCCGTTCGCACCGAGCAGGTCTCGAGCGGTTGAAGACGATCAAAGACTGATATGGGGACCAAGAACGAGACGCGCGCCATCCTCGAACAGGCGCTCATATACGAGAAGGACGCCGAGGAGAACTGCGGGAAATTGCTGACGGAATTCAAGCTGAACGGCTTCGCGGAGCTGGTCGAACACATCAAGAACGACGAAATCCACCATCAGGACATCGTGAAGAAGCTCATCGGGTTCCTGTCCGAGGAGGCGTGACGATCCACAAGCCACTCAACGGACCTCCACGATGCCGTAGGAGGTCTTTATGTCGCCCGTGTCGATGACGACCGTTTCGCCGACGTGCTGGCCCATGAGCGCGGCGCCAAGCGGAGAGAGGTAGGAGATGCGGCCGCGCGAGGGATCGGTCTCCTGCGAGCCGACGATGGCATACTGGCGTTGGTGCCCGTCGACGGACAGGACGACCGTGGAGCCGATACGGACCTGGCCAGCCGGCCCCGCACCCTCCTCGATGATCGAGGCGTTCTTGATGCGCTCCTTCAGCGAGAAAATGCGGCTGTCCATGCGCGATAGTTTTCCGCGCGCGTCCTGATACTCCGCGTTCTCGGACAGGTCGCCCTTCGACCTCGCGTCGGCCAGATCCTCGACCACGAGCGGCCGTTGCCGTTTCTCGAGATCAATAAGGTCGTCCTTGAGCCGTTGGAGCTTCCACGCGGAGATGACGTTGTCCCGATCCCCTTGGACCCGGAGCTGCTGGGATTTTCGTGTCGGGATGCGCATAGGTCGTCGCCATCGTACCGGGAGGGGATGCGACGGGCAATCGACCTCGTGGCCGTCGTTCCGTCGAGGCGAGGGTCCTTGCCTCCTCGTAGCATAGACGCATACAATGAGACCGTTACTCATCAATGATACGCATCTATGAACGGCTACGTCGTTAAACTCGAGCAGGAGACGCTCGCGAACACCGATTTCCGCAAGGTCCTCTACACGGCCAAGCACAGTCAGCTCGTGCTCATGTCGCTGAAGCCCGGCGAGGACATCGGAGAGGAGATCCATGAGCTCGACCAGTTCCTCCGCGTCGACAAAGGGGAGGGGAAGGCAATCCTGAACGATATCGAGCACCCACTCGGCGACGGCGATGCGGTCGTCGTGCCGGCCGGCGTGAAGCACAACATCGTCAACACGTCGCAGACGGACGACCTGAAGCTCTATACCGTCTATTCGCCACCGGAGCATCAGGACGGCGTCGTGCGGACGACGAAGGAAGAGGCGATGGCCCGCGAGGAACACTTCGGCGGGAAGACGACGGAATAGGGACCCTCTTGGTCAATCGACAGACGCTATCTCCCCGCAAGATGCTTGAGGTGTCGTGCGCGGTGGGCCGCGTATTTCTTGGGATCATGTCCGAGTCGCTCCACGAGCATGGCCGCGACGTTCCCGCCGAGATAATGCGGCATGATGACGTAGGTCGCGCCCTCGCGATACAGGGCCTTCGCCTGCGCCGAGGTATGCGCAAGCGCGATGATGATGGCCTTCGCGTTCACGCGACGAATCTTGGCGAGGACGAACTCGTTGGTATCGTAGTCCGGGACCGTCGATACGACGACCTTCAGCTTCTCCAACGCAAGGTCGCCGAGGAACTCGTTGTCGCCCGCGTCTCCGTACCGACATCGGATTCCCTCGCTCTTGAGGCGTTCGATGACGACCGGATCGAAATCCACGACGAGCGTGGACAGGTCCATGCGGTCGAGCGTCCGAAGAAAATCCTGACCGACGCGGTGGCAGCCGACGAGCAGGGCATCGACGCGTTCGCGACGGCGGCGTTCGGCGACGGCGGACGCCCGTTCGAAGAGGCCGAGCGAGGGCGCGAGGAACGCGTAGATGCGATCCGCCTGCAGGATCATGAGCGACGAGCCGGCGATGGTGATGATGGCGACGAGCGTCAGGAGCGTCAGCGCGGCCTGTGGGACAAGGCCCGACGTCACGCCGAGCAGGAGCAGGATGAAGGAGAATTCGCTCACCTGCGCGACCGTGAGTCCGGCATAGAATCCGGTCTTGCGCGTGTACCGCATCACGCCGAGGATGGCCATGACGATGAGCGGATTCCCGACGAGCACGAAAAACGACAGGACCAAAGCCGGGACGATGACCTCCTCGACGCCGGAAACGGACAGTTGGGAGCCGAGGAGGATGAAGAACATCACGATGAAGAAATCGCGGAGCATCTTCATCTTCGCGGCGATCTCGTGATGGAACGGGGAGGAGGCGAGCGTCACGCCAGCCGCCAGGGCGCCGATCTCCGCGGAGAGACCGAGCTGATGGAACAACGCGGAAAGGCCGACGCCCCAGCCGATGGAAAAGATGAATAGGAATTCCTGTGACGTCGCGAACAGGCGCGTGAGGCGCGGCAGGATCCAGAGTGCCATGACGATAAGCACTGCGGCCATCAGGCACGCTTTCGCGACGAGCGAGGCCAGCGCTTCGGGAAGGGGAGCACCCGACGCGTCCACGAACGACGTAACGCCGATGAGGATGACGACGGCTGCAACATCCTGCACGAGCAGGAAGCCGATGGCGATGCGACCGTACAGCTTCTCGAGGTCGTTCCGGTCGGAGAGGAGCTTCGAGATGATGATGGTACTCGAGAACGTCAACGCGACGGCGATGAAGGCCGACGGGACGAGGGAAAAGCCGAACGCCCGCACGAGCAGGAAGCCGAAGATGACCGTGAACAAAATCTGGCCGATACCAGCCGCGAGCGCCACACGACCCACGTCGCGCATGACCCGCGGACTTAATCCGATGCCGACGATGAAGAGCAGGGCCGTCACGCCGAATTCGGAAAACACCTCGACGGTCTGAGCGGAACGGAGCAGGTCGAAGGCAATCGGACCGACGAGGATGCCGGTCAGGATATGTCCGAGGATGAGCGGGAGGCGCAAGCGTTGCATCACGACCGCAACAGCCGTCGCGATCGCAAGAATCAACCCAATCTCAAAAAACGTGTCCATCGACATGAATTATACCACGCCATATCCCTTTTCCCGTCGTCGTTCGGTACCTACAACCCCAACTGTTCTTTGATCACAAGCTTGAAGATGCGGCTGCGTGACACAAGACCGATGATCTTCCCGTCCTCGACGACCGGCAGCCGCGCGATGCGCTTCGCGAGCATGATGCCGCCTGCGCGCATAACCGGAGCATCCGGCTCGATGGAGATGGTGTCCTTCGTCATGAAGACCTCAACCTTCTTCGCCCGCACGTCATCCACTTTCTCTTCGCGCTGTTCGAGGTCCGTGTACGAGACGGGGTGCTCGTAGTAGCTGCTGTAGAACGGATACAGGATCCGATACAGATCCTTCTCCGAGACCATCCCTGCAAGGCGGCCCTCGGCGTCGACGACAGGTACGCCGCTGACCTGATGCTCGTTCAGCAGTTTCGCCACGTCTTCATAGGTGTCGTCAGGCCTGACCGTGACGACATGATGCTCCATCACGTCTCGGACTTTCATAGCGTGTGGGGGGTTAGGGGATTTGATGAAACAGTAGCGCATGGTCGCCGCTTCACGCAAACCGAAACCCCCGCGGTTTCGCGGGGGTCGGAATTTCATCCGTCAGGCTTGCGGCGCGTCGGCGGAAGGTTCCGTCGGCGTCTCTGCCGGGGCTTCCTCCGGGGCTGGGGCTTCCGGAGCTGGGGTCTCGACGGGCGCGTCGGTCGGAGCCGGCACACTCGGCGTCACCTGCTGTTCATCAGACATAGTGCACGATGCAGTGAGGTGGATAAGGGTTCGACTATTACACGAACGAACACGCCTAGCAAGCCCTGCGGCACGCTGATATGATTCCATCATGACGATTAGACACCTACGGCCATCCGCTATTGCCGCGGTTTTTGCGCTCTCGGCTGTCGTCGCGCCTTCTGCTGGGCATGCAGCGACACATCCCGCCGTCCCGCCGGAGATGACCCGTCCGGGCGATGTCCGCATCTGGACCCGATCATTCACGGAACGGACGTCGTTCGCCGCTCTGCCCCGCGCCGTCACGGGCGGCGGATCGATCGCGGCAGGGGACGTGGACGGCGACGGACAGGATGAAATCATCGTCGGCGCCGGACCCGGAGCGCAGCCCTACGTGAACATCTTCGAGACGGACGGGACCAAGATCCGTGCGTTCCTCGCCTATCCGTGGTCGTTCCAGGGCGGCGTCCATGTCGCGGTAGGGGACCTGAACGGCGACGGGAGAGACGAGATCGTCACCTCCCCGGGGCCGGGCATGGCACCTATCGTCCGTATCTTCGATGCAAGGGGAGTCCGTGTCCTGAAGGAGGACGCGTTCGCGTATGCGGAGACCTTCCAGGGCGGCGTCCATGTCGCGGTAGGGGACCTGAACGGCGACGGGAGAGACGAGATCGTCACCTCCCCGGGGCCGAGCGGCGGTCCGCATATCCGCGTCTGGGACGGGACCATGTCCAATCTCAGTCAGGATTTCTTCGCCTTCGATGCGAGCATGCGCGACGGCACGAGCGTCGCGCTCGTCCGAACGCCGCAGGGGATGGCCATCCTCGCGGCTCCTGAAAGCTGGACCGACCCCGTCGTCCGGAGGTTCTATGCGGAACGACCCGGCGTCATCGCAAAGGAATTCCGGGCGTTCGATCCAAGCGCGAGGAACGGCCTCACGCTCGCGGCGTTCGACATGGACCATGACGGCTTCGACGAGATCGCGACGGCGCGCAATGGCGGCGACTGGCCCGAGGTGCGCATCTTCGACATCTTCGGGACACGGGTCGGCGTGTATCTCGTCCATGACCCGACGTATCGCGGGGCGCTCTCCATGGCATCGGTCGGAATCGGACAGGAACGCGGGCTCGCCATCATCCCGCAAGCGCCGGTCGTCTCGGGCCCGACATCCTCCGAACGGCAGATCGTCGTCGACATCTCGGAACAGCGCCTGACCGCCTATGAGCATGGCCGCGTCGCACGAACGTTCTACGTCTCGACCGGGACCTACAAATACCCGACGCCACTCGGCTCGACCGAGGTCCTCAAAAAAATTCCCCTCATGGACTACCGCTGGTCGTACGGCGCGAACCATCCCGACAACTACTTCCTGCCGGACGTGAAATGGAACCTCAGCGTCTTTCCGCACATCTACATCCATACCGCCTATTGGCACAACAACTTCGGCTACCGCATGAGCCATGGATGCATCAACATGCGGCTGAAGGACGCGGAGTGGATCTATCATTTCTCCGACGTCGGCACCCCGGTCGAGGTACGGCCATAACGGACGCATACGCCCAAGACATGCAATATTTCTTGGGATTCATGCGTATAATAGAGTGCGACCATGCCCCCCAACGTCGACCTCGATGCCTTGTCCGACGCGGACCTCGTGCGGCACACCCTCGGTGACCGCGAGTGTTTCGTGCATCTGGCGAAGCGGTACGAACAAAAGCTGCTCCGCTATATCATGGCGATATCCGGATTCCGGAAGGAGGACGCGGAAGACGTGCTGCAGGAAGTCTTCATCAAGACCTACGTCAACCTGAACGGCTACGACCCGCGCCTGTCGTTCTCGTCCTGGATCTACCGCATCGCGCACAACGAGACCGTGAGCGACATCCGCAAGCGATCGGTGCGACCGACGCGAACGATCGAGGAGACGGACCTGGACCGCTGGAGCGACGGCTCGGACCTCACGAAGGACCTCGACCTCCGTATCGATCGCGCGCGCATCGAGGAGACGCTCCGGGACATCGACGTGAAGTACCGCGATGTCCTCGTGCTCCGATACCTCGAGGGACATTCCTATGCCGACATCGCGGACATCCTCCGCAAGCCTATCAACACCGTCGGGAACCTGATCGCTCGAGGCAAGAGGATCTTCCGCGACGCCTATCTCACACGCTATCCCACTACCTATGCCGAATGAAGACATCAGCTCCCGCGCCCTCTCGGCCATCAAGAACGCGGACATCGAGCCGAAACCGAAGATTGCCTATGCGTCCAGGGAATTCGTCTACTGGGCGCTTGCGGCGTGTGCGCTCGCGGTCGGGGCACTCGCATTCGCGGTCATCGTCGTCCGCGTAGTGGACATGGATTGGGACGTCGTGCCACGCCTCGGGCTGGGGACCCTCGTCCGGGCCGCGCCCATCTTCTGGATCGCCTGCGCCGTCGTCTTCATCGCCATCGCGGAGCACACGTACCGCGCGACGGCGTTCGGCTACCGAACGCGCTTCATCCTCATCATCGCCGCCTATGTCGTCCTCACGGGGCTCCTCGGCACCGCCGCGTACGCCGCCGGGCTCGGGGACCTTATCGAGACGAACCTCGTGCGCCACGTTCCGATCTACCGGCAGACGGTCGTGATGAAGGAGGACATGTGGGCCCGTCCGGGCGACGGCCTGCTCGCGGGTCGTATTCTCTCCGTGACAGGAACGACGCTCCTGGTCACGGACCTCGGAGGAGAACGTTGGGACGTGGACATCTCAAGGGCCACGATTCGTCGCCGGACGTCCCTCGTCACGGGCGGACGCATCAAGATGATCGGCGAGGCGACTGGGAAGGGGACATTCACGGCGCGCGACATCCGTCCATGGGATCCACCGTTCCCTAGGCCGATGGCGCCGCATCCTTCATTCCCGATGGCGCCAGTCCCGAGATGAGAGATAGGAGCGGCCTTGCGCGTAGTACAGGTGTACGCGTACCCATCACTCACTCATCTACGACATCACTATGAAGAAGATCTATACGATTTCACTGACGGCCCTCACGGTCGCGGGACTCCTCGCGGCAGGAGCCGGCGTCACCTATGCGGCGTCGAACGGGACCGGAGCGCAGAAGCCCTTCGGGAACCTCATCGAAAAGCTCGCCACGCGCTTCGGACTGAGCGCTGACGAGGTCCGACAGGTGTTCGACGAAGAACGTCAGCAGATGCAGGAGCAGCGTCAGGCGGGGATGCTCGAACGTCATACGGTGCGGCTTAATCAGGCTGTGACCGACGGTACGATCACACAGGTACAAAAGGATCTCATTCTAGACAAACTGTCTGAGATGCAAGCATTCCACGAAAGCCTGCGTGACATGAGCGTTGCGGACCGCAACGCCGCGATCAAGACCCAGACCGACGCCCTGAAGGAATGGGCGACGGAGAACGGCATCCCGGAGCGTCTGCTCCCAATGATGGGTGGGATGGGCGAACGACGCGGCCAGCGGATGGGGAACGGCCAAGGCCCTGGAACAGGCGTCAGCGCCAGAATGGGGATGGGACTCGGCATGGGCAATCGCTGAAGCCCTCCTGTCGTCCCCGCAGCCAAGCATGGACGGAAGACCCGAGCGCTTCGGGTCTTTTCGTCATCCTATGGTATACTTCCGGCATGTCGACCGGACAACGGAAGCGCTCCGGCAACGGCCACCCGAACGTGTGGGCGTTCTTGACGCTCGCGACGTTTCCCATCGTCCTCATCGCCACGGACATGCTCGGGCTCCATGGCGTCTGGCCATTCGTCTATGCGATCCTCGCGACGTTGATCGTCCTTGCGCTGGAAGGAACGATTCGGGGAAAACTCTGGCCGTTCGAACCGCATTTCGCGGAATGCCTCGGCCATCCGGACACGCCCATCCGCATTCTCCTCTTCCTCGGCGGCGTCCTACTCATCCTCGAGACATCCCTCATCGCCATCATCGCCCTCGATCGACGTACCGACATGGCGCTCATCGGGTTTGTCGCGCGCAAGGAGTGCACCGCATGGCATGACCCGAGCTCCAGTTCCCTGTGCCGTCGTCTCATGGATGAGAAACGATCGACTGCGGCCGCACCTACGGTCGACGGACGCTCCTTCGCCATCAGGACTCGTGCGCTGCAGGAATGGTATCCGGACGCGCCCTTAGCGACATGCGCCGTGCGTCAGGCCGCCTCATGGACCGATACGTCATCGCATTACGCCCTCGCCTACGCGCATTGCGTGTCCTGGTCCATCGATGGGCAGGGAAAGCTGAAGGCAGACGGGGCCACAACACGATATGTCGCCGTGAACCTGAACGAGGGAGAAGAGACGCTTCCGCACGTCTCCGGATGGTCGGACGACATGAACGATCCCTCATGGGACATGACGTTGCGTGAGCATGCGGAAGACGGTCGGGACCGTGTCAGGTCATCGAGCGTGCTCTCGGACATCCTGCCGGTGCTCCAGGCAGAAGCGAAAATCCGGGCCGAAGCCATCCTACAGAGATAAACGAGCAAAAAAAATACGGACCGTGCGGGTCCGTATTTTTTTCGTCAATACGGTCGGGGGACGTTTGCGGCCTCGGGTGGAATGACAGGTTCTGCCGTCGGAGACGTCGAAGGAGCCGGCTGACGCATGGATGCGGTCACGGTCGATTCGGAATCGGCTGTATCGCCGAAGGGAAGGGAACATCCGGCACCGAAGGCGACGAGCGCCAGGCATGGAAGAAGATGTCGGAGGCGAAAAGGGGATGTCATATATTTATCAATCGATGGATCGCGTATCGTTCTCGCCTTCTTCCGCGAAGGAATCCTCCAGAGATCCGACATCCGCATCATGCAAGGCTCCAGCGCGATCCACTTCTTCCAAGAGCCGATCCTCCTCGGCCGTCAACGCGGCATCATCATACGCCTCGGCTTCGATCGGGTCGCTTGGCTCCGTCTGCGTCGACGGTTCCTCCTGCTTCTCGACGACAGGTGTCGGTTGGGAAGTGGGGGGTGTCTTGTCTCCACGACCGGGGAGACATCCTGCGCCGAACAGGACGCCGAGGAGCATCAGACCGAGGAAACGCGCAGGAATACGTAGCATATGCACCATCATACCACACGCGGAAGGGCCGTATCCATGCTACAATCCCATGCGTATGCGGATTTCGTTCTTCGGCGCGACCCGTGAAGTCACGGGTTCCTGCATGCTCGTCGAGACGCGCCGGACGCGAGTCGTGGTGGATTGCGGCATGTTCCAAGGCTCCGCCTTCACCGACGCGAAGAACTTCCAGGATTTCGGGTTCGACCCCTCGACCGTCGACGCGGCCATCGTGACACACGGACATCTCGACCACGTGGGACGTCTCCCGAAGCTCATGAAGGAGCGCTTCAAGGGAAAAATCTACGCTACGCCACCCACATCCGAAATCGCGACGGTCGTCTTGGAGGACGCGGAGCAGATCATGCAGGACGAGTTCAAGCGTGAATACCGACCCAAACTCTACGACAGGAAGGACGTAGAAGCCGTGACGGAACGCTTCACGAACGTGGACTATTCCCGCAAGGTCACCATCGGCGACCTCTCGTTCCGGTTCCGCGATGCGGGTCATATCTTCGGAAGCGCGTTCGTCGAGATGGAGGAGAAGGGCGGACCACGGGCCGCGTTCTCCGGCGACCTCGGCAACCACGACGTCCCCATCCTGCGGCCGACAGCCCCGCTCGCGCAGGCCGACGTGGCCGTCATCGAGTCGACCTATGGCAACCGCATCCATGAGGACGAGTCCACGCGCCAGACGCGACTCCGCTCGGTCATCGTCGACACGATCAAACGTCATGGGACGCTCATCATCCCGGCGTTCGCCGTGGAACGGACCCAACAGCTCCTCTACGAGCTCCATCACCTCGTCGAGCATCGACTCGTCCCGGAGGTCGACAGCTTCCTCGACAGCCCGATGGCCATCAAGATCACGAAGATCATCAAGCGGTTCCCGCGCTACTACGACGCGGAGGCGCTGAAGATGGTCCTCACGGGCAACGACTTCTTCGACGTACCCGGTCTTGTGACGACACGGACGCGGGAGGAGTCGAAGGCCATCAACGGCACGCATCCGCCCAAGATCATCATCGCGGGATCCGGCATGATGAACGGCGGCCGCATCCAGCATCACCTCGTCCGGTACCTCGGGAACAAGCGGAACACCGTGCTCATCATCGGCTATCAGGCGCGCGGTACGCTCGGGAGACGGCTGTATTCCGGGGAAAAGCGTGTGGATGTGCTCGGTGAACGGATCGACGTCAAGGCTTCCATCATCCCCATCGGCGCCTTCAGCGCGCATGCGGACCAGCCGAAGCTTATCGAGTGGCTCAAGACCGCCAAGAAGCTGCCGGGCCATGTCTACTGTACGCATGGGGAAGAGGACGCGGCGGCCGCACTCGCCTCACGCATCACCGAGGACCTCGACATCCCGGCCGACGTCCCGCGCTTCGCCGATTCCATCGATCTATGACCTGGTTCATCTACGCCATCATCGGGCATCTCGCCAACGGCGCGGCCTTCATCATCGACAAGGCGCTCCTTTCGACCGCGTTCAAGCGCAGCGCGACGTACGCCGGCATGGTCGGCATCCTCTCGAGCCTCGTCCTCGTCGCCATCCCGTGGGTGCCGTCGTGGCCAGCGGGACTTATGCTCCTCGTCGCCATCGTCTCGGGCGCCACGTTCATCTTCGCTCTGCATACGTTCTTCGCCGCGCTGGCACGCGGAGAAGCGAGTCGCGTCGTGCCCATCGTCGGGTCCCTCATCCCCATCCTGACGCTCGTCGGCACTGCGACGTTCCTCGGCGAACGGTTGGCGCTCCGTCATCTCATCGGCTTTGCCCTGCTTATCGTCGCGACCATTATCCTGTCGTCCTCGGGTGGACGGGGGAAGCCGACGCGCGATGCCGTGCTCTTCGGCGTCCTGTCCGCGTTCCTCTTCGCCCTCGCGACCGTCACGGGCAAGGCCGTCTACGACACCGCTGGGTTCCTCTCCGGATTCATCACGACGCGCATCGCCGCGGCTGCGACCGCCATCATCCTTATCACACTCGTGGACCCCATTGCCGGCAGGGAAGTCTGGAGCATGATCAGACCGAAGGACGCGAAAGCCCGGAAACGGACCGGGCGCGCCGCCATGTTCGCAGTAGTCGGCCAGTCGCTCGGCGCGGTCGGTTTTCTGTTCGTGCAGATCGGTGTCGCACGCGGAAGTGCCGCCATCGTGAACGCGCTTCAGGCCGTCCAATATGCGTTCCTCGTCATCGTGGCGTTCGCCCTTCGACGTCGCGCGCCGCAGCTCCTCAAGGAAAGGTTCGACCGGAGCGCCACCATCCTCAAGGTCCTCGCCCTCATCATCACGGCCGTCGGGCTCTGGCTCGTGGTCTGACATCATCCCTATGATCCGAAAAATCCCGCGCGCCACGCCTGAAGACTCCAAGGAACGTACACGACTTCCTATGCTCGCCATCCTCACATGGTTCGTCTGGGCGATCGTCATCGCCATCCTCCTCCTCGCCGCGTTCCTCTTCGTCGGCTGGCCAAAAGTCTCGACCGGCGTGACCTATGGCATGACCTTCAGCCGCGCGTATGCGGAAGACGACCTCGGTCTGGATGCGGACGCCGTGCTGAAAGGCGCCATCGATGATCTCGGCATCCGCCGCTTCCGCATCCCCGTGACCTGGAATACGGTAGAGCCCACGCCCGGTGTCTATGACTTCGGACCACTCGACCGCGATATCGCCGTCGTGGCGGATGCGGGCGGCAGCGTGGTGCTGGCGATAGGGGAGAAGGTCCCGCGCTGGCCTGAATGCTGGGCGCCTGACTGGTGGAAGGCCCTTCCGCGCGAGGAACAACGGCAGAAGACGCTCGCCTTCATCGAGACGCTCGTGACGCGCTACCGCGAAACGCCGGCCATCGTCGCTTGGCAGGTCGAAAACGAACCGCACTTCCTCTACGGCGAATGCCCCATCCCGGACATGGGATTCCTCAAGCAGGAGATCGACCTCGTTCGCCGGCTTGATTCGACGCGACCGGTCGGCACCACAGACTCAGGTGAACTCTCAGCCTGGCTCACCTTCGGCCGTACGGTCGACACGCTCGGCGTAAGCGTCTATCGCGTGGTCAAGAATCCGCTCATCGGCACGTGGCGCTACATCTTCATCCCGTCGTGGTTCTACGAGCGCAAAGCCTTGCTCGTCTCGCTCTTCGGCGTCCACGACATCTACGTCAGCGAATTCCAGATGGAACCCTGGAGCGACCATCCGTTGACCGAGACATCCATCGACGACCAGCTTTCGACCATGAATCTCGATCAGATGCGGAAGAACTTCGGCTTCGCGGAACGGATGGGCATCACGCCCATCGATTTCTGGGGCGTGGAGTGGTGGTATTGGATGAAAGAGACACAAGGACATCCCGAGTTCTGGGAGGAGGCCAAAATCTTCTACCGCGAGCACACGTCTCCGTGAGACGTACGACCGCGGAGGGCGGATTGCCATCCGCCCCTACACGATCAACGTAGCGGAGCATGGCAATGCGCCTCCCGCACCATCGACCGTAGTAGCGCACGGTTTATGCGCCCAAACCTCTCCACCCTTGACAAAAGGCCCATTTTGTGCTATATTTGTTCGTTCTTTGATAATGCCCAGATCGTAGAACACGGCGAATTTCAGACCATTCTGGATGGTCTGCAGCCCGCCGTTTTCTACACACAGGGAACTCCACGTCGCGGATCCTCCGCGTATTGGACGTACCGACGGCACAGGGAGATATGTCATGAAAAACGTTTTCGGACTGCTCATCGTCCTTTCGCTCCTCGCCCTCGTCTTCTACAGCGCCTACCGTGGCGCTCTGATGGCCTGGGACTGGACGGTCGAGGAGAAGCCTCACGTCCAGGCCGCGAATGCCATCGAGGGTACCCTCGACAAGGCCATCGAGGCGACGAACGACACCGGCTGGGTCTCTCGGGCATTGGAGCCCAAGAAGAAGTAGTCGGTCTCAACCTCAACCCCTCACCCCTCGGCGGACATGTCTGTCCGTCATGCCCCGCATCGATTCGTCGATGCGGGGCTTTTCTTTTGCAGACGTATCGGCACGCGGCCGTCAAGGCCTCTCCATCTTCATCTGTCCGCATCCGTGTGATACATTCTGGCGGCTTCTATGCGCACCGAAATCGTCCTCGACATCGAGACCCAGAACACCTTTCAGGACGTGGGCGGCCACTCGCCCGAGCTCCTGCAGATCTCGCTCATCGGCTGCTACTTCTACGAGACCGATTCGTATGAGACGTTTCTTGAGGAAGACCTCGCTAAACTGTGGCCGCGGCTCGAGCGTTCGGACCGCATCATCGGATACAACCTTTTTGGTTTCGACTACCCGTGCATGCAGTCGTACTACACGGGCGATCTGATGAAGCTCCCGACGATCGACATCATGGCCGAAATCGTCAAGCGCATCGGTCACCGGGTAAAACTCGACGACGTGGCTCATGCGACGCTCGGCATCGGCAAGAGCGGTACCGGACTCATGGCCGTGGAGTATTGGCGAAAAGGGGAAATACAAAAACTCGCCGACTACTGCCTCCAAGACGTGAAGGTGACGCGTGAGGTGTATGAATATGCGATGGAGCAGGGGAAGGTCTCGTTCTTCGACCGCATGGGGCAGAAACAGGACGTCCCGATGCCTATCGCCCCACCCGAACCGAACGTAAAACCGCCCATCAACCTCAGCCTCGGCATCTAGGTCCCCGCAAAATCGTCCTTTCGAATCCTATCCACAGCGTCGGAGTATCTCATGGACCTGCGACCACTACATCTCGTGGTATACTGCGAAAGCGACCACAAGATATAGTGGTCGCACGGTTCAGCCGACCTTTCTGTTCGTACCCCAAAATAGGGACGGATCGGAAACAAAACCCCTTGGTACACGCACCTCGATGAGCTACCGCTCGTCGAAACCTCGGGACGCGGGACCGCGCGAGAAAAAAAATCAATCATCCTAAACCCCGTCCACTATGAAGGAGTCGGTTGTTTCAAGCGTCGCGCACAACGAAGCTTCGTCCGTGAAGGCCGAGGCCAAAAACGCCGCGAACGCCGTGTGGGAATACGTCACCTCCGTGAAGTCCATCCGAAGACGCGACGGCCGCATCGACGATTTCGATCCCGCCAAGCTCGAGCGATCCATCCGTGCCGCGTTCGAGTCTGTCGGGATGACCTCCACGAACGAGCAGAAGGCCTTCCGTCGCGTCACCCAGAACGTACTGACGCGCCTCATCCAGATGTTCGACGGCCATACGGTCCCGAGCGTGGATCTGGTCCGAGACGTAGTCGGCGTGACGCTCATCGACGCGAACCTCCCGCATGTCTCGAAGCAGTACCTCTCGCACCGAACGCGCACGCGTGTCCTCCACGAGACGCCGACCTACGGCCGAGGTATCGAAGTCCCACGCCTCTTCACGACCGATGGCACGCATCCGTACGACGAGATCGAATGGGACAAGCGGGATGCCGTCATTTCCAACGAAAAGGGCGACGTGGTCTTCGAGCAGCGCGGGGTCGAGATCCCGAAATCGTTCAGCCAGACCGCGACCAACATCGTCGTCTCCAAGTATTTCCGCGGACGGATCGGCACGCCGGAGCGAGAATCCTCGGTCAAGCAGATGGTGGACCGGGTCGCTAAGACTATCGCACAGTGGGGGAAGGTCGGGGGCTATTTTCAGGCCGAGAAAGACGCGTCTGCGTTCGAGGCGGAACTGACGTCCATCCTCGTGAATCAACGCGCCGCGTTCAACAGCCCGGTCTGGTTCAACGTCGGTATCTCCCCGACGCCGCAGTGCTCCGCCTGCTTCATCAATTCGGTGTACGACGACATGCGCTCCATCCTGAACCTTGCGGTCACGGAGGGCATGCTCTTTAAATACGGCTCCGGCACGGGCTCCAACCTCTCGACGCTCCGCTCGTCCAAGGAGAAGCTCGGCCAATCATCGGGTCACTCATCCGGCCCCGTCTCGTTCATGCGCGGCTTCGACGCGTTCGCGGGCGTCATCAAGAGCGGCGGCAAGACGCGGCGCGCGGCCAAGATGGTCATGCTCGACATCGATCACCCGGATATCCTCGAATTCACGTGGTGCAAGGCGAAGGAGGAGAAGAAGGCCCACGCGCTCATTGACGCGGGCTATGACGGATCCATGACCGGCGAGGCATATGCCTCCATCGCGTTCCAGAACGCCAACAACTCGGTACGGCTCACAGACGCGTTCATGAAGGCCGTGGAGGCGGACGGGGACCATGTGACGAAGTACATCACGTCCGGCGAGGCGTGCGAGACCCTCAAGGCGCGCGACGTCATGCGACAGATCTCGGACGCGGCGTGGCAGTGCGGCGACCCCGGCGTCCAATACGACACGACCATCAACGACTGGCACACCTGCCCGAACACGGATCGCATCCGCGCGTCGAACCCGTGCTCGGAATTCATGTTCCTCGACGATTCGTCCTGCAATCTCGCGTCCGTGAACCTCATGAAGTGTCGCCGTCCCGATGGTTCGTTCGACATCGCGCAGTTCGAGCACACGTGCCACATCATGATTCTGGCGCAGGAGATCGTCATCGGATTCTCCTCCTATCCGACGCCGGCCATCGAGGAGAACTCGCATGCGTACCGGCCGCTCGGCTTGGGCTACGCCAACCTCGGCTCGCTCCTCATGAGTATGGGACTTCCGTACGACTCGGACGGGGGACGTAACATGGCAGCAGCCCTCACTTCGGTCATGTCCGCCACGGCCTACCGAAAATCCGCGGCGGTCGCGGAGAAGCTCGGCGCATTCCGGGGATACGCCAAGAACGAGGAGCCGATGCTTCGCGTCATGCATATGCACCGCGACGCAGCGACCCGCATCGCCGAGGACGGCGTGCCGGCGGACTTGCTCGACCGCGCACGGACCATCTGGGACGAGACGCTTGCGGCCGGGGAGGCGCACGGCTACCGCAACGCGCAGATCTCGGTCCTCGCGCCGACCGGCACCATCGCCTTCCTGATGGACTGCGACACCACAGGCATCGAACCGGATATCGCGCTCGTCAAATACAAGTGGCTTGTGGGCGGCGGCATGATCAAGATCGTGAACCACACCGTGCCGGAGGCGCTGCATCGTCTTGGCTACACCGAAGCCGAATCACGCGATATCCTCGCCTACATCGACGAAAACGACACGATCGAAGGTACCCCGCACCTGAAGCCAGAACACCTCCCCGTATTCGACTGCGCGTTCAAGCCGGCCAAGGGGACACGGTTCATCCATCACATGGGCCACATCAAGATGATGGGCGCAGTCCAACCGTTCCTCTCGGGAGCTATCTCGAAAACGGTGAACATGCCGAGTAACGCGACCGTCGACGAGGTAACGGACGTCTACATGGAGGGGTGGCGCCTCGGCCTCAAGGCCGTGGCCGTCTACCGCGACGGGTGCAAGCGTTCCCAAGCGGTCACTGTCACCAAGAAGGCCGTGTCGGACAAGGAAGACGCACCGAAGGCCGAGCCGGAAATCAGGATCGTGACCGAGACGATCTATGCCCCGCGTCGTCGCCGTCTGCCGGACGAACGCAAGGCGCTCACACACAAGTTCCAGATCGGCCCGCACGAGGGGTACATCACGGTCGGTCTGTACGACGACGGCGTGCCGGGCGAAGTCTTCATCACCATGAACAAAGAGGGGAGTACGCTCTCCGGCCTCATGGATGCGTTCTCGACGTCGGTCTCGGTCGGCCTGCAGTACGGCGTGCCGCTCAAGATCCTCGTCAACAAATTCTCGCATGTCCGATTCGAACCGTCCGGCTTCACCGCGAACCCCAACATCCGCGTCGCAAAATCCATCATCGACTACATCTTCCGCTGGATGGGCATGAAATTCCTCCCGCCCGAGGAACGGAAGGCGCTCGGCATCAACGTCATCGAGGGCGGCGCCGTCTCGTCCATCGATACGGACGTTCCGTCTCCGGAAACGGAAACTTCCGTTGCGCAGGCAGACACCCGCCAGGCCACGTTACTCGACCGGACGGCCGCATCGGGGTCGGCATCGTCCGAAGCCACGTCAGACCTCAATATGCTCCAAGCGACCTTCAGTAACCAGTCGGACGCGCCGCCGTGCGACACCTGCGGGACCATGATGGTTCGAAATGGCGCGTGCTACAAATGCCTCAACTGCGGGTCGGTCGCAGGATGTTCCTAGGATAAAAACACGCCCCGAGGAGTCTCGGGGGAAGGACGAATCGCGGGAGGCTCAGCAACCGTAGGGGATACGATCCATCAGCCTCTCCTTGATCGATGTGCCGGAGTGACGTGCCGCAGGGAAGGGACGATTCGGATGAACCGTGACGTACTCGGCTCCTCCATCCTCGACATGGAGCTCGCGGGGAACGCCGTCGATCATGAGGACGAGGACGCCGTCGTCGTTCACCTGCTTGCGAAGGTGCGCTCGAATCGTCTCATAGACGCTCGTATCTCCCGGATCCGGGATGAACGAAAGGGATGTCTCGAACTTCTCGGAAAAATGTCGCACGAGACCGGACCTGAAATCCATGGCGGCGACCGTGCGGGTGGAGCATCGAATCGTCTTTGCGGGCGCGGCTGAAAAAGGCAGACACGGACGGACACTCTGGGTCATGATTCTCCTCCAAAAGATGACCGAAGGCAGAAGTATGCATCAACATGACATGCCGTGTCAAGAACGCTGGGGATTCGTCCAGGTCTATACCGGTAACGGGAAGGGAAAGACCACTGCTGCCCTCGGTATCGCCCTGCGCGCCGCCGCGACCAATCGTCATGTCGCTATGGTCGCGTTCGACAAGGGGGGCAACGACTACTCGGAGCGCGCTATCATAGCGGAACGTATCCCGGAAATCGAGATTTTCGCCACCGGCCTCGATCGCATCGACCGCGGGACCGGTCGTTTTCGCTTCGGCGTGACTGGTGAAGACCGAACGGAAGGGGAACGGGGACTTCGCCTCGTCGAGCGTCTTTTTGCGGAAAGACGACACGAAATCATCATCCTCGACGAAATCAACATCGCGACGACGCTCGGGATCCTAGAGGAGCCGGACGTCCTGCGCGTGCTCGAAACCCGACCTTCAGACATCGAGCTCATCCTGACGGGGCGTGAAGCGCCGCGGTCGTTCCTCGCACTCGCGGACCTCATCTCCGAAATCCATCCCGTAGCCCATTACTTCAGCCGTGGCACGATTGCCCGAAAGGGGATAGACTACTGACGTCACTATGCGATTCCTTGCGCAGATTCTGTTTAGCGTTTCCGTCGGCATCTACCTCGTCTTTTGGATCTGGGCTGTCGTCCACGCCACGCAGACGCCCCGCGCGTCACGTATGCAGCGTATCCTCTGGGGCGTAGCGATGGTCGCCAACCCTACGACCGCCATCTGGTACTGGTACATCTGGAAACGCTGGACCTTCTGGACGCTCTTCACGCCCGTCCTCGTGGCGTTTTTCTCGTTTCCGCTCGTGGTCCGCTCGCTCCTCACCAAGGCGGACGAGACCCGCATCACCGACATCCTCTTCTCGCTGGGCAGCGCGCGGCTCGTCCTCCTCGTCGCGACGCTCATGGTTTTTCCGCTGGTCCTGCGTCTCGTCGGACTTCTCCACCTCGGCAAGAACACGGACCTGACGTCCATGGACCGCAACGACTGGATTGTCTCGTTCTCGCTCCCGGTCTTCGGTTTCGGCGCGGCTATCGCCTATTGTGCGAGGTATCGCCGGGGATGGGCCCTCGTCGGCCTGCTCTGGTGGACAGTCATCGCCGCGTCTCTCGTCATGGTCACGCAGAACATCACGCATGCGCTCGTTCCGGAGGGCAAGGAAGCCCGCGAGGAATTCCGGCTGAACCGATAAAAAACCGCTCCACCATGGAACGGAAGCGGGGAAGACGATCATGAACCGCCTTTGATGCGGAGCGTCGCGATTTCCACGACGTTGATTTGTGACGGTCGCGGCCGTGGCGCCGAGAGCAACGGGACGAACGCCTCACCGAAGATGCCTGGATTTGCGGCACGGACCCGCACGCGGAACGTTTCCGCGCAGCGGACCCACTCCTCTTGGAAAGAACCTCTTTCGAGACGGGCTTGAATGAGCCCCCAGCATGATTCGCGATGGCACGACACGTCACGGCTGGCGCGTCGTGCGGCGGAAGAATCAGGGCCGTGAGCACGGACCGGAGGGTCTTCAGCATCTCTGCATCGAAATCGTGGGTCATGGCCTGACCCGTCTTACTGGAGAGGAACCTGTCCACGGCTTCCTCCCAAGTCAACTGAGCCCTGGAAATCACGAGGAACATGAACAACCTCCTCGTGAAGAGTCTTACGCCGTGAGCGGTGCGGATGTCAACTGCGACGTCCGTCGTCTACTCCTCCTCGCCAAGGTCAATCGGATCCACCTCGAGGGTCTTCTCGAGCATTTCGAGCCGTGCGAGACCATCGAGTGGTTCCTCCTCGTCCTCGATCGAAGGGGCGACGACCGTATCCTCATCCTTCTCGAGGTCTTCCGACTCATCGAGATCGTCCTCCTCCCCGGCAACCTTCACGGAAACCCCGAGAGCATTCAAATCCTCTTCGGTCTGCGTACCGCCGTCGCCCCATTCGTCGGACATTTGTTGTGTCATAGGTTGTGTGGATAATCTTGCACCCGAAAAAGTAGCAAGCGCGTTTCGTGAAGGGAAGTGGGGTCGCGTCAAGAGGGGAAGAATGTGATAAGGTTCTGGGGTTATGGAACCCCTCAATCTCCTCCTTATTTTCCTCGGAATCGCCCTCGTGGCAGGAGTCGCGTATCTCGCGGTCTCGGTGCGGAAGCTGACGTCCGGGTCGGGCCACGACACGGGCTCGCTCCAGCTCCTGCAGAACCAAATGGCCCAGCTCCAGAAGGAGTTGGGGGATAGGATGGGCGAGACGAACCAGGCCGTGCGCCAAAGCTTCGCCACCTCGTCAGGCCTCGTGCGGGACGTGACCGAGCGCATGACCAAGGTCGAGGAAATCTCTCGACAGGTCTTGACTGAAACGAACGAGCTGCAGAAACTCCAGCAGATGCTCAAGAACCCCAAGCAACGCGGAGTGCTGGGCGAGTACTTCCTCGAAACGCTCCTCAAGAACGTCATGCCGCCGGAGAGCTTCCAGATGCAGTATCGGTTCGCGGATGGGGAAATCGTGGACGCCGTAGTCTTCGTCAAGGACAAGATCGTGCCCATCGACTCCAAGTTCTCGCTCGAGAACTACAACCGCCTCGCCGTCGAGGAAAATGCAACGGAACGCGACAGGCTCGAGAAGCTCTTCGTGAACGACCTGAAGGAACGCGTGAAGGAGACATCCAAATACATCCGCCCGAACGAGAGTACTATGGACTTCGCGTTCATGTTCATCCCGCACGAAGCCATCTACTATGACCTGCTCGTCAATAAGATCGGTGCCGTGACAGAAGACACCGAGAACATCATCCAGCGCGCCGCGGCCAAGTACCATGTGCTCGTGGTGTCACCGACCTCGTTCCTCGCATATCTCCAGACCGTCCTGCAGGGCCTACGCGCGCTCCAGATCGAGGAACAAGCCGTAGAGGTCATCAAACGGGTCGGGGAGCTTGGGAAACACCTGGCGGCGTACGAGACGCATTTCAAGGGTTTGGGCTCCAACCTCGCGACCGTCGTAAACAAATACAACTTCGCGGACAAGGAATTCGCCAAGATCGACAAGGATGTTCTGAAGCTGACGGGCGCATCGGATGGGTATGAACCCCTCCAAATCGATAAACCGGCCACAGACGCATGAACGACGAGCTTCAAGACGTGATTCCGACGGATATCGCGGCGACAACCACCCGTCGCCGAGGAGTCCTATTGAAGACCGTCTTCGTCGCACTTGGCGTCGTGTTCGTGTCGCTCGCCATCCTTGCGGTCATCCTCGCGCAGGTGCAACTGACGTATGCGGGCCGCATCTTCGCCCCGAACGTCACCTCGGTCCCGTCCGCGGACGTCGCCATCGTCCTCGGCGCCTCTATCCTCCCGGATGGCACGCCGTCCGACGCCCTACGCGACCGCCTCGACACGGGCCTCGACCTCTACCGCAACGGTACGGTGGACCGCATCCTCATCACGGGCGACGATGGACGATTTCATGTGAATGAGATTGCCTCGATGCGGGACCATCTGACGACGGCGGACGTGCCGTGGGAGCATATTATCGTCGACGACAGGGGATACCGGACCTATGAGAGTTGTAAACGCGCGGCCCAGGTCCTGCATATCGAAACGGCCGTTGTCGTGACGCAACGGTTCCATCTTGGACGCGCGTTGTATCTCTGCAACGCGTTCGGCATCGACGCCATCGGCGTCACGGCAGACCGCCACGTCTATCGACGCAACACGTATTTCTGGGCGCGTGATCTCGCATCCAGCATCAAGGCCTGGTGGGACATCAACATCATTCCGCCTGATCCGCCAGTGAAAGGATAAGAAAAAAGAGCCCTTTGGTATCCCGGCGGCTCAAGTGGCCGGGCGTCCCGCTACGGGACGAGGAAACCGACGACCGACATATCTCCGGTCACGATTTTCGAGATGATGAAGGGCGGAATGTCCGGGCTCTCCATCACGACCGTCTCTCCCCTGGTCCGCATCAACGCGCCCCAGGACGGAGGGTCGGTGCAGAGCTCCGCTGACGAACATCCCTCGACTTCGGGTCGGAGACCTTTGCCCCTCATCGCATCGGCGACGATGAGGATGATGGAGGGCCTATTCGAGACGACCCGGAATCCACCAGCGCTGACCGTAAATCTTTTCATTGACCGTCTCTCTGACTTCCTCGCACGATCCGCCGAACTGACGGATGGCGGAGAAAGTCCGACCTGACGAACGGAAACGCCCGCTCCGTTCTTCAGGTCGAAATCCTTTGTAAACGTGCCACTTTTTGGTATCAACTACGATTCGACTATTTTGAAGCACTCGATGTGTACAATATCACATTTTTGCCTTTTTGTCAAGAATAACAGACATATATCATGTCAAAACATAAACAATCTTAATATTTTTAGCTAAACTTAGCCAACAAGAGGGGATAGGCAATTCTGTCACTGTACACAGACGTGTCAAAGTCACGATACACTCGAATGTAACGGGCGAAACGGACGAAGGGCGGCATAGGAAGAAACGTTTCGTAGGTACGTTACGGGGTAGTAACTACGTAGGTACAAAAAGACGACGATCGAAAATTTCGATTTTATACGGTGGGGAAGGGGAGTTAAACGGGGCTCTGAGTCTAAAAATACTATGCGTCGCACAATATACCTTATGAGACACATGGGGTACTTCAAATAACCCTTTAGAAGCTTTTTAGCCAATTCGGGGTATCTGGCATACCTCAAAACGCCGATCTCTTAGCTTTCTTGCGCACCAAACCCCAATAAATCCTCTATTTGATGATGACCTGTCCAGATATACGAATATCCATATGCTCCTTAATCTGCGATTCATCAGGCTGAGACCGCATATATGCCTGATACGTCGCTATCTGAGGCTCTACGGGCATTTTTAGGTCTACATAGATATCGTAGCCTCGTTCGCTCACAAAGCGTCCCAAGGATGCCTGAGGGGTCTGAATCTTCATAAAACGAATTTTAAGGCCCCCTAGGACCAAAGCCCTTGCGACATCCATCCAACGCCTGACGTCCTCGGCCTCAGCGACCTTGAATCCAGGAGCTAACGGATCCGCGGTTTGCATAACGATGACAAGCGAATGGATTTCGTCAGCGAACGCGCGGGCGGCGACACGGTCCTGTGATGCGCGCAGAGAGTCTCCCTCGACATTATCTGTGACGATACCGGAGGCATCTATATTGACGTACTGATCATTCGACACTAAGACCACACTCCTCTGACGCTCTTTAATCAAGAGTCGTAAAACATCTGGATACGACTTATCCACAACCACGTCTTCAATGAACAACCGCTCTTTCAATGCGATTCCAAGCTTCATCGTATCCATCATCAGTAGATTCCTCGTACTCCACGGTCTCCATCCCCTGGTATCGATGATTCGGTAGGTCTCCTCGAGCACCTCTCCCCTCTCCAATGAGCGAAGACCCTCGATGTCCACTTCAGCGATGTTCCAGAATCCGGAAGAAAAAAAGAACCACGCCCATCCTATGACGGCGAACGCCATCACGAGGGCGATGACGAACGTGTGGCTCGATTTCTGTTGGACGAGGCGCTTCGAGCTGTACATTCCCCTCTCGGGCTGGGGGTACTCCATATATCTACCTAACGAGGACGCGAGGAATCAGCGGGTTCACGCGTGTCACGACCTCATAATTGATTGAACTAATCTTTGATGCAATGTCATCCGCCGTGATGCTTTCACGCTTCTGTGTTCCGAGCAGCACGACCTCGTCCTCGACACGTATGCCAGGGACATCCGTCGCGTCGACCACGAACATGTTCATGCAGATGCGCCCCATGACCTTGCATCTCCTTCCGCGGATGAGGACGACGCCTGTGGATGAGAGCCCGCGGTCATACCCATCCCAATACCCGACGGGGATGAGCGCAAGTGTGGATGCACGACTGACCCGCTCCGTCAGCCCGTAGCTGATAGGTGTCCCCTTCTTCACGTGCTTGATCTGCGCGACGACGGTCTTCCATGTCATTACGGGTCGGAGGTCAAGAAGACGGCCTTCACGTGTCGCGACGGCATGCGTCTCCTTCGATGGCCAGAGACCGTACATCGAGACGCCGAGACGAACGAGATTGAAATGCGTATCCGGATACAGGATGGCGGCGGCGCTGCATGCTGTGTGACGTATCGGTGGATCGATTCCGTCGTCCCGCAATGATGCGAGCGCGTCATGAAACCGCTTGAGCTGAAGCTCCGCATACGAGCCGTCCGTCGTATCCTCGATGTTCGCGTAATGCGTCGCTACGCCCTCGATGAGCGTGCCGGGTGTCCCTTTGAGCGCCCGCGTCAGACGAAGGAGGTCGTCGCCCATCACGCCTTGACGCGTCGTGCCGGTATCGACCTTCACATGGACATGTGCCGCACGTCTCCGTCGCGAGGCATGCGGTCCGACGCGCGGGAGCTTCAACGCCGCGATTGCCCGTACGGTCTCCATGGAGGACACCATGAACGACAGGTCGTGCCCGACACAGTCCGCGACGCGATCGGCGAGTGTATATCCAAGGACGAGAATCTTCTTGGTTATGCCGTTTTCTCGCAACATGATGCCTTCATCGACGCTGTCGACACCAAGCCATGATGCGCCTGCCCTCTGCGCGACGTCCGCGACCTGAACGAGCCCGTGCCCGTACGCGTTCGATTTGACGACAGCCATAAGCGACGCGCCGCTCCCGACATGCGAACGGAATGCCTTGATGTTGCCCGAAATGGCCGAGCGTGAGATCTCGACCCATGTCTTCGACGCGAGCTGTTCCATCAACCGATTCTATCAAACCCGCAGAAGGGCACCAAGGCGTCCGGAACGGTCACGGAGCCGTCCTCGTTCTGATGGTTCTCCAAGAGCACGATCAGCGCACGCGACGTCGCGATGGCGGTATTGTTGAGCGTATGGACCATCTCGACAGAACCGTCCTTCCGGCGCATGCGAATCTGGAGGCGACGTGCCTGATAGTCCGAACAGTTGGACGCGGACGTCACCTCTCCCCATCCCCCCTTTCCGTCGCCCTTCCCCCACATCCATGCCTCGATATCGTACTTGCGGTAGTGCGGATTCCCGAAATCTCCGGTGCAGATCTCCACGACACGGAACGGAATACCGAGCTCCGTGAACAGGTCTTCGCTCGTATGTTGCATCCGCTCGAGCAACGCGTCCGATTGGTCCGGTGCGGCATACGCGAACATCTCGACCTTCGTGAACTGATGGACGCGATATAGGCCATAGGACTCGCGACCGTAGGCGCCGGCTTCGGTCCGAAAACAGTGGGAGAGGCCGGCGTACAGCAACGGCAACGCGGATTCGTCCAAAATTTCGCCGGCATGATACCCCCCAAGTGGAATTTCCGCGGTCCCGATGAGGGATAGATCCGAATTCTCCAATGAATACATTTGTGTTTCATGCCCGCGCGGCATGAAACCTGTCCCGATCAGGATCTCGTCCTTCGCGACATCCGGTGTCGTCATGGGCGTGAACCCCTCGCGAACCAACCGGTCCAAGGCGAAACGGACGAGTGCCTGCTCCAGGAGCATTAGTTTCCCCTTCAAAAAATAGAACTTTGCGCCAGCGACCTTGGCACCTCGACTGAAATCGATCAGATCGTGCTTCTCCGCGATCTGGACATGATTCAACGGATCCTTGATTTTCCCTACGGTCCCTACGGTCCGAATTTCTACGTTCTCCTCATCCGAGGCGCCCTCCGGAACGTCCGGATGCGTCATGTTCGGTATGCGATATAGGAAATCCTTCCAGGACCTCTCGATATCGGACAAGGCCGTCTCCTTCGCAGCGATGGACTCCTTGAGGGACTTCCCCCTCTCGATGAGCGCGCTACGCCCCGATGCATCCACTGACTTCATAGAGTCCGCGACCGCGTTCCGTTCGGCGCGCATGCCTTCGACGGCCTGGATGAGATTCCGACGCTCCTCGTCCATACGGAGGAACGCGTCGACATCGACGTTCGCGTTGCGTCGAAGGCAGTTCCGCTTCACCTCGTCCGCATGGTCGCGGATGAACTTTGAATCGAGCATATCAGAGCGGAATCCCCTCCTCTTCGGTTTCCTCGGCGAAATCAGCATCCGTTACGCGTGCGCCACGAAGAAGCGATGACTTATACGTGTCCGGAAAATACGGATGACAACGGATAATCGATATGGCGAGCCCTCGCCGCGTCAGTTCGACATCAAGCATGTCCGTGAACGATTCCTGATCATAGCCGAGGCAGATGATATCCGGTTGAATCTCCTCGATGATGCGGAACTTGTCGTCCAAGTTACCGAGCATGGCCTCGTCCACGAGCGGATGTTCCTGAATTACCTGTAGACGATCCGTCTCGTTCGTCGACGGGAGGTCCCCCTTCACGTCGACGACCGTGCTGTCACGCGCGACGATAACCACGACCTTATCGCCCTGCTCGTGCGCTTGTCGAAAATAATCCTCATGACCGGGGTGGAGGCCGTCGAAGGTGCCGAAGCACATCACCGTTATCGCTGACATAATTCGCGTTATCGTTTCGTAGAAGCAATCTTCCCTTTCGCCTTGACCGGGGCGACCCGGATTTCTTCCATCGTCTTCTCGACTTGACCTGTCGGGCGCATGGTCGGGAACAGGATGACGTCCTTCACGCTCCGTACGTCCGCGATGAGGGCGACAAACCGATCGATGCCCATCCCCCACCCCGCCGTCGGCGGCATGCCGTGTTCCAGCGCCTCCACGAACGCCATATCGATGTGCTGCGCCTCTACGTCCCCTTCCTTGCGGAGCTTCTCCTGCGCCGTGAACCGCTGCAACTGATCGACGGGATCGTTCAGCTCCGCATAGGCCTTTAGCAATTCCCGGCCGGCCGCGAGGAGCTGGAAGCGCTGGACGAAACAGGTATCGCCCTCGCACCGCTTCGCGAGCGGTTCCATTTCGATGGGATAGTCGGTGATGAACGCGGGACTCGTTTGCTTCGACTGGATGAGATCCTTGTACAGCTCGTCGAACAGCTTCCCGAGACCCGCGCCTTCGTCCTCGACCTCGATGCCGAGCTTCTTCATCTTGGCGAGGAGATCCTTTTTCGTGATGCCCGCGATATCGATGCCGCATGCGTCCTTGATGGCGTCGCGGAACGGGATGCGCGGCCATGGCGCAGTGAAATCGATCGTCTGTTCGCCATTCTTCACGATGAGGGAACCGTTCACCTCCATGATGACGCGTGCGAGGAGCGACTCGGTGAACGTCATGAGTCCCTCCGCGTCCTGATACGCCCAATAGAACTCGCACGACGTGAAT
This sequence comes from Patescibacteria group bacterium, assembly GCA_018830865.1. Taxonomy (GTDB): domain Bacteria; phylum Patescibacteriota; class Patescibacteriia; order 2-12-FULL-60-25; family 2-12-FULL-60-25; genus JAHJRN01. Next base: position 1,814 of record JAHJRN010000030.1, on the reverse strand, counting down.
TCCGGATTGTGTGACCAATCCATGCCTTCATTGCGGAACTGCCTCCCGATCTCGAATACCCTCTCGTAGCCGCCCACGATGAGGCGCTTCAGGTAGAGCTCCGGCGCGATGCGAAGGTACAGGTCCATGTCGAGTGCATTGTGGTGCGTCACGAATGGCCGTGCCGTCGCGCCCCCCGGGATGGCTTGGAGGATGGGCGTCTCGACTTCCTCGAACCCCTCGTCCTCGAGCGCGCGGCGGAGTGAACGGATGACCTGCGAACGCTTGCGGAACGTCTCGCGTACTTCCGGATTCGCGATGAGGTCGAGTTCGCGATGCCGATACCGGAGTTCCTGGTCAGACAGGCCGTGCCATTTTTCGGGCAACGGAAGTAGGGCCTTCGCGAGGATGGCCCATGACGAGACCTGCAACGTCTTTTCCCCTCGTTTCGTCTCGAACAGCGTGCCGGTCGCTTCGATGATGTCGCCGGGATCGATGCGGTCGCAGAATATTCCGAACGCCTCGTCGCTCACGATATCCTGCTTCACGAGGATCTGGAGCTTGCCGGTCGCGTCGACCAGGTCCGCGAAGATAAGTCCGCCGTGCACGCGCGTCGTCATGAGGCGGCCCGCAAGGGTCACGCATTTCTCCGCGGCGGACCACTCGTCGAAACGCGCGAGGGCATCGCCACACGTCGTATCCCGATGCGAGGCCGTGGGATACGGACGGATGCCGGCATCTTCAAGCGCGCGAAGTTTCTCGCGCCTCACTTCCGCTTCGTTCGGAACGGGCATAGGTTGTCTGCACGGTACTCCGTGTTCGTAAACGGGTCAAGGGTGATATGTCCATCACGACACGGACACGATCCGATACGTCTGCGTGCCAGCCGGCGTCGAGACCTCCACGTCGTCGCCTACGGCATGGCCGAGAAACGCGGCACCGAGCGGCGATTCGTTGGAGATGAGGCCTTGCGTCGGATCCGCCTCATTGGACCCGACGATGCGGTACGACTTATGCGTCCCGCGCGATTCGACCTCGATGGTCGAACCGATGTGCACCGACGTCGATGAACCGCCGCCCCCCTCGATGATGGAGACGTTCTTGAGAATCCCCTCGATCTCCTGGATGCGGCCGTCGATGAACGCGAGCTCGTTCTTCGCTTCATGATAGTCCGCATTCTCGGACAGGTCGCCGAGCGCCTTCGCGGTCTCGATCTTCACGACCGCTTCCTTGCGCCGGACGGACTTAAGCTCTTGATGTTCTGCCTTGAGCTTGTCGAGACCTTCTTGGCTCACGTACTGGATCTTGTCGACCATACAGGGATGACAGCATTCGCTGTTTCAATGAAATGCGCGCCGACTCGATGTCCAGCGCGCGATGACTCTTTGCATCCAAGCTACTCCAAGACGCGGATGGGTGTCAAGATACGGGAGAAGGAAGAAGTAAGAAGCAAGAACAAAAAAACCGCCCCGGGAAAGAAACCGAGGCAGTAGGAGCCGACCCAAGCGCCGGCCCTCCGTCGTAGGGGCGTGATGAATCATGCCCAAATCCGGTACACCATATCGTTACGTCTTACGAACGAACAGGAACCGGCGGCCGGAGCGCCACTCGCGGTCGAACCAGACGTAGCCGAGGACGCGCCTGCCGGAAACGCTGCTCAGCACCGCGACAGCCCGGAGGTCACCGCGCATCGCGGACGAGCCGAGAGCCACGATCCAGAACTGACGCTGCAGCTCGGGGTTTGCCTTGGCGAAGGCGTACGCCTCGAGGTGGGTCGCGGGGCGGTAGCCCAGCGTGTCCATCTCGGCGATGTTCGCCTCGCTCTCGGTGTTGCG
>JAHJRN010000040.1 GCA_018830865.1 Patescibacteria group bacterium | reverse complement strand
TGGCGGCTGCCGGATAGCATGAAGCAACAAATAGTGACGAATATGCCAGGCGTTTGCGGTATCACAATGTTGCCGCCGGATGGCAAGCCGTAAGCGCCAACCAAAAGCAAAGCATACCTGTGACTCGGCTTTAAGAAGCCGCATACGGCCATGGGCAGAAAGTTTTTGGACCCGCTTGGCCTGGCTCAACGTGCCATTGGAATAGTCTAATGGCGAAAGTCGTGTTTCGGTTTAATCGGCTTTCCGTTATTATGCAAATCCAACTATGAATCTTATTGTCTGCTCCGATCTTTCCCATAATAAAAGCAACGACTAATAAACTCCAGGCAGCTCCCACCATAAAAAGCGCCATGTAGTTTACCGGAATATTTTTCCCGCCAAAGGGGTATATTTTTTGACGCCTTTGGTTCCATTGCCGCCAATGATAGGAACAACATGTCGAAATTATAGTATTATTTTCATTGGCCTCAAAATTGCTAGTTATTTTGGTGTCAAGATTGTTACCGGATCACCGGCAGGGTGTATCCAGCCAGTGATTGTAGATAACATACCGGTATGAATCGAGGTTGGTTATGAAGGTGGTGATTTTATGCGGAGGCGAGGGCACCCGGCTCCGCGAGGAAACCGAGAAGAAGCCCAAGCCGTTATTGCCCATCAACGGCCATCCGATATTGTGGCATATCATGAAAATATACTCCCATTACGGATTCAATGAATTCGTGCTGTGCCTGGGGTATAAGGGCTATATGATTAAGGACTTTTTCCTTAATTACGAGACAATGACCAAAGATTTCACTCTCCAGCTTGCGGACACCAGCAAGATTGAATTCCATGAAAAATCCCGCGAAGGAGATTGGAAAATTACATTTGCTGAAACCGGTCGACATGCCTTAACAGGAGCCCGGTTAAGGAAAATACGCAAATATGTCGGAGACACCTTCATGCTTACCTATGGGGATGGAGTAGCCGACATCAATATAAAAACCCTCCTGGAGTTTCATAAAAGTCACGACCGCATAGCAACGGTGACCGGAGTTCACCCGCCAAGCCGCTTTGGCGAAATGAGAGTCGAAAACGACCAGGTTCTCACCTTCGCTGAAAAGCCGCAGATCTCCACCGGTTTCATTAACGGCGGATTTTTAGTATTAAACCAGGAAATTTTCGATTACCTGCCGGACGGCGACGATCTCAGCCTGGAAGGAGGTCCTATGGCCTCCCTGGCTAAAGATGGTCAGTTGAGAGTCTATCATCATGAAGGATTCTGGCAACCAATGGATACGTATCGTGAATTTCTGATTCTAAACAAAGCATGGGAGTCCGGGCAGGCGCCATGGAAAGTGTGGGATTAATGGATTCCTGCATTGTAAAAACTGTAAAGCAATGCAGATCATGCGGGCATCGTGGACTGGAGCGGATTGTGTCTCTGGGAGACACACCCCTGGCCAATGCTCTATCCAGCGAAATCCATCTAGCGGAAAAACAAAAGCGCCATCCATTGGATTTGGGTGTATGCCCCACATGTTCTCTTGTGCAACTTCTTGACTCAGTGCCGCCTGAGGATCTTTTTTCTGAGTACCTGTATTTTTCATCCTTCTCAGAATCTTTTATAAATCACGCACGAAGCATTGCCGATAGATTTATTGAGCAACTGAGGCTGGATTCCGGAAGCCTGGTTGTGGAAGTGGGCAGCAATGACGGTTACCTTTTACAGTTCTTTAAACAAAAAGGCATTCCCGTTTTGGGGATTGAACCGGCCAGAAACATTGCCCGCTTCGCACGGGAAGAAAAGGACATTGAAACCCTAAATGATTTTTTCGGTCGTTCCTTGGCCGAGCAGCTTGCCCAAAAAGGCCTATTTGCAGATCTGATCATTGCCAACAATGTTTTGGCTCATGTAAACGATTCCAACGGCGTTGTCTCTGGAATGCGGAAGATATTAAAGCCAAATGGGGTGATCAGCATACAGACTCCCTATCTTATCCAAATGCTGGATCATACCGAG
>JAHJRN010000065.1 GCA_018830865.1 Patescibacteria group bacterium | reverse complement strand
GCTTCAAGTTTCGCTTGAAAAATCAAGTTCCTTAAAACCCAGGTATTTGTTAATTTAGCAGTGTAAAAAGTGAAACCTGCCTGACTGCAGTCGGCATGCAGGAATGAAAACTGAAGGAGGTTTTTAGACGGACTGCCGTTGGGCGTCATTCTAAGAAAAACCGTGCAACCATGAAAGTGACTGAAAAACAAGACTAATCAAAACTAGAAAATGAATTATTGGCATATACAATTGCATCCTGACAATAAAGGAGCCTTTCCACCTGAAAAAGTTAAGAAAATACTAAATGATACCTCCTATATTGGATTGGGAGAATGGGAAAGCGGAGAAGACCAAATACGACAATTTGTTGACATTCTAAAGATTGGCGACATCGTGGCAATTCGCAGTGGACAGACTCCAATTTCACTTGTGGAGGTTACTGGCGAAGCAGAGCATACAGATGAAGTAAATGAAGAATTGGATTGGTTTCAAAATCGGCGAAAAATCAGAATACTTGATTTTTATAAACCCGAATATGATTTTTATATTCCCAAAGCAATGGGAACGTTTTCAATTTGCTCAAATCTAAAAACTGAAACATCAAAAGTTATAATTAATTGGCATCAAAAAATTATACATAATACAGCTATGAATAATACGATAAAAATTCTCAAATATAAACATCAAGTAATTTTACAAGGACCTCCAGGCACTGGAAAAACAAGACTTGCAAAAATAATAGCGGATGAATTAATAAAGCCCAGTATTATTGGTAATCCAATTGAAATAATTAATAATTTTTTTTCTTCATCATTAAAAAATTCGGAGGAATTAAAAAACAGAAGGGAAATTGAAACTAAACTATTATCGGACTTTCAACTTCGTTTTCCCATTGAAAACCTAAAAAATCTTACACTAGACGATTATTGTGCAGGTAAAGGCGACCGGAATAATTTCTGTTGGTGGATTGAAACCGGATTGAAAACATTTGGCAGATATTCACCCGGCAGTGCACGTTCATATCTGATTTATTGGAACAAAGATGATTTAGAATATCGAAAACATGGTAAATTAATCAAAGACATTGAAGATGATGAAGAGGCAATGAAAAAAATAGCAGAATTGCTATATGACGTTGTCAAAAATAGAAATGTTGAAAAGGCTACAGAATATTTGGGCGATAGTTTTCTATTGAAAATTTTGAATTCGTACTTTCCTTTAGAATATTTCCCTATAAATGGCAGAGAATCTTTAGATAATGCTTTAAAGTTATTTGGGATAGATGCTTCTCATCTAAGCAAATTTGAAAAAAACAAAAAATTAAATGAGATATTCCTTGCAAAAAAGAAAGAATTAAATTCAGATGCAAGTCCTTTTGAATTTATGAGTTTTCTTTTCAATAATTTCAACCTAAAGACAGGTGAAAATATTGATATTAACAAGACAGTTGTTACTAAAGGAGAAAAGGAATTAATTCAGTTTCATCCAGCATATACCTATGAGGATTTTGTTAGAGGAATTGTTGCGGAAACTAATGATAAGGGAAACATTGCATATAAAGTTGAGAATAAAATCTTAGCTGAATTTGCACAGAAAGCAATTGACAATCCAAACGGAAATTATGTACTAATCATAGATGAAATAAATAGAGCCAATTTGCCTGCTGTATTGGGAGAGTTAATTTATGCACTTGAATATCGCAATGAAACAGTATCTTCTCTATATGAATACGAAGGAGAACGTGAAATATCGCTACCAAGTAATTTATTCATAATTGGAACAATGAATACAGCCGACCGTTCGGTCGGCCATATTGATTATGCAATTAGAAGACGATTTGCATTTATTGATATACTCCCTGATGACACAGCAATAAAGTATGAAAAAGCGTTAAAGCTTTTCAATGAGGTTCAAAAGCTATTCACTTCTGAATGTCTATCACCTGATTTTAAAGCAAAAGAAGTAATGATTGGACACAGTTATTTTCTTGTTGATAATGATGACGATTTAAAGTTGAAATTAGAATTTGAAATAAAACCAATACTTCGAGAATATTTAAAAGACGGTGTGTTTTTTGAAAATGCCAATGAATTAATAGAATCTTTAAATGTCTAATTTGCTTTTAAATAAGGCTTTTTCTGAACATGCAATTGAAGATATTTCTTCAATTGATATGCTTAGCCCATTGGCATTATTATTTAAACAAAAACCAAATTGCAAGTGTGTTGAGATAATTCACGAGCGTGAATCCAAGGTTTTAAATTTGAATTATTACATTGGAACTGATTGGTTGGTAAAAGAAAAAATTGCCGTATATGTTGCTCCCAAACTAAACGATGGTATTACTTATATTGACTATTTGAAAATGGCTTTTTCATGTTTAAGTCACACAGAAGTTTCCAATTTTACAAATGATTTATTTGAAATTAAGTTTAGCGAACCATTAATAGAAATCAACAACAAGCAAGATACATTAACACCTTTATTAGTTGTTCAATTTTTACAATTAGTGAAAAGCATCGTGCGAAAAGGTTTAAAAAAGTCATATTTTACTGTTGAGCAGAATCTCAATTCAAAGATAAAAGGGAAAGTGCTTGTTTCTCAGACACTAAAACAAAACATTATTAAGAATAGACCTTCTAAGACTTTTTGTAAATATGATGAATTTGGTTTTAATTGTATAGAAAACAGGGTGTTAAAACAAACACTTTTGTTTATTCAAAAATATCTTTCATTTTTTCCTGAATATTCTAAACTGGCAAATCCGATAATTAATTATTGTATGCCAGCATTTTATAACGTTGATGAAAATATTGATTTTAAATTACTAAAAAAAATAACTCATAATTCGTTTTACAAAGAGTATAAAGAGGCACTTTATTTATCAAATCTCATTTTAAAGCGTTTTGGCTATAATATAAAAGAGATTGAAGGTTTGAAAAATAATACAATCAAAGTTCCTCCATTTTGGATTGATATGTCAAAGCTGTTTGAACTATATGTATTCGGCTTATTAAAAGACAAATACAAGAATAGTATACTGTTTCAAGTTCAAGGTACTTATGGACAACCTGATTTTTTACTTGTTACCGAGTCGGATAAAATGATAATTGACACAAAATATAAAAGAAAGTATCAACAAGAGCAGTATTTCCCAGAGGATATTAGGCAATTAAGTGGTTACTCGCGAGACTTAAAGATTTTAAAACGCCTTGGATTTGTTAGTAAGGAAGAGCAGAATATTGCTGTAGATTGTTTAATAATATATCCTGACCAAAATGCTTCTGAGAACTTGGATGACGATTTGAAATCTGACAAAATAGATGGATTCTCAAAATTCTATAAAATGCCGATTAAATTGCCAATAATAACAAATTAACGACATGAATAACAAGAAAATAAAAAAGAACGAACGCCCAACAAGCGGTCATAAAACATTGGGGGTTAAGTGGTAAGGCAAGCGCATCGCTCGCTGGCAAGGTTCTTATCGGTTGATAGGTTCGCAGCTCCGAATCCCCCAACGTTTCATACCGCCATCCGTTGTGCGTCACCCTAAAAACCCACCGCACATTTAGCACATTTGGTTTTTGCCGACACAAAAGCCATCCCTAAAAAACCAAAAGAGCTAAATCACCCACCGCTGACAAAGATGAATTGTTGAAAACTTTATTTAAGTATTTGCTTATATAAGAAAACTATTTGTATCTTTGCTGCGTTATTAAATCCTAAACAAGGAAATTATGGAAAACAATCAATCGTGTATCAGAGTGTTTGCCGACAAGGTTCAAATAGACAATTGTAGAGAAATACTTCAAACAAACGACAAGGCATTCACCCAACTGAGTGGACTTTTAGCATTGGCAGGAAACGAAGTAAGGTTGAAAATCTTATTTCTCTTAGAAGAAGAAAACGAACTTTGTCCTTGCGACCTTTCAGACATTCTCGGAATGAGCATCCCTGCCGTTTCGCAACACCTCAGAAAACTAAAAGACGGAAACGTCATTGAAGGTAGAAGAGAAGGACAAACCATTTTCTACTCTTTGAAACAGGAGCAACTTACTTTACTTCGTCCATTTTTTAAACACATCATAAACAATTCAAAAAAGGAAACAGTATGAACAAGAAAAACAACAGACTTGTCGGAGCGGGTGTGCTTTCGGCAGTAGCAGCATCACTTTGCTGCATTACACCTGTATTGGCTCTTATTTCAGGAGCTTCAGGAGTGGCATCTACCTTTTCATGGATGGAACCAGCAAGACCTTATCTAATCGGTATCACCGTTTTGGTATTGGGCTTTGCTTGGTATCAGAAACTCAAACCACGAACAGCCGAAGAAATCCAATGTGATTGCGAAGAAGACGAAAAAAAACCCTTTATGCAGACCAAAACATTCTTGGGAATTGTAACCGTGTTTGCAGCCTTGATGCTCGCTTTTCCAAACTATGCACACATTTTCTATCCTTCAAACGACAACAAGGAAGTTGTAATCGTCAATGCTTCTGACATCCAAACGGTAACTTTTGATGTAAAAGGAATGACTTGCAATGGTTGTGCTTCACACGTAGAAAATGATGTGAACAAATTGCCAGGCATTGTTAAGGTAGATGCGATTTATGAAGAAGCGATTGCCAAAGTAGAATTTGACCAAACCAAAGTGAGTATCGCTCAAATTGAAGAAGCCATCAACGGTACAGGTTACAAAGTGGTTGGCAAGAAATAGTATTTTTTTGCCTTTTGTATTTAAGAACTTAATTAAATAATTACACAATGAAAAAGAATTTAATTCTATTCAGTGCTTTGTTCCTAATTGGAATTGCTCAGCTCAATGCACAATGTTGCAAACCGACTGACAATAAAGCACAAACAGCAAATACAACACAGCAAGAAGGTAAGACCCTGCAACTGAAAATCACGGGAATGACTTGTGCAGGTTGTTCCAACCATATTTCAAATGCCCTCAAAGAAGTGGACGGCATTATTGAACACAAAGTGGAATATCCGGGCGATTTGGCAACCATCCAATACGACCCAAAGAAAACAAATCCTGACGCTATCATCAAGGTTATTGAGCAGACAGGCTATAAAGCCGAAATCATTAAGGAAAATCAAAAAGAGAAATCATTATGAACAAAGAAATAATAAAACTTGACATCATAGGAATGACCTGCGACCATTGTGCAACAGGCATTGAAAAATTACTTTCCAAAAATGAAGGTGTAAAAGAAGCTAATGTGAGCTATCCAAAAGCTACTTGCGAATGTTCTTTTGACCCTACCAAAACCAGCAAAGAAGAAAT
>JAHJRN010000054.1 GCA_018830865.1 Patescibacteria group bacterium | reverse complement strand
TTGCCTTGAATGGCGAACCGCGCTATTTTAGGTGCATATGCTCATATTGAAAGGAGGTGGACTTTGCCTGCCTGCGCCAAATGCCAAGACAATGTAGCAGACGATGAAATTCGTGAATACAACGGACAAATGCTTTGCGACGATTGCTACATGGACGCGCTGAGCCCGGCCAAAACCTGCGATCCCTGGGCCACCTACACCGCCAGCCGCTTGACCAATCAGGAGCTGACTCCGGCCCAGGAGTCCGTCTTGATGGTAGTGAGAAAGTTGGGCCAGGCCAATGAGAAGCAACTGCTTGAAGGCACCGGCTTGACTCTCAAGGAGTTGCAGCGCGAAATCGCAACCCTGCGTCATATGGAGCTTGCGCGGGGAGCGCTTACGCCTGAAGGCGAAAAAGTCCTGAAACTATTCGACGACCCCAACTAAGGCGTGTCTTCGTCTGTTTAAGGTGCGGCTGGTTCGCCGGCTTGACAGGGCCGGTCTCTCTAGCGTAGTGAAGTAGCAGCTAAGTTAATGCAACTGCGGAGAGATCGACCATGTGGTTCAAAAAACCCGACCCGGCCAAGATCGGCTTGAAGCGGCCCACCATCAAAGATGGCCGCGTGGCGTTGCGCTACGCCTTTCGCGGAGCTGACAGACCCCAGATTATCGGCGGAGAATTCGCCGGGCCCTATGCTTTTTATGGAGCCAAGCAGGCGCTGGTAAAAGGCGGCGCCTACACCGGCGACCTTTGCTTTTACGCGGCTGAAAAAGCCCAGGTGGAAGACGGCGTGTTCAGCGGCAAGAGCGCCTTCATGGGCTCCCAAGGATGCGTTGCCGCCGGCGGCCAGTTCACGGGCCAATGGGCTTTTTGCGAAAGCAACGGGGCGGTTATAAAAGGCGGCGAGTTCAGCGGCGAGGGAGTGCTTTCCGAATCCCACGATGCGCGCATCAAGGGCGGCGAGTTCAGGGGGCCGGAAACCGGCCGTTTGAGCCACGGCTTGGTCATCACCGGCGGCCATTTTCATGAGCCGGGCTTTCTGAAAAATTCAACCGGCGCCATTGTGCTGGGCGGCGCGGTTAGCGGAGCCGGCGCATTCGAGGGCGCCAAAGATTTACGGGCGCTCATATCCGGCGAAATGCCCGAGTTGCTGGCCCCCATCAGCGGGGTTATCGCCTGCCGTAAAATTGGCCGCATCGTCCTGCCCCAAGGAATGCCGGAAGGCCTGGTCATTGTGGCCGAGGAGGTGGGCGAGGGCGCTGAACACGCCCGTATCATCCCCCCGGGCTCCTTGCCCGCTCCTGGCGATGACCCAACCCAGGCGCTTACGGCCTTGGAGCTATTATCCGGCGAGGCCGCGTGAATACATGTCCCGGCCCAAAATGGATGGGTTAGCAATCCGGCATGGCGCTTAAAAAGCAAAAAGCCAACCCCCCGGTGGTGCTGCCGGTGGGCGGCGGCAAGGGCGGTATCGGCAAAAGCGTGATAACCGCCAATCTGGGCCTGGCCCTGGCGCGTTTGGAGCACCGGGCCATCGTGGTGGACGCGGACCTGGGCGGCTCGGACCTGCACAATATCCTGGGGCAGGGCAACGATGAGGCCGGGCTGGGCGAGGTGCTCACCAGCAAGGACCTTACCGTGGATCAGGTGGTGCGCCCGGTGCTGGAGCCGCGTTTCCGCTTTGTGGCGGGCGATGCCCTGGTGGTGGCCACCGCCAATCCCTCGTTTCAGAAAAAGCGCAAGCTGCTGCACGATATCAAAGGCCTGGATGCGGATTTCGTGTTGCTGGATTTGGGCGCAGGCACTTCGATAACAGTAATGGATTTTTTTCTTACCAGTCCCTTGTCAATATTGGTTATGCTGCCCGAACGGCCCGCGGTTCTTTCGGCCTTCAATTTTTTGAAGAACGCGGTGTTCCGCGCCCTGAGCCGCCTTTTCCGGCGCAACGCCAAAACCGAGGCGGTGCTGGAAAGCTATAGGTCCCGCAGCCGGGGCCCCGGGGCCATGAAGATGACTGAGGTCATAGACGCCTTGGAACAAGCCGCGCCAGGGGAGGGCGAGCGGGCCAAGAAAGCGGTGGAGCGCTGGCGGCCCAAGCTGGTGCTTAACCGGGTGCGGCTCATGGATGATTTTGTTTACGCAAGCAAGCTGGAACGCTGGGCCAGGGAAGATTTGGGACTCTTAGTTGAGGTGGCGGCCTTTCTGCCCGAGGACGACGTGGTGCGTCAGGCTGCCTCGCAAAACATGCCTGCCTTGGATTTAGACCCCAGAGCGCCCTTTTGCCGGGGTATAGCTCTTTTGGGATTGGAATTGGCTAACTGGGCCGGGAAGCCCGGAGCCTGGGCCGCGCATCGGGATTTTGAAGGCTCTTTTGAACGCGGGGCCACGGAATACGCGCCGTTGTTCCCGCCGCCCGGCACCGCCATACCGACCGCGGAAGAGTTGTTGACGCGGCTTAAGGATCTGGAGGCCAAGCTCAAGGAGTAGGACGCGGGATGGATCATCCCCTGAATGACCGCGAAAAACATGAAGCCGAATTAGCCCGGCTTAAACGCGAAATTGAGCGCCTCAAGGGGGTGGAGGCCAGGCTCAAGGACAGCGAGGAGCGCCTGCGCTTTGTCACCGAGACCACCGGCGGCGCGCTCTACCGCCTGCGCTACGACAACATGACCTACGACTATCTAAGCCCGGCCATTGAACGCCTCACCGGCTACACGCCTCTTGAAATAAACCAAATTGGTTTTAAGAGACTGATTAGGTCCATCACCAAGCCCGCTGCCGAGGAACTGGCGGCCGAGGATATCGTGCGCCTGCGACTGGCCGGGGAAACCGGCGAATACAAGGCCGACTATCTTATAGACGCCAAGGACGGCAAGCATCGCTGGCTGGCGGATCATTCCCTGCCTTGGCTTGACGGGGAGGGCAAGCTGATCGGCTCGGTGGGGGTGCTGACCGATATCACCGAGCGCAAGCGTCTGGAGGGTTCGCTCAGGGTCATGGCCACCATCGACCACCTCACCGGGCTTTTGAACCGGGGCCATTTCCTGGAGCTGTCCGAGCGCGAATTGCACCGCTCCCAAAGATATGATTCGCCCCTTAGCCTCATAATGTTCGACGTGGACCATTTTAAACGCGTTAACGACGCCTACGGCCACGCCATGGGCGATCATGTGCTGGAGCATTTGGCCCAAGCTTGCACCGGCGTGCTCAGGGACAGCGATCTCTTGGGGCGCGTCGGCGGCGAGGAGTTTGCCGCCTGTCTGGTGGAATGCAAGTTGGAGCGGGCCAAGGTGGTGGGCGAGCGTCTGCGCCAGGCA
>JAHJRN010000029.1 GCA_018830865.1 Patescibacteria group bacterium | reverse complement strand
TTAAACAGACAGTGTTGAATATGTTTTCATATTGTATTCCTAAGGCAAGATTCCATCTTATTGCTGTTGGAGCAAAGCCGAATTACGGAAGATCATGACCATCGCCTACGTCGCGAACAGCCGCTTTCCGTCCGAGAAGGCGCAGAGCGACCACGTCATGCAGATGTGCGCGGCCTTCGCGTCCGCGGGGCATCGCGTGACGCTCCTCGTTCCCGAGAGGACGCCCGTGATGGCCGATGATCCCTTCGTGTGGTACGGAAAGCCGAAGACCTTCGCGTTCGAGCGCGTGCCGTGCGTCGACACCCTGCGCTGGCTCTGGCTCGGTCCGTTGGCTTTGTGGATTCAGACGCTGACGTTCGTCCTCAACCTCCGTAGGCGAATCCGCGATATCGCGCCCGACGTGACATACAGCCGTGAACTCTATACGTTCGGGTTCGGGGACGTGCCCGGCCTCCATGTCTGGGAATCGCATGCGCTCCCGTCGTCCGTCTGGGCGTGGCGTCTCATCCGTTCCCTCGACCGCATCGTGACGCTCACGTCCGCCTCGAAGGAGCGGCTCGTCGCGAAGGGCGTGTCCGCGGGCCGTATCCTCGTCGAACCGGACGCGGTCGATCCCGCGCTGTTCGATGCGGCACCATCGCGGGAGAATGCGCGTCGGGATCTCGGCATCGGAGAGGACGAGTTCCTCTGTCTCTACACCGGGAAGTTCACGACCATGAACATGCCGAAGGGGGTAGACGAATCCGTCGACGCAGTCACGGCGCTGCGGTCAGAGGGGCGGAAGGTCAGGCTTCTCGCCGTCGGCGGCACGCCGGAGGAACTCGGACGATATACGTCTTCCGTCGGCGACGGCATCGAATTCCTCGGCCATCAGCCGCAGAAGGATCTCAAGCGGTTCTATGCGGCGGCCGATCTCCTGCTCATGCCGTTCCCCTATACGAAGCACTACGCGTATTTCATGTCGCCTCTCAAGCTGTTTGAATATCTCATGAGCGGCGTGCCGATGGTCGTGACGGACCTGCAGAGCGTGCGGGAAATCGTCGGTGATGCCGAGGCGTTCATCGCGAAGCCCGGCGACGTCGCGTCGCTCGTCGTCGAGATCCGTCGTGCCATGGATGCGCCGGAGGACGCACGTGCCCGCGCCGATGCCGCGTGGAAGCTCTCGTCGAAATATACCTGGACGGAACGCGCCCGACGCATCGCCGCATGGCTTCCGACATCCGTATGATCACGTTCGTCTTTCCCGCCTACAACGAGGCCGAGAACCTGAAGCGGTTCCCGACCGAAGTCATCCCGGTCTTCGACGCGCTCGAGGAACCGTATGAGGTCGTGGTCGTGGACGACGGAAGCGTGGACGACACGGCCGATGTCGCGTCGTCGCTCGGCGGCCGCGTACGTCTCGTCCGGCACGACAGGAACCGGGGCCTCGGCGCATCGGTGCGCACCGGCATCCGCGAGGCGAGGGGGGACCTCATCGTCACCATGGATACGGACCTGACCTTCGCGCCGTCGCTCGTGCCGTCCCTCCTCGAGCGGTACCGGAAGGGCGATGTCGATTGCGTGTCCGGGTCGCCGAAACTCGCGGGGTACGACAGGAAGATTCCGTTCTACCGCAAGGCCATCTCGTATGCGGCGACGGCCGTGTACGCGGTCGTCATCGGCGCGTGGGTCCGGGACGTCAGCCCCATCTTCCGGCTGTACCGCCGCGAACAGCTCCTCGAGCTTCCGCTCGAGACCGAACGCTTCGAGATCAACGCCGAGATCCTGTTCCATCTCATCCGACGCGGACGTCGCGTCGTCGAGATCCCGGCGTCGCTCACGCAGCGCATCCACGGCGAGAGCAAACTCGACTACCGCAAGGAGATCGTCCGTCACCTGAAGCTCGTCTCTCGGATGATCCGCATGCGTCTGTTCCCGCGTCGGACCCTTGCCAAGGACCGCGTCTCCGCGTAAGGTGCGAAGGATATGAAGGACGTTTTCCTTCTCGCCGGCGCGCGTCCGAATTTCATCAAGATCGCGCCGCTCGATGCCGCGCTCCGTCGCCGCGGCATTTCGACGACCCTCGTGCACACGGGGCAGCATTACGACGCGAAGATGTCCGACGTGTTCTTCCGCGACCTCGGCATCCCGGAACCGCACGTCCATCTCGACATCGACCCGAAAAACC
>JAHJRN010000041.1 GCA_018830865.1 Patescibacteria group bacterium | reverse complement strand
CGGCTGACCCATGCCTGACCCTGCGCGCCATCACGCCAGCACCTCCCGCAGGAAGCCCGGCGCCGACTCCCGTACGGCGGCCATGTTCACGTCGGGATAGGTAGCATCCACCGGGACACCAGCGGGTTGTGCCGCATTCTCTTGTTTTCTTGTAGATATAGGAGCGACGGCCTCAGTGTGTTTCCGGGTGGAATCCCGATCGCGCCAAGCGTCGTAATCCACCAGCGTCCACATGGTGCGCTGGCCTCGCCTCAGTGTGTTCCCGGCTGAGCTTCCGGCCCGGAGCCACCCCAACCGCGTGAAAACGCTGACAGCGTTGCGGCAGGCCTGCAGCCCGACGCCGGCAGCCTCAGCCACTTGCCGGAGCCCGGAGTACAGCTGGCCGGCCCGGAGCCACACAGTGCGCTTGGCGTAGTGGACGCCCAGGCGGCCCCAGGCGGCCCTGGACAGCAGGACGTGGAACACGCTGCGCCAGGTAGCGGGCATCCGCTCCAGCGCCCCCAGGAGGCGCCTGGGCACTCTGACGTGGCCCTTACGCATGGGTCACCGCCCAGCTTGCGATGGATACTTGTGAGTCCTTCGAGCTGCTGCTAGCCTGGCAGGAGATCATGGCTCGCTCCGGTTCAGCGGGTTGTGAGAAGCGGCCGGGGCGACATCCCTGGCCGTTTCACTTTGGACCCTACACCCTCCTCAGCGCCGACGGCAAATTGTTCTTGCGCTGTGTCCACGGTTCGTGGTGTGCTGGTGTTGCACTCGGAGCCGCAAGCTCAACAACGAATGTGTCCCCGGCGACGGACCAAGCCTTTGGCTCGGAGTGCACCGTCGTCGGGGGCGCTTTGCACGGAGGGACACGTGTCTGGAACAACAACCACAGGAGGCGCCCCACCGGGGCGGAACGGAAGGAATGGGTCGAGCTGCCTCGCTGCAGTCACCACCAAACAACCACAGCTCATCAGCCGCCCCGACGAGAACCTACCACAGCACCTCGATGACGGCCAGCTGAGGCGCGACCTGGCGTTGGCCGTCCATGCCGTTGAGTTGGCGCTTGCGGCCGTCGAGCCCAGGGGCCCGGGCTGCTATCTCATCGTGGCAGAACGGCGCCAGGCGCTGGCCAGGGAGTACGCGGGAAGGGCCCCGCTGGCGCGCCTGCTCGGGCCCAGTGCCACGAAGGGGGGTGGGTCATGACGAGGTCACCCGTCGGGAGGATACGCGCCTCTGACAGCCGTGTGGCGCGCTACGTCCGGGCCCTGCGCTGGCGTGACGTTGCCAAGGCCAGGGAGCTGGTGGTCCAGATGACCGCCGGCGAGGTGGCCGCGGCCATGGTCGAGCTGTCTCGAGACGAGGGCTGGGAGCTGGTGGCGAGCGGCGAGCTCGGGAAGGGGGCGCAGCGATGACCACCATCGGCTCGAAGGACAACGAGCGAGGCCTCGGTCAGCCCCTGACTGGCGAGGAGCGGGCCCACAACCGCGTGCTGGCCACCACCCGGGAGCTCGGCCAGTGCATCATCCGGACGCTGGCGCTGGACGGAGTGAAGGTCAGTCCGGAACAGGCCTGGAATTTGGCCAGCCAGATCGTCTCAGCCTGGCCGGAGTATCAGCGCCTGCTCGCCGGCGACGAGTAGAACCCCCGTCGCTGCCGCGTGCTTCGACCAGCCAAGGAAGTCGCCGATCGACTTCGCTGTGTACCGACGGGAAAAGTCTTCGCCGAGACTTTTGATGCGCTTGGCCCCGGGATGCGGCGCCAGCTCGATCTTCCCGTCGGTGAACGCCTGAATGGTGGCCCGGGCCATCTCCACGTCGGCAAGCCTCAGTTCGCCGTCGGGTCGCTGCGGTTGCGCAACGTGAATGCCAGCGAGCGCATCATGGGCCGCGGTCCTGCAGGCTCGGGCTCGGCCGCTGGGGGTGGTTCGAGGCCTCGCCGCCGCAGCTCCTCGCGGGCATGCGCCACCAGCGGGTGCGCAGCGTCGACGGTGACCTTGCCGCGGTACAGCGATTCGATGAACTCGACGCATCGGACAAGCTCGCCCTCGAGTTCGAGGTACACCTGGCTGGCGCGCCACTGCACGGCCAGCTCGCACACCATGACCTGGAACTTGCGCACGACGGCCAGCGCCGCGTTGTCGCCGGCGACGGTGGCGCGATAGGCGGTCTTGACGCATCCCTCGACGGCATCATTCCAGCTCGCCAGGGAGCGCAACTCGCCAGGGTCGGGCAGCTGCTGCAAGATCGAGTTGCCCGTGCTGGCGCTGCTGTGTGCGAGGAGCTCCTCACGCCGTTTCTCGACGGCGCTTCGGTTCTTCGAGGTGAGCGACTTGCCCCGGCCGTCTTGCTGCCAACGCAGAATGAAGGACTGGCCACGACGGCGGATGTTCTTGATGTCGGAGATCACGCCGATGCCCGGGTGCCCCGGCTGTTGCGCAACAGGTCGGCGAAAGCCAGCTCGCGCGCCACCAGCTCGGCCTGTTCCACCTGGTCGTCAACGATGCGCTGGAGTAGGCGCACCACCTCGAGGCGCCGCTCCAGCTGGTGCAGCTCGTCGAGCGGCCAGTCAGCGTCGAGGAGCCGATCGATCGCGGTGAAGATGAGGGATGGTCGGCTCATGTCCGCCTCGGTGTGGCCGTGAGCACGCCAGCGGCGCCACCGCTCGGAACGATGCCCGCCACCGCGTTGTTCGTCGCGGTGGTCTCGACCTCGATCGGTGCGTCCGGTGTCAGGAGGTGATCGGTCACCGCCGCGGCAACGGATGCCTGCGGTCCCACCTTGACGTGCACGCCGTTCGCAGCCGTCGTGGAAATGATGTAGACCTGGTGCTTGGCCAGCGCCGCAAGCTTGGTGCTGCCAGCGTCGGTCACAGCGACGGAAACACCGGTGCCGAGGCCGCGGAGCAGATCGTTGTAGTACTGGGTCATGGGTCAGCCTTCCTGTCGCAACAGCAGAATGCCGCGTTCGTCTGTGAGCAACTGGCGCTTGAGCGCAGCCTCGTTGTTGTCGGGCTCGCCACCATGCCGCAGGCGCCGCAGCTCGGCGTCGATCAGCTCGAGGCGGGTATCACCGCCGCGCTCCCAGAACTTGGCCGAAACCTCCGCAGCCTCGATCTGCTGCTCCAGCGTCGCCACCTGAGCGCGCAGCGAGTCAATCCGCGCATGCAACGGCTTGGTGTCCTCCGTCGGCGCCTGCACCAGCGTGATCGTCGGCGGAAAGGCGAGCCCCCCGGCCGGAAGGGAGGGAGCCACATCCGACCGGGGGACGACACCAAGGGGACCACGTACAGCCAAGGAAACCACGACGGCGGCGCCAAGGATCGCCACCGGCAAGGCCAAGACAGAAAACCACTCGAACATCACAGTTCCTGCAACCCGCTGCGACGGCGCCAGACGATCGACTGCGCATCGACACCCAACGCCCGAGCGAGGCGCACCAAATCGCCCTCGGAGATTGGCGACCTGCCGGCGAGGGCGGCGAGCAGCTCGCCACCGCTCATGCCCGCCTCCGATGCAAGCTCGCCCTCGGGAAACTCGATCGAGACCCCGCGGCGCCGGCCTTCGGCGTTGGCCCAGGCTTGCACGGCCCGGCAAGCCGACGGGGCCAACGCGTGCAGACGGGGCCCGAGCATGCCGACGCAACGAGGCTGCCACCGCGGCGCCGGGGGTTCCGGTGGGAGCAACCCCGCGTCGGCCTCGCGGCAGAGCAGCCAGCTCTCCAGGTCCATCCCGTCGACGGTGCTCTGCCAGCTGGCGGCGTCGAAGCTGTACCCTACGCGTTCGCAACGCTGCGCCAACGCGGCCATGTTCTGCTTGCGTCGGGCCTCCTCTCGGTCGAGGTGGGCTTGCTGGTCGGCCTCGCGCAACTTGTTGGGGTGGATGGTGTCGCGGAGCCTCATAGCTCAACCTCATGGTGGCCGTCGTCGTCGGCGGGCTGTGCGTCGGGGTCGAGCCCGAGATAGCCGGCGCCTCGAACCCGTCGTTCGCCCTGGTGCTCCTCAGGAGTCGGGCGCTCCTCAAGCCAGGTGAGGTATCGCTCGACGGGGTCGAGCCCGTCGAGGCGTTCG
>JAHJRN010000028.1 GCA_018830865.1 Patescibacteria group bacterium | reverse complement strand
GATGTGACTTGAGCCACACCTGGGACAGAGGGGCCGCTTCCCGAAGGTGGCGTGCATCATCAATGACCGAAGTTTGGCATCCCGAGGGACACGGTCTACGATATTCATGGGACAGTCGTGTATGTGTTAGCTGCACTAACAGCATAGCGGCTGTTCCATTTCGATTCTAAACGCCGGAGAGGTCTTCCAATGCTGTCGCGTCCTCGATGCGATGGTCTCCGATGGCGGACCTTCGCAATCCGGTCAGGTAGGCGCCGCAGCCGAGGTCTCGGCCGATGTCGTCCGCGAGCGAGCGTATATAGGTACCGGAGGAACAGCGTACGCGAAATGAGAGACTGGGCCAGGTATAGTCCGTCACGACGAGTTCGCTCACGTCCACCTTCTTGGTCGGCCGCATCTCCTCGGTCGCCGTCCCTTTCCGCGCGAGTTCGTACAGCTTCTTCCCGCCGACCTTCTTCGCGGAATGTAATGGCGCCTTCTGCTCGTATCCGCCGCGGAACAGGTCGAGGACCCGCTCGATGTCCCGTAGGGGCAATTCATGAATTGCCCCTACGGTCGCGGTCACGACCCCTTCCGGGTCGAACGTATCGCTCGTCGCACCGAGACGGGCGGTCGCCTCGTAGGTCTTGTCCATGCCGACGTAGGATTGGAGACGTTTCGTCGCGTCGCCCACACCCACGATGAGGAGCCCGGTCGCGAACGGGTCGAGTGTTCCGGCGTGGCCGACCCGACGCGTCTCGAAGACGCGTCGTACACGGTCTACCACATCGTGGCTCGTCATGCCGGCGGGTTTGTCGATGAGGAGGATACGGTCCATATGGCCGTATCATGACATGGGCCGCGTCTATTGACCAAAACGGCGTTTTTCCGTAGAATGCGGCACATGAATGTCTCCGACCTTGCGCGCCGATTGCGCATCACACCGCACGAAATGCTCCAGAAACTGCCGGAGCTCGGGTTCGATCTTGGCGCGCGCGCCATCAAAGTGGACGACCTGGTCGGCGAGAAGATCGCCCGCAAGTGGATCGAGAACGAACGTCGTGAGCGTCTGCGCGATTCCCTCCTCGCCTCCGCCGGCCGTCCGACCGGTCCCGGCGGCGTTGCCGAGGAGCTGAAGGCGGTCACGTTGCCGTCGGTCATGACGGTGCGCGATTTTGCGGGACACCTCAACCTTCCGGTCACGAAGGTCATCCAGCAGCTCATGCGCGCGGGCATCCTCGCGGCGCAGAACGAGCGGCTCGATTTCGAGACCACGGCCATCATCGCGGAGGAGCTCGGGTTCAAGGCCAGCCGGGAGGTCGAGGACACGTCGAAGGAAGCGGAGATCGTGGATGACCGCGTGAAGCGCATCCTCGAGAGCGACAAGCCGGAGGACTGCGTGGCGCGTCCGCCCATCGTCGTGGTCATGGGCCACGTCGACCACGGAAAGACCAAGACGCTCGACGCCATCCGGAAGACCAACGTCATGGCGGGCGAGGCCGGTGGCATCACGCAGCATATCGGCGCGTATCAGGCCGAGAAGAAGGGGCGTAAGCTCACGTTCATCGACACGCCGGGGCACGAGGCCTTCACGGTCATGCGGTCGCGCGGCGCGCGCGTGGCGGACATCGCCATCCTGGTCGTTGCCGCGGACGACGGCGTCCAGCCGCAGACCAAGGAAGCCATCAACATCATCCAGGCCGCGCACCTGCCGTTTATCGTCGCATTGAACAAGATGGACAAGGACGACGCGGATCCAGAACGCGTGCTCGCACAGCTCGGGGAGAATGGCGTGACGACCGAGGCGTGGGGCGGCACCGTGCCTATCGCGAAGATCGCGGCCAAGACCGGCATGGGCATCGACGACCTGCTCGACATGATCCTGCTCGTCGCCGACATGAACGCGGACAGGATCGTCGCCAATCCGACGCGTCATGCCGCCGGGACCGTCATCGAGGCGCACGTGGACAAGGGCGAAGGCCCGGTCGCGACCGTGCTGGTGCAGGCCGGGACGCTGAAGCGGAACGACTATCTCGGCATCGAAGGCGCGGCGTACGGACGCGTGCGCGCGATGCGCGATTGGACCGGTGTCATGCTCGACGAGGCGCCGCCCGGTACGCCGGTGAAGATCCTCGGTTTCAAGGTTGCGCCGGCCGTCGGCGATATCATGGAAGTCCCGGAGGACCCGAAGACGCTCGAGGTGAAGAAGCTGAAGTCCGCGCGCGAGGTCGCGCAGCAGCTTTCGGCGACCCGCATCGCGCCGACGGAAGAGGAGAAGAAGGAGACGGGGAAGAAGGTGCTGAACGTGGTGCTCAAGTGCGACGTGCTCGGCTCGCTCGAGGCGCTCCTCGGGATGTTCGAAAAGATCCAGCACGACGACGTGGGCGTCGAGGTCATCCAGAAGGGCCTCGGCAACGTGAACGAATCGGACATCCTCCGCGCCGAGAACGCCCAGCCGAGCGTGGTCTACGGCTTCAACGTGGTGCCGACCCCGCAGGCCGCGGCCTTGGCGCGCGACAAGAACGTCGACATCAAGCAGTTCAAGATCATCTATGGTCTCTTCGACGACGTCATCGAACGGCTCAACATCCTCGTGCCGCCGGAGGTCATCGTGACGCCGCTCGGGAATTTCGAGGTCGTCGCCGTCTTCCGCACCGAGAGCGGCCGCATGGTCGTGGGCGGGAAGTCCCTGGACGGGAAGCTCGTGGCGGGCGAGAGCGCGCGCATCTGGCGTGGCGAGGAACCTGTCGGCGAAGGGATCATCGAGTCCCTGCAGTCCGGCAAGCAGACCGTCAACGAGGTGCATGGCGGGCAGGAGTGCGGCCTCGCGTTCAAGGGCAAGGTGAAGATTCAGCCCGGCGACCGCATCGAGGTCTACCATCGTGAGGTGAAGGAGCGTCACATCGACCTCCCGCGGTAAGGATCGTAACGTCCCCAACCCCTTCTTACGCCCAAGAGGGGGTTTGTGTATGCGGTCTTCCCCGTGAAATCAACGTGGTCAAGGGGAGGATGGAGGAATTCTGATGTCACAGACGGTCCCCGTCATTCATCCGCTTGCCTCGTCCGTCCCATGGGCGTAGTCTTGAACGACTATGGAACATATTTTCACCGACGCGAACTTCGAGGAGGAGGTCCTGAAATCGCCCACGCCCGTCCTCGTGGATTTTTGGGCATCGTGGTGCGGTCCGTGCCGCATGATGGCCCCGGTCATCGAGGAACTCTCGGAGGAGATCGACGGCGCGACCTTCAAGATCGGCACATGCAACGTCGACGAGAACGGCCAGTCCGCACAGACGTACGGCATCATGTCCATTCCGACTCTCCTCGTCTTCAAGGGCGGGCAGGTCGTAGAGCAGATCGCGGGCACCATGGAGAAGCAGTCCCTGAAGGAGCGCGTGATGAAACACGCAAGCTGACGTGCGTATGTCCCGCAAACTCATCATCATCGGGTCCGGGCCGGCCGGGTGGTCCGCCGCCATCTATGCGGCGCGGGCGTCGTTCGAACCGCTCGTCTTCGAGGGGCCGGAACCGGGCGGCCAGCTCATCACCACCACCGAGGTCGAGAATTTCCCGGGCTTCCCGGACGGCATCCTCGGGACCGATCTCATGGATCGGTGCCGCACGCAGGCGAAGAAGTTCGGCGCCGAGGTCCTGTCCGAGGACGTCACGTCCGTGGACTTTTCGTCGTCGCCATTCAAGGTCACGGCCAACGGTACGACGCATGAGGCCGAGGCGGTCATCATCGCGACCGGCGCATCCGCGCGGCGATTAGGTCTGGAAAGCGAGAAGGCGCTGTACGGCAAGGGCGTGTCCGCCTGCGCCACGTGCGACGGGTTCTTCTTCAAGGGGAAACAGGTCGCGGTCGTGGGCGGCGGCGATGCGGCCATGGAGGAGGCGAATTTCCTGACGCGGTTCGCGGACAAGGTCACCATCATCCATCGCCGCGACGCGTTCACGGCCTCCAAGATCATGCAGGACCGCACGGCCAAGAATCCCAAGATCGAGGTCGTCTGGAATGCGGAGGTCGTGGAGGTGCTGGGCGTCGACGTCGGGCACGTCACGGGCGTGAAGCTCCGCGACACGAAGACCGGCGAGACGCGGGATTTGGCCGTCGACGGCGTGTTCGCGGCCATCGGGCATGTGCCGAATACGGGTATCTTCAAGGGGCAGGTCGATCTCGACGAGAAGGGCTTCGTGAAGACCCAGCCCGGCACGTCCCTCACGAGCGTCTCGGGCGTTTTCGCCGGCGGCGACGTGCAGGATTTCCGCTACCGCCAGGCTGTCACGGCCGTCGGCTCGGGCTGCATGGCGTTCCTCGACGCGGAGAAGTACCTCGCGGCCAAGGAGCACGATGCGTGACGCCGTCGACATCATCGAACAGGAAACGGACCGCGTGCGAGGCACGCGGTTTTGTGTCACACTTGCCGCATGGAACAGATGCCGAATCCGTTCGCACGCCCGTCCGTCGAGACGAAGTCTCCCCTGGATCCGATGCGCCGTGAGGAGAACCTCCTGAAGCGCGCCGCGAAAGGTCCGGCCGGCCGGTGGGCCGTCGCGGCCATGCTCGCGCTCTCATCGCAGGGATGCGCGTCGTTCAAGATCGGCGGCATCTCACTCGCCGATCGGGAGGCACAGTACCCCGGATACAACGAAGAGCCGTCCGAAGAGGATGAGGCGCGTATGGCCAAGGAAGTCCGGTCCGATGAAGCACGGACGACATCGCCGACGCGGGCCGGCAAACGGCCGACCCTGACGGCGGGCGGGTTCGCCGAAGCCGTGAGCGCCGCAGCGACGGGCGAAGGCCGGATGACGAGAGGGTTCGAATTCATGTCGGGCGTGAAGGCTGGCCACGAAGGCGGGGCTGCGACGATCGGAATCAAGCCGAAGACCGAACATCCCGGGATGCGGCAATGGTGGAGGTGGGAGGAGGGGGTCTATGACCCGGATGAATCCGCCTACAAGCGCGCGGTCAAGAACGAGGATCGGGCGGAGATACGCCGTTTCATGAAACGCGACCGACAGCTGCGGCTGAAGGAGATGAAGACGAAGCCGATCGACCCGAAGGTCACGCGTCTCACGTTCTTCGAAGGGGAACGTCGGCCGACCGCATTGATTTCCGTCGTGCATGAGCGGCCGGGCGAGACGCGGGCGTCGATGCTGGACCGCGGTTTCCTGATGATGGCACCGGCCCTGTCCCCATATGAGGGCGTACGCGTCGAATGGCATACACCCATCCGTGGGCCCGAGGATTCCAAGGTCCGCCTCCTGCTGATGGCATTCGAACGGCCGGATATCCCGCCGGATTCGGATGCGTACGGATTCGAGGACAGCATCCTGCACGACGCGGTTTCGTCCGGAGTCACCGGAGCCTTTATCCCGGAAGCTGCGGAAGGCGGAACGGCGGGACAGCCGCTCCATCTCGCCATCGTGAAGCATCTGCCCGACCCGCCGGCGTATTCGGCACAACCGAAACGGAATCTTCCGAAAAGGCCAGCCCCTGTCAAAGTTCTGACTCCGGAGGAAGGGGCCTATCAGAATCTGTTCATGGAGATTGCTCCGCTGCTTACCGGGTCCGAAGGCGCGCGGCTGTATCCGATGCGAGACGAAGGCGGAAAAGGATACGTCATGGTCACGGTCATCGACCGTCCGACGCTCCCGCAGAAGAAGGCCATACCGAGACAGTGATATGGATATCGACCTCATCATGCAGAATGTCCCGAACGCGGATCCGGAATTCGTCCGGATCATGAACGAGGCGCCAGAGCCACCGAAGAAGGACCGGGAGCTCCTCCTCGCGGCACTCCCGAAGCTCCATGGCCTGTTTTTGGCCAAGCAGGAGGCGGCGAAACGGGACGACGCGGACGCCTTCGTCGCCGTCGCCCTCCAGGAAGCGGCGTTGGTGAAAGGGATCGAAGGAGGATAAGGGCGCGACGCATGCGTCAGGGAATCCGTTGCCAAGTCCGCGACGGAGTCCTACAGTTTTGTCTTAACGTCGAACTATCTTTTTCTATGTCTGCTTTCCAGAACGCCATGCGGCAGCTCGACCTCGCCGCGACCGCCATGCACCTGCCCGCGCCGAACCTCGAGCGTCTGCGCCAGCCCGAACGCATCGTCGACGTGCACGTCCCGGTCGCGATGGACGACGGGAGCCAGCGCATCTTCCACGGCTTCCGCGTGCAGTATTCGAACGCGCGCGGGCCGTATAAGGGAGGCCTTCGGTTCCACCCCCAGGTCGATCTCGACGAGGTGAAGGCCCTCTCCTTCTGGATGGCCGTGAAGTGCGCGGTGGTGAACGTCCCGTTCGGCGGCGGCAAGGGCGGTGTGACCGTGAACCCCAAGGACCTCTCCATCGGTGAGCTCGAGCGTCTTTCTCGCGCCTTCATCCGTGCCATCGCGGACGTCATCGGACCGGACAAGGACGTGCCGGCCCCGGACGTGAACACGACCCCGCAGATCATGGACTGGATGGCGGATGAATACGCGAAGATCGTCGGTACGCCCTCGCCGGCCGTCATCACGGGCAAGACCATCCCGAACGGCGGGTCCGAGGGACGGGGCGCCGCGACCGGGCATGGGGCGTTCCGCGTCTTCGAGGCGTTCCGCGCGGCGCACGGCATGGATCCGGAGACCGCGACCGTGGCGGTGCAGGGCTTCGGCAACGCGGGGCAGGAGATCGCTCGGCTCTTCCATCATCACGGCTACAAGGTCGTGGCCGTGTCCGATTCCAGGACCGCGCTCCATGACGAGAACGGCCTCGACATCCCGGCGCTCATCCAGGCGAAGCGGTCGACCGGTCATCTCGGCCAGCCGCACGGAAGCCGCACCGTCACGAACGAGGAACTGCTCCGCCTGCCGTGCGGGGTGCTCGTGCCGTCCGCGCTCGAGAACCAGATCACGGACGCGAACGCCGAGGCCCTGTCATGCCGGATGGTCCTCGAGGTCGCGAACGGGCCGACCGCGCCCGAGGCCGACGCGCTCCTCGCGAAGCGCGGCATCCCGGTCGTGCCGGACGTGCTCGTGAACGCGGGCGGCGTCGCGACGTCGTACCTCGAATGGGAACAGAACCGCATCAACGAGCATTGGACCGAAGCGGGCGTGCTGACGCGCCTCGAAGCCTTGATGGATGATGCGAGTCACGCGGTCATGGAGGCCGCGAAGACGTATGCCGTGACGTATCGCGAGGCCGCGTTCATCGTCGGGCTCGAGCGCATCCGGAAGGCGCAGGACGACGTTGCATGACGTCCGAGGTGTGCTATTATCGGAGCATATGAAGCATCTGCGCCTCTCGCTCCTCACGGCCGCGACCGTAGCCATGGTGTTCGCGTCGCCGCTCGCCGCCTCCGCCCAGCAGCAACAGCAGGCGGGATTGAGCGTCACCGAGCGTGTCGGTCGGGATCTCTGCAACGCACGGCTCA
The DNA here is from genome assembly GCA_018830865.1 of Patescibacteria group bacterium. Lineage (GTDB taxonomy): Bacteria > Patescibacteriota > Patescibacteriia > 2-12-FULL-60-25 > 2-12-FULL-60-25 > JAHJRN01. Next base: position 47,425 of record JAHJRN010000028.1, on the reverse strand, counting down.
ACGCCCTGCATGTCCGTCAACGCGCTGGACGCGAGGACGTGAGCCAGAAGGCGGACGCGCGGCGGGAGGAGATCCGGAACAGGCAGGAGGAACGGCTTGCGTATGTCGAGGCGAAGCGCGAGCAGACGCGGTCCGAAGCGGAACAACGGATGGAGGAGCGCCGCGTCAAACGCGACGAAAGGATTCCGGAAGCGCTGAAGCCCGCGGTCGAGGCGTATCGCGAAGCGCTCGACGACGTTATCGAGACGCGGCAGGATGCACATGCGGACGCTGTCGAGACGTTCCGCGACGCGATGAAGGCCGCATCCGACGTCCGTCTCAAGGCGATGGAGAAGGCTTCCGACGCCCGTCGCGACGCCGTGGATGAGGCGTTCGAGGCGTATCTCAAAGATTGCGACGCACCAGTGGAGGAACGGATGGCTGCACGTGAGACGTATCGCGCCGCGGTCGAGGCCGCGCGTGACACGCTCAACGCCAGTCGTGACGCCGCGCGTGACACGTACATCGAAGCGACCCGGGAAGCAAAGGATGCGCGTGACGAGGCGTTCCGGGACCTGCGTGACACGTTCCGTATTGCGGCACAGGACGCACTTCAGGACCTGAAGGATGCGCGCGTCGACTTCGAAACCACGACCAGCACGACGCCGTAGGGTCAATGGATCCCACCCCTATGACGACCCGCCCGCACCCCGGGCGGGTTTGACATTTTTCGCGGAATTCCGTATCCTCACGCCACCGTCATGCACGTCCTTTGGGGTCTGGTAGCCCCGCACAGGACCTCTTCATTCCCTCATCCGATATAGACCCGCATGTTGACCATCCGACTGACCCGCATCGGCAAGCGCAAGCAGCCGACCTATCGGTTCATCGTCTCCGAAAAGACGCGTGATCCGTGGGGCAAGGCTCTCGAAATCCTCGGCCATTACAACCCCCGCACTTCCCCCTCGACCTTCGAGGTCAAGGAGGATCGCGTGAAGCACTGGATCGGCAAGGGCGCGCAGTGCTCCGAGACGGTCTGGAACTTGTTCGTGGATCGCAAGATCGTCGAGGGCGAGAAGCGACGCAAGGTCGTCATCTCCACGCGACGCAAGGAGAAGATCGCCAAGAAGGCGGAAAAAAAGGCGTAAGAAAGGGGCCCATCGGGCCCTTTTCACGTAGGAGGGCCCATGCTATCCTTTTCGCCATGAGGCGTCGTCTCGATGTCTCCTTCACAATTAATCTAGCCGTATGGCAGAAACGTTTACCGAACAGGAGTTTATTGAATACGTGGTGAAGTCCATCGTGAATCACCCGGAAGACGTCCGCACGGAACGGACCGTCGACGAACGAGGCGTGCTCCTCACGCTGTTCATCAATCAGGATGACATGGGATATGTCATCGGACGCCAAGGGCAGACGGCCCGCGCGCTTCGGATCCTTCTCAAGATCGTCGGCGCCAAGACGGACGCCCGCGTGAACCTGAAGATCTACGAGCCCGAGAACATGCGCCGTGCGCATCACGAGGGTCGGGCGGAGAACGGGAGCGTCCCGGCGGCCCCCCGCGAAGAGACCCGGCATGGCGACGCAGGCCTCGTCACCGACGACGACCTCGCCGACCTCGGCATCTAAGAGAAAAAGACAAGAACCGGCCCCTCTGATGGGGTCGGTTTTTTGATTCGACATCAAAACAGCATGTCATCCTGAGCGAGTCCGTAATACAACCTTCGCATCCTGAGCGAGTCCGACGAGCCGAAGGACCTTCCAGCGAGCCGCAGCGACATATCGGAGGGCCGCGGCTGACTGGAAGATCCCTCGGGGTACCTCGGGACGCGAAAATTCATATGTCAGGACGCGACGACCAGTAGGCGTAATGACATCTTCGACGGTCTGTGCCATCATTGCCCCATGTCCAAACCCCTCCGCATCGACATCCTCACCATCTTTCCGGAGATGGTCTCCCCGTATGCGGACGCCGCGATGCTCGGCCGCGCGCAGAAGAAGCGGCTTCTCGTCGTGAAGGCGCATCAGCTCCGCGACTGGACGCACGACCGCCACAAGAGCGTGGACGACCGCCCGTTCGGCGGCGGCCCCGGCATGGTCATGAAGGTCGCGCCCATCCATGAGGCGCTGGTGTCTTTGGGACTGCGGACGAAGAAGGGCGTGAAGACCGCGAAGGCCAAGAAGACGCGCGTCGTCCTGACGAGCGCCAAAGGCAAACTCTTCACGCAGAAGGACGCGCGACGCCTCTCGACGTACGACCGCCTCGTGTTCGTGTGCGGACGGTATGAAGGCGTGGACGAGCGCGTCGCCGCGAAACTCTGCGACGAGGAACTCGCCATCGGCCCGTACGTTCTCACCGGCGGCGAGCTCGCGGCTCTCGTCATGACCGACGCCGTCGCCCGCCTACGCCCCGGCGTCCTCGGTAAGGAAACTTCTCTCGATCAGGAATCCTGGAGCGACGGCACCACCCGCGAATACCCGCAGTACACCCGCCCGGAAGTCTATCTCGGCTGGAAGGTCCCAAAGCAGCTCCTGACCGGACATCATAAGAACGTGGAGGAGTGGAGGAAGGGGAAGATGAAGGGGGCGCCATGACACTCTCATCTCCCGACGGAGAAACAGGGTAGTCGCTTCCTGAGTGAAGCGAAGCGGAGTCGAAGGACCTTCAAGTAAGCCGTAGCCTGTCGGATAGAGACGGTAGATTTGAAGATCCCTCGGATGACCTCGGGACGCGACTCTTATATGTATGGGACGCGACTCTTATATAAGCCATTCGCTTCCTGAGCGAGTCCGACGAGTCGAAGGACCTTCACGTCAGCCGTAGCCTGTCGGATGGTAGGAGAGAGGTATGTTTTTCTTGACAAAACCCCCGAAAAACGGTATATTTGGAGTGTCGTTCCTTGCAGACAACACTGTCGCCCGCAGACCAATGGGCCACATGATCCTTTCCGACGCGCTGTCGGGATAGGCGACCGGGGAAATCTGCCGGGAGCCAGATGGGTCGTGCGACTGACCGCTAGCGGTTGGGAGATTTCATTCAGCCTTCTGTGCTGGATACCATCTCTCAGCCGCTTTTTCGTTTTCATTCATCTAACGTGATAGCCCTATGAACGGACACCTCATCCCCAAATGCCACCTCTGGACCCTGGAACCGCTGACCCGCGACGACATATTCAGATCCATCGAAGTCATCCGGACGTTCGAAGAAGATTCGCACTTCAGCCGACGTCTCGTCCGGTGCTGCGCGTGCGGTCAGCTCTACCTCAAGGAGTTCTACGAGGAGATCGATTGGGAGTCCGGCGATGACCCACAGTACGTCACGTTCATCCCGGTCCGCGACGAAGCGAACGCCGTAGAGGTCAATACACTCAACTCTCTAGGTTTGCTCTCCGTCAGGCCGAGCATTCGGGTCGACCATCCAAAAGGCATGCCGTTGACGGTAAAACGATTGCTCTAGGTATCTTGACCGAACCTGATCGTTTTGATATATTCCTGCCGCTTGGCCCCTTCGTCTAATGGTTAGGACAGCGGCTTTTCAAGCCGTTAACAGGGGTTCGATTCCCCTAGGGGCTACCAGAACAAAGACCGCCTGCAAGGGCGGTGTTTGTTATGAAAACGTCGCTAGGTTGTGATCTATTATTCCGTTAGTGGTACGATCCGATCGCTTTTGGGAATGTATACAAAAATGATCCAAAATAAGCCCTATTTTAAGCATAAGGACTTCGCCCTCTACCTCGGAGATTCTATCGGGCTCATGGGACAGATGGAACCCGAGTCGGTGGACATGATTTTTGCTGACCCGCCGTACAACCTCTCAAATGGCGGGTTCACCGTTCATGCCGGACGAAGGGCGAAGGTTGATAAGGGTGACTGGGATAAGAGTAAGGGGTTCAAGGATGACTACGATTTTCACTACGCTTGGCTTGAGGCATGTCATCGTGTTCTAAAGCCAGAGGGTACGCTCTGGGTAAGTGGAACGTACCACTCGATCTATCAGTGTGGCCACGCTATCCAGGCGTTGGGGTACCACATACTGAATGACATCGCGTGGTTCAAGCCGAATGCTTCACCGAATTTGAGCTGTCGATATTTTACCGCGAGTCATGAGTCGCTGATTTGGGCGAGGAAGGAGAAGAAGGCAAAGCATCATTTCGATTATCGGACGATGAAAGAGGGGGAGTGGCCCGAAGACTCTATAAAGAGGCCCATGAAACAGATGCGTTCAGTTTGGGCGATTGGCACTCCAAAACCAGAGGAAAAGAAATTTGGGAAGCATCCAACCCAAAAGCCACTCGCTCTGCTTAATCGTGTTGTTTTGGCGAGTACGAAGAGGGGGGATTTGGTTCTCGATCCATTTACCGGGAGTTCGACGACAGGTATAGCGGCAACTCAAAGTCAAAGAACATTTATCGGTCTTGATACAGAAGGTAAATATTTGGATCTTTCGATAATGAGAATAAAGGACATTCTGCAATGAAGAACGACTTAGACGGATTCATACAGACGCTTCGTAAATCCATAATTACATGGGATTATTTTGCTGATTTTGAAAATAGCTACAAAAAAGCATTCGAACTCAAAATTCAACTCAACATTCTTAATTCGTTAATTGGGGAGCAGGATGAGTTTGAGAAAAAGTTTTTTCAAATAATTGAGAAATATCCCGAGACAAGGAGTGCATTGCTAGTATTAATAGCGACTAGAAAAAAGAAGATCGATGAATTACCGATAATCGATAGGCATACACTACTTCCTGAAAAGCGAAGTCATCTTTTTGATAAGAAAGTTAAGCTTTCAGTTGAAGATAAGGTTGCGATGTGGGATTTTTTTACCGAGTCTGGCATTAGAGATATTTTTCAATCTAATAAGATTATAAGGCTTGAAGATTATGTGTTCGGTGTTGAAGTAGGACTTGATTCGAATGCTAGAAAGAATCGTACGGGGAAGATCATGGAAAAATTAGCTGACACAATTATTGCGGATTTCTGTAAGAAGCGGTCACTTGAATATTTGCCAGAGGCCACAACTTCAAAAATTAATGATAAATTTGGGACCGCACTTGTTCTTCATGAGGTTTTTTTGAAAAGACGGGGAGAGAGAAGATTTGATTTTGCAGTGTTTGATAGACCGCATAATAAGCTCACACTGTTCGAGGTTAATTGTTATACAAGTTCGGGATCAAAGCCGAATTCAATTGCTAGAGAGTATATCGATTTAAATAAGTATTTAAAACATAGTAACGTGCGTTTTGTCTGGGTAACAGATGGACCGGGCTGGCTCAAAATGAAGAATTCTCTAGAGGCGGCTATGAATTCAATCGACTATGTTATAAATTTAAGCATGCTTAAAAGTGGGAGACTGGACGAGATATTTGGATACTGAAACTTGAAAAAATTAAACGCGCTTTTTTAGGGCGCGTTAGGTCGAGAACCATTTTCCTTACAGCTTATTCGCGAACAGCTCCTGCGGCTGTTCGATCCAGGGGCGTACCCCGGTGTCGGGGTCGGGCGTGACGGTCTCGGCGTAGAAATCCGGGGTGAGGGCCGACCAGGTCTTGTGCCACAGGGTGGCGGTCTTCACCTCATGCTTCGGGATTTCGTACCACCAGCAGAGCCACTCCTTGGTCATCTGGAGCGTCTTGCCGCTTTCGGTCAGGTCGTCGACGACGAGCACGGACCGGCGCCGGAGCGGCGTCGCGGTGGTCAGGTCGCGGCTGAACATCATCTTTTCCTGTTCTGTCTTTTGGTCCGGATAGCTGGCCACGGAGATGATGGCTAGGGGCGCGTGCATCGCGCGGGAGAGGATTTCCCCGGGGATGAGGCCGCCGCGGGCGATGCAGACGATTTGCTTCGGATGGAACTCCGAGGACTGGATCGCCTGAACGAGCGTGCGCAGGAGGTCAAAGTACGTGTTCCAGCTGACGTAGATCTTCTTCGGTCCGTCCGTCATCATGGCGATCCCTTTCGGCTGTGTGGACGCCTATCCTAACCGACACGCCGGCAGATGTCACGTCCGCGTCGGACATCCGAAATGTCATCCTCCGAACGCCCTCACCCCCTCTGGCGTGACCCCTTCGGGGAGGATGACATGGGGTATTAGGGGTGGACGCGAAGGGGAAAAACGGGTAGCCTTGGCGCCATGCGTATCCTCGGCATCGAGACCTCCTGCGACGAGACGTCCGTCGCGATTCTTGATGTCGCCGGGAATGCGGTGCGCCGCGTGTTCCATGAGACGGCCTCGCAGATTCCGGTCCACGCCGTCTACGGCGGGGTCGTCCCCGAGGTCGCGGCGCGTCTCCATGTCGCGGAGATCGTGGCGCTCCTCGATCGTGCCATCTTCCAGCGTCGAGGCAGAGCGTTCGACGCCATCGCGGTGGCCAAGGGGCCGGGGCTCGCGACTGCGCTTCGCGTGGGCGTCGAGGCGGCACGTGCGCTCGCGTTCGCGACCGGCAAGCCCATCGTCGGCGTGAACCATTTGGAAGGGCATCTCGCGTCCGCGTGGCTCGTGCCCGGCAACCGGCGGCAGTGGGTGTTCCCTCTTCTCGCGCTCCTCGTCTCGGGCGGGCACACGGAGCTCGTGCTCATGAAGGACTTCGGGTCGTATGAAGTGCTGGGCCGCACGCGTGACGACGCGGCAGGGGAGGCGTTCGACAAGACGGCCAAGCTCATGGGCCTCGGCTATCCGGGTGGACCAGCCATCGCCGAGGCCGCGGAAGACGGCGACCCGACCGCGTTCGACCTCCCACGTCCCATGCTGCACGACGCGTCGTTCGACATGAGTTTCTCCGGATTGAAGACCGCGATCGCTCGCGTGTGGGACGAGCTGCCGAAACGGAAGCAGGCCGACAAGGGGGTTGTCGCGGATCTTTGCGCGTCGATTCAAGAAGCGATCGTGGATGTCCTCATCGCGAAGACCGTCGCGGCCGCGAAGCAGGTCAAGCCGACCGCCATCTGCATCGTCGGCGGCGTGTCCGCGAACACGTATCTCCAAGAGCGGATGACGCGGGCTGTCCGTCGCGACCTCGAGGGGGTCCGACTGTTGGCTCCGGCGCGCGGCTTCCACACCGACAACGCGGCTATGATCGCGGCAGCTGGAGCCTGGCATCTCATCAGAGGGGAGTCGCACGACTGGAAGAAGATGGATGCCGAACCCGAGATGGACCTATGAGAATGGTCACGATACACGACGGTGCCGACTGCAAGCGCTTCCGCGTCCCGTCCGCATCGGACTGGGGCGACCTTGCCGCCTACGTCGCGTCGACGCTGAAGCCCGGCGACATCCTCGCGCTGTCCGGACCGCTCGGCGCGGGCAAGACCACGTTCGTGCAGGCGCTCGCCAAGGCGCTCGGCGCGACGCGCGTGCCACGGAGCCCGACCTTCGCTCTCATCCGCTCCTATCCGTTGCATCGCCGCGGACCGCTGAAGCGCCTTGTGCATGTCGACGCCTATCGCATCGAACATCCGTCCGAAATCCTCGCGCTCGACCTCGACGAGGAGCTCGCGGACGGAAAGACGGCCGTGGCCATCGAGTGGCCGGAGAATATCAAGGGGTGGTTGAAAAGAAAAAAGACCATCCGCGTCGATATCAAAGGCGCGTAACTTCCCCTGTCGCTTCACGTCTCCGACGGGACGTCTTCCACGACCGCCTCGATCTCGGCCACGCGGAGCACCTCGTCGACGCTCGTGAGGCCGTCTAGGGCCTTCAGGAGGCCGTCTTGCGTCATGGTGATCATGCCCTGTTTCGCCGCGGCGTCTGCCATCTGGTATTCCGAGACGTTACCCGAAAGGATGAGGTTCTCGATGTCTTTGCTCATGCTAAGGACCTCGTAGATGCCGATGCGCCCCTTGTAGCCGAGGCCATTGCATGTCGTGCACATGTTCTTTTCCTTCGGCGCGTCGAAGAACGCGAGTTTGCCGAGGTCGACGGTGTAGCCGGAATTCTTCGGGATCGCCTCGAACGTCGCCTTCACCTGCGCGAGCACGGCTGGCGGGAGCTCGGTCTTGACCTTGCAGTCCTTGCAGAGCCGCCGTACGAGCCGCTGGCCGATGATGGCGTTGATGGACGGCGCGAGCAGGAACGGCTTCACGCCCATGGAGATGAAGCGGGGGACGGCGCCGGCCGCGGAGTTCGTATGGATGGTCGAGAGCACGAGGTGGCCCGTGAGCGACGCCTGGATGGCGATCTCCGCGGTCTCGAGGTCGCGGATTTCGCCGACCATCACGATGTCCGGGTCCTGGCGGAGGATGGAGCGCAGCCCGCGCGCGAAGTCGTATTTCTTCTCATGGTCGACCTGGCTCTGGTTGATGCCCTCAAGCTTGTATTCGATGGGATCCTCGAGCGTGATGATTTTCACGTCCGACGTGTTCAGCTTCTTCAGCGTGGCGTACAGCGTGGTCGTCTTGCCGGATCCGGTCGGACCGGTCGTGACCACCATGCCGTTCGGCCGCTCGATTTCGCGCGTGAGCTGCTCCAGCGCCTTGCCGCGGATGCCGAGGTTCGCGAATTCGAGTGCGATGGCCTTGGGCCGCAGGATACGCATGACGACCGATTCGCCGTACGCCGTGGGCAGGAACGAGACGCGGATGTCGATCTTCTCGGTCGCGAGGTAGATGGTGATGCGTCCGTCCTGTGGGACGCCCTCCACGTTGATCTTGGCGCCGGCGAGGAGCTTGAGCCGGCTGATCATCTGCTTCCAGGCCTCGCGGGGGATCTTGGCCGCGTCCTGCAGGAGCCCGTCGAGGCGCAGGCGCACCTTCACGTCGTTCTCCTCGGCCTCGATATGCACGTCGGACGCGCCACTCTTGAGCGCGGCGCCGATGAGGAGGGTGATGATGTCCGTGGTCGAGACCTTGGCGAGGCGTTCCTGCAGCTGGCGGAAGTCCGTGACCTCGTCCTCGAAGCGTTTCAGCGCCTGCTCGTCGATGCGCACGCCGTAGATGACCTCCTTCACTTCGGGCAGGGCGTCGTACAGCTTCAGCGCCGCGTCCATGCTCGGGTCCGAAACGAGGTAGATTTGGATGTTGGCGCCCTGTTCCGTCGCGAGACGATGGGCGATGGCGTCGGCCTCTTTGCCCGGCTTCGTGGTGGCGATACGCATCTCATCCTCCTGCTTCAGGAACGCGATGGTCCGGGTGCGCTCGGCCTCCTCACGCGGCAGGAGCGCGAGCACCTCGGGCGCGACCGGGAATCCTTTCAGATCGATGTAGGGCAGTCCGACGGACGCGGCCTTCTCCTGCGCGCGACGTTCCATCTCGCCCAGCTCGATCTCGCCCATCTTCTCCTTGAGCTTCTCCTCCTTCGTCAGCTCGAACGCCGCCTTCACGGTCGCGGTCGGTTTCTTGACCGCTTTCGCGGCGCCACCGGCGACGTAGCCCTTCGGCGGGGCAGGGGCCGCAACCTCTTCCTGTTTCTTGAAGAGTTCTTCGATGGACTGCGTGGATTTGGATGGAGGTTTCGCCATATCTGCGGGCATTGTATCCGAGATGTGGAGGGTTTGTCATTCTTCCTCGTATCCCCCGGGGTTTGGGGGCGCCAGCCTGTTCGAGCGATATAGCGCAGGCATCTCCTCGACATCCTGCGCGTTGAGCGAGTTCTGCCGCCCCCAACATCCTTTTTCGCTTCCTTTTCCGATGTGGCAAAAAGGAAGATCTAAAGAAATCAAAACCCCCTCTTGGAGTAAGAGGGGGTTGGGGGAGTTACGATTCCTCCGTTATTTTTTGATGCCGAAGAATCCGGTCAGGCTGCGGACCACGCGGTGGATCTTGGGGACGACGCCTCCTTCGCCCAGCGCCTTGTACAGGTGTGTCCACGTCGCGTACTGGAGCTGGACCGTGAAGGCCGCCGCGACGACGGCGCCGCATACGAAGATGAGCGTGCCGATGACGAGACTGAACGTGAAGAGGCCGATGGACTGGATAAGCGCGGAGGTCACGATGAATGCGAAGATGGGGATCATGACGAACATGAACGCCGCGAGGAACGCGAGCCACACCCCGATGGAGAGGACGGCCTGCAGGAGCGCCGCTTCCACGACGACCACCCAGTTGCGCGCGAGAAGCACGTATCCGCGCCGGATGGCGTCGCCGATGTTCGCGCCCTGGAGGATCATCGCGTTGAGGGCGAAGACCTGCAGGATGGCGAGGCAGAACGCGACCGGGATGAAGACGATGAACGACGCGAGGTACATGAGGTACGTAGTCGTGGTCGTGTTGTCGAGCGCGAGGAATAGCGGGAACGCCACGAGGAACCGGAGGATCCAGACGAGCGCGATGAGCATCACGTTCATCGCCACGATGGGCCAGAATGCGTCGGCGCCCACGCGGAACGCGTCCTTCAGCTTCGTACGTTCGCCGCGGCGGTGCGCACCGATGGCGTAGACGAGCGCGCCCTGCGCGATGCACGAGATACCTCCGAAGAAGATCATGAGGATCGCGAGGAAGAGGAGGGCTTCGATGCCGCCTGCGACGCCGATGAACCATTCGAGACCCGTGGTGGACGAGTCGGCGAGCCGCTGGACGAACGCGGAGCCCGTGGAGACGGCGAGGAACGGTCCCTGCGACGTGATGTGTGCGAGGGCGTTCAGCATGACGTCGTACGAGCCGGCAGTCACGAGGATGCCCGCGAGCAGGGAGATGGGCCAAAAACGTTTTTCCTGCCATGCGGTCCGGAACGCATGGAAGACGACCTCTCGATAGATGGGTCGATGATGGGAGGAGCGGATCATAGTAGGAAAAGTATAGCACAGGAAAACCAAAAACCCCCTCTTGGACGAAGAGGGGGTTGGGGGAGTTACGACGTCTGAAGCGCGTTCTTCGGATTCGCGGGCGGGATGCCGACGACAGCGTAGAAAGCGTCACGTTCGAGGGTCTCCTTCTCCATGAGCGCATCCGCGACCCGTTCGACCGCGGCCCTATGTTCCAGGAGGAGCGCTTTCGCGTCCGCGAGCGCCTTTCCGATGAGCGCGTCGATTTCCGTATCGATTTTCTTCGCGGTCTCCTCGCCGTAGTCGCGGTTCTCGTGGATCTCGCGGCCGAGGAAGATCATGTCCTCCTGCTCCCCGTAGACGCGCGGACCGAGGAGGTCAGACATGCCCCACTGCGTGACCATGCTCCGGGCGATGCGTGTGGCCTGTTTCATGTCGCTCGACGCGCCGGTCGTGATGTCGTCGAAGAAGGCCTTTTCGGCCGCGAAGCCGCCGAGCAGCACCGTGAGGTCTTCGAGGTATTCCCCGCGGCGTCGCATCTTCCTGTCTTCGATGGGGAGCTTGATGGTGTATCCGGCCGCACGGCCGCGCGAGATGATGGAGATCTTGTGGACCGGATCCGCGTGGGGGAGCAGGTGCGCGACGAGCGCGTGACCCGCCTCGTGCACGGCCGTGACGCGGCGTTCGTCCTCGTTCAGGAGATGACTCCGGCGCTCTGGACCGAGCATGACCTTCTCGATGGAATCGAAGAGGTCGGTCATGATGACTTCCTTCCGATCCTTCCGTGCCGCGAGGATAGCCGCCTCGTTCATGAGGTTCGCAAGGTCGGCGCCGCTGAAGCCGGGCGTCCGTTCCGCGAGGCTACGAAGCGTGACGTCCTTGGCGAGCGGCTTGCCCTTGGCATGGATGGCGAGGATAGCCTCGCGATCGTTCAGGTCCGGCGGGTCGAGCACGACGCGGCGGTCGAATCGTCCGGGGCGGAGTAGGGCCGGGTCGAGCACGTCCGGGCGGTTGGTTGCCGCGATGACGATGATGCCGATGTTCGGCTCGAAGCCGTCCATCTCGACGAGGATCTGGTTCAGGGTCTGTTCGCGTTCGTCATGCGAGCCGCCGAGGCCGGAGCCGCGCTGGCGGCCGACCGCGTCGATCTCGTCGATGAAGATGATGCACGGCGCGGTCTTCTTGGCCTTCGCGAAGAGGTCGCGCACGCGGGACGCACCTACGCCTACGAACATCTCCACGAACTCGGAGCCGCTCATATGGAAGAAGGGGACATCCGCCTCGCCGGCCACGGCGCGCGCGAGCAGGGTCTTGCCCGTGCCCGGTCCGCCCATCAGGAGCACACCCTTGGGAATCTTGGCGCCGAGGTCGACGAATTTCCCCGGGCTCTTCAGGAACTCGACGATTTCCGCAAGCTCCTCCTTGGCTTCCTTCACGCCGGCGACGTCCGTGAACGTGATCTTGCCTTTGCCGTCCTTCTGGATCTCGCGCGCGCCGGATTGCCCGAACATCATCGTGCGGCTGTTCTGCCCCTGGATCTGCCGGAGGAAAAACCACATGATGCCGACGAGGAGGAGGATGGGGAGGAGGTTCGGCAGGATGGCACCGGCCCAGTATGCGGCACCGGACGCGTCCTTCACCTCGATGGGAACGTCGCGGATACGCTCGGCGTCGACGCCAACGTTCGAGAGGAGCTCGGAGAGCGTCTCGCCGGTCTCCTTGCGGACCGTGGCCTTGCTGCCGTCCTTCAGTTCCACATCGACCGTGCTGCCGCGCACCACGATGGACGCGACGTTGCCCGTCTGGATTTCGCGCGCGAACGCCGTCACGTCGAGGGTCTTCACCGAACCCACGTCGATGGACGCGAGCGCCACGCCGATGAGGACGATGGCGGTCGCGAACAGGAGGATGTTCCGCACAGTAGGGGACATACGCCCGGCTTATGCCTCCTGTTTCTCTGGTTCCTCTTCCTTGACCTTCTTGAGCGAGAGGCCGAGACGGTGGCTCTCCGGGTCGATGGACACGATGCGGAAGTCGAATTCGTCGCCGACGCGCGCGATCTCGTTTACGTCCTTCACCGGCTTCGCAGCGAGTTCACTGATATGTGCGAGGCCGTGGATTTCCGGGTCGAGTTCGACGAACAGGCCGAACGGGTTGATCTTGAGCACGCGGCCCTTCACGACCTGGTTCAGTTCGTACCGTTCGCTCACCTTCTTCCACGGGTCAGGTACGAGCTTCTTCATGGAGAGGAAGATCTTGGAGCCTTCGATGTTGATGATTTCGGCACGCACGCGATCGCCGGGCTTCAGGACGTCGTGCGGGTGGTCGATGCGCTGCCAGGCGATCTCCGAGATGTGCACGAGACCCTCGAGGTTCTCGTCGAAGCGGACGAACGCGCCGAAATCCGTGACGGCCGTGACCTCGCCTTCGATGACCTCGCCGATGGTGTGCTTGGAGATGACGCCTTCCTGTTTCGTCTCCCATACGGCCTTCTCCGAGACGATGAGCTTCTCTTCCTCCTCGTTCATGTCGATGACCTTCACATCCATGCTCGCGCCGACGAGTTCCTTGAGCTTCTCGAGGATACGCGCCTTTTCGCCGCCTGCGACGCGTGGGTAGTTGTCCGGCGAGAGCTGGGAGACGGGTAGGAATCCGGTCACGCCTTCGAGACGGACGATGAGGCCGCCCTTGTTGGCGTCGAGGACCTTCACCTGAATGACACCTCCACCCGTGAAGAGTTCCTTGAGCTTGTCCCAGGACTTTCGGCGTCCGGCACCCTTCAGGGACAGTTCGAGTTCGCCGAATTCGTTGTCAAGGTCGATGACCGTCGCCTCGACCTCGTCGCCGAGAGCGAGGTGCGCGTTCGGGTCGAGCTCCGGGCCACGGACGAGACCTATCGCAACGCCGCCCACGTCGATGCGGACCTCGTTGCGTCCGACCGAAATGACCGTGCCTTTCACGACATCGCCCTGCTTCGGGAAGATGGGGGAATCGGCAAGAAGGACGTCCATCTCGGACATCGCCACGGCCTCCGGCTTGGTTTCCGTAGGTAGAACAGACATATTGGATTGTTTAGCCTCCTGCGTGACAGGAAGCCTCCGTTCGCCATGAGTTATAAGGATTGCGGCGATGACCGGAGCTTCTTAGCGAAGTGCGTAGACCGTACAGGAAAACGCTGGAACGGGCAAGGGGATGGGTTTGGGATAAAAAAAGACCCAGACGAACCAGCGTCACGAGAGGATCCGAGGGGACCCGCACGAACCGGGAGGGCACGAGAGGGTCCAGGGAGAGGACGTGAGAGAGATGATCAGGAGCGCAATCCGGGATTGTCCATACGTTCACGCGCAGATGGTCAGCGGTGAGGCTTGGATTCACGGTTCAGTTGCGCGGGCTTTTCGGGTATACTTGGTCGCATGCCAGTCCTCTTTCTCGACCTTTCCGACGCGCCGCGTGTCATCGATTTTCTTGTCATGGCATCTGCCTATGCGGGGAAGAAGGAACGTCTCGAAGCGGAACGTTTCGTGAAGGGACATCATGACGGGAACGACCCTCCGACCGAAGACCTCGCGGCTGCGGCGCGAACCCTTGCGATCGTGACGTGGCCGGCACGCCACGCCGTCCGGTACTATCTGTCGCACGAGGGATCGGAAGAGGAGTGGAAACGCGTGACGGCCATGGTTCGGCCATCGACCAAAGTCCTGATGAACCGGTTCCGCAAGGGCGTCGGCGCGAAGACGCTCGACGAGGTCCTGCAGCATGAGGACGTCGGGACGGCGTTGCGGGAAGATGACGAGATGTTCGAGGTCACGCATGTCCGTGATCAGGTCGCTGAGGACGTCTGGAAGGAGAAGCATGAGGCGCTGGGGCTCCTCGTCAAGGACGGCGTCCGCGGGATGGAGGCGTATCGGGAACGGTTCCGGCGGTTGCGTGACCTTGCCGAATCCTTGCCCGTGGCGGCCCAGGATGAGGTGTTGTCGAAGATGCGGCACTTCGAGGACCGCATCCTGTTCAAGGGCGAACAGGTCCCTCTGGAGATTCTCGACGGCGAGATCGCGTTCTACACGGAAGAGAAGGAGATCGCTCCGACCGACGACTAGAAGCGAGAAGAAAGAAGCAAGAAAGAGAAACGAAACACCCGCCGGTCGGCGGGTGTGTTCGATTGCGGTCATCGCGTTCAGATTTTCTTGATGGTCATGTAGCCGGTCCAGATGGCGTATCCGGCCTTGTCGACCATGGTCGCGCCGTAGCTCACGTACGAGGAGCCGTACGGACCGCCGGTCCAGGAACAGGTCCCGGTGCCGTAGCAGGTCTTCACGAGCTCTCCCTCGACGTAGAGATCGATGCGGTCGATGCCGTTGCCGTCGGTGGCCGTGGCCGTGAACGTGATGCGGTCGTTGGCCGTGTAGCCCGTCGCGTGGTCCGTGGTCACCGAGAGCGTGCCCGGAAGGTTGGACGTCGGGTACGTCGGGGCGGCCTGCGTGACGACCGGCGCGGTCGGGAGGACCGTGAAGACGTTCGTCTGGACGCGCCAGCTGCGGGAGTCGGCCCAGGTCACGGCACCGGTCGCGTCTTCGACGCGCGCGTTGACGAAGACCTCGGAACCGTTCGCGTAGTCGGACGCAAGAACGTCCCAGCTGCACGAGGCGTCCGACACGGCGTCGGCGAACGTGCAGGTGCGGCGGACGACGCCGTTCACCCAGATCTCGATGCGTCGGATGCCGTTCGGGTCCGAGGCGGTCACCTGGTAGGTCACGCGGTCAAGCACGGTCGTGCCGGGTGAGGACCAGACCGAGGTGACGGGCGGGTTCGACGGGGTGACGACCGAGGTCGAGGAGTCCGTCACGTACATGTAGGTGAGCGGCGTCCAGAGCTGCTGGTACTCGCCGTCGCGGCCGACGATCTTGGCGTTCACGGCGACGCTCGAGCCCGCGGCGTAGTCGGAACCGTAGATCGCGAGGGAGCACGTCTGGTTCGTCGAGGTGCTGGCGAGCGTGCAGGTCTTGCGCAGGATGCCGTTCACGTAGATCTCGGCGCGGGACAGGCCGTACGGGTGCTGGGCCGTGACGGTATAGGTCGAGACCTGGTCCCGACGGATGGTCGAGACGCCGTTCGAGAACGACTGCCAGGCGTCGATGCTGTAGGAGCTGGTCTGCGACGGGTAATACGTCGACACGTACGGCGTCGTCTCGGACACGTACATGTAGGTGAGCGGCGTCCAGAGCTGCTGGTACTCGCCGTCGCGGCCGACGATCTTGGCGTTCATCGCGACCTGCGTGTTCATGTTGAACTCGGTGCCCGCAAGCGTGATGGAACACGTCTGGTTCGCGGAGGTCGCGGCGAGCGCGCAGGTCTTGCGGTTGACGCCGTTCACCCAGATCTCAGCACGGGAGAGGCCGTCGGCGTGTTGCGCCTGCACCGTGTAGGTGAAGGACTGGTTGCGCTGGATGCTCGTCTGGTTCGGGTCGAGCCACTGCCAGGCGGAGATGTTGTAGGCCGTGCCGACCGGGTTCGTGGTCGTCTGCGTCGTCGGGACGCTCACGTAGCTCTCCGTGACGCGCGCGAGTTTGGCGTTGAGCGGGAAGATGGGCTGGTTGTATCCGAGGACGGACACTGCGCCGCCCATGAGGGACATGCCGGCGCCGTTCGACGCGCTCGTGATGAAGTAGTCGCGCATCGGGCCGATCTTCTCGAATGTGTTGTTGGCGACCTGGTAGAGTTCCTGGCCGGAGACGATGGTCCAGCGGGTGCCGTTCCAGGAAATCTCAAAATTGGAGCGATCGGGGAAGGTCGTGTCCTTGGACAGGCGCGTTCCTGCCGCATTGTAGAACCACTGGTCATACGACATCTCCCTCCACGAGGAACCGTCGTACGTGTAGACGGTCCCGTTGTCGCCGCCGGCATTGATGCGGTCGGCGACAATCAGCGCCTGCGAGCCGTTGGACGACATCGCATAGACGTTATCGGTCGTCGAATCGGGACGGCCGATGCTCGAGATGTAGGAGTTGTCGTAGACGTAGAAATTCGCGTACAGCGATCCGGACGTGAGGAAACGTTCATCGATCGCAATGAGGAACTTGCTGCCGACCGGCGCGACGGCGATGCCGGCGAACGAACCCGTCTCCCAGCCGCGATCATAGCGGTCGTGCGAGCTGTACAGGAGCGACGCGTCGCTGGAGTACAGCGTCTTGACCTCCGACGGCATCGTGATGCGCGTGTAGGTCGAGAATGTCTCGCCGTACTTCACGAAGCGGGCGCGCGTCGTGACCGTGACCCATGTGCCGTTGCGTCCGACGAGGGAGCTGATGCCCTCGTTCGAGTCGAGCGGCTTGCGGATCTCGGACGTGATGTTCGTATAGGTTCCGTCGCGGTAGGCGACGGCCTCGACCGTGTTGTCGAGACGATAGACGTTCTTGAGGAACACGACCGTGCGGCCGTCGGTGACGATCTCGTCCACGCGCGAGAGGCCCGCGTTGCGGACGTTCAGCG
This sequence comes from Patescibacteria group bacterium, assembly GCA_018830865.1. GTDB lineage: Bacteria > Patescibacteriota > Patescibacteriia > 2-12-FULL-60-25 > 2-12-FULL-60-25 > JAHJRN01. The sequence continues at coordinate 30,258 of JAHJRN010000028.1, read as the reverse complement.
TGACGTTCGTCATGTTCGTGCCGTCGGTGCGGTACACCTGGCCGCCGTTCCACAGCTCAAGCCCGTCGGTGTAGAACCAATACGGGGAAGCGTAGGCCATGGCCCAGACCGGACGCTGCGTCCGATGCTCGACCTGACTCGAAATGTCGGTCCACGTCCACGGATTCGTGGTGGCGGACGCGGTTCCGGCCGAGAGGCCGACCGAAAGGGCGGTCGTAAGCGCGAGGAGCGCCATGATGAGTGTGCGGTGCATAGGATTCTCAAGGAATAAAACCCTTCTTTATGGGTATTTCATACCAAAAAACGGGGAGATTGTCAATGCGTGACACCTCGAAGAGTCGCGAGGAGAATAGAGGCGGCTTGGTCCCACGGTTGAGCGGAAATACGAACATCCTGCGTTTGGATCGAAAGGGCTATCTTCAGGGCCTCGACCCAGTGGTGAGGTTTGGCCGGGTCGGCGAAGAGGGTTCCGGGTGGGGCGGTTTCCAGCAGGGCGCCAGCGGTCGAGGCGATGCAGGGCGTGCCGAACGCAGCGGCCTCATGAAGCGGCAGGCCGTATCCTTCGTACCACGAGGGATAGAGGAAGGCGGATGCGTGACGATACAGGTCGGCGAGTTCGGCGTCGGATGGCCGCGGGCACGTCGGTGATCCGACGAGCACGAGCTCGACATCTTCGAATCTGGGTTCGTGTCGCAACGCGGCGACGGCTTCGGTGGCGGTCGCGGCGTTCTTGCGCGAATCGTCGGCGCCGAGCGCGAGGACGTATCTGGCTCGTGGAGCGTGGAGCGTGGAGCGTGGAGCGACGGATTCGAACGTCGCGCCGATGGGGATGACGGTGATGCGGTCGCCGGGGATGTCGAGGAGACGCATCGCGTCGCACCTGGTCGTTTCGGACACGGCGAGGAGGTGCGTGGCGCGTCGGATCTGCGCGGTCGCGTCTACGGCCTGATGCCAGAGCCGCGCGCGTCGGGAAAACCATCGTGGTTCGATGAGGAACGAGAGATCGTGGAGAAGGAGGACGGTGGGACGACGGAGTTCGCCGACGAACCCGAGATTCGGGAGGAACGTGGCGTCGACGGTTCCGGCACGGCGTTCACACGTCTCGTCGATTGCCGCGAATCCGGTCATGCATCCGAGGCTCCAGAGCTTGTTCGGAACGCGTAGATGGACATGACGTACGTTCGATCCGGTCGGAAGCACGTCCGTCGTCGGCGGTTGGGAACCGGTCGTCGCAAGGACGGTCTCGTCGTCGGTTGCGAGACGCGTGAACGCCTTGAGGAGGTGTCGCGAGACGCGGCCGACGCCCCCGCTTGTCGCGTCCGTGAGGGGACGCGCGTCAACTAGCCAGCGCATGAAGGTCGAGGAATTCACGCATCTTGGCCGCGAAGCGTTCGGTTGAGAACGTCTCGGCATGCGCACGGATGGCCTTGGGGTCGAAACGCGACGCGTCGAAGCGGATGATGGCGTCACCGATGTCTTCCCAGGCCTGGGCTTCGATATGGATGCCAGTGACGCCCGGGAGGACCGTCTCCTTGGCGCCGCCTTGTCCGAAGGTCACGACCGGTCGGCCGGCGGCCATGGCCTCGATGATGGTGATGCCAAAATCCTCGATCTGGGGGCTGACATAGCCGATAGCATCGCGATAGAGCGTCGCTTTAGTCGCATCGTCGACGTGGCCGAGGAACGCCGTTTTCGGTCCGGCGATGGCGCGGAGCTTGGCGAGCTCCGGTCCGATACCGAAGACCTTGAGCGGCAGGTTCAGTTTCGCGAACGCTTTCACCACGAGGTCGAACCGCTTGTACCCGACAAGCCGTCCGCCCGCGAGCCAATATGCGCCGGGGCCGGAGCCGATCGGGATCGACGAGATTTCTACGGGCGGATGGATGACGTGGCTCTCTCGGCCGTAGTATCGTCTGATGCGCGCGCGGCTGGTCTCGGAGTTCGTGAGCATCACGTCCGGCCGTTCCGCGGCGAGGCGGTCCCATTGGCGCAGACGGTGCAGGAGCGGCGGGAGGAGGAGCCGCATGATCTGCGGTTGGGGGAGGTCGTTCAGGTAGCCGATGCGCTCCTGCCAGAGGAACCGCGTCGGGGTATGGCAGTAGCAGACGTGGATGCTGTCTGGCGCGGCGATGACGCCTTTGGCGAACGAGCTGGACGAGGAGATGACGAGGTCGAACCCGGATAGGTCGAGATGCTCGACCGCGATGGGCATGAGCGGGAGGTACCACTGGTAGGCGCGGTGCGCGAACGGCCAGCGGTCGAGGAACGACGTGCGGATATCCCGTCCGCGGAACTGTGCATGGCTCCGGCCGGCGTCGTGGATGAGCACGAACGTCGGCGCGTCGGGGAACATCGTCTGCAGGACGCCCAAGACGCGTTCGGCCCCGCCGTCCTGCACGAGATAGTCATGCACGAGTGCGACGCGCCTCGCGGGCCGTCTCGCGGACGCGTTCATGGAGGGGATCGTGGCTTGGATCGGCGTTTCCATCCCGCCTATCTTACGCATCGCGTAGCACGTTTGTCATGCGACACTCCCCGATGGCGACGAAAAACGACCCGTGGGCGGGTCGTCGGAGGGGAGTCGGTCGTGTCGGCCAGTCAGAGGTTGACGCCGTCCGCCGTCTGGAACACGAGTTGGCGGAATTGGTCCCACGGAAGGGATTTGCCTTGGCGCCGGAATTCGTCGGCGAGGAGCAGAGCTCCCATGAGGAGCGTATCCCATCGGCGGATGCGCTCGGGCGTGCAGATGGGGAGGGCGCAGAGCGCGGCGCATTTCTGCGCGTAGAATCGCTCGCAGACCACGCGATAGCTCGTCTTGATCTCACAGAACAGGAAATCGACGGGGTCGACGTACGTCTTGAGAACGTCTGCGGGCGCGACATGTTCGAGCGACGCCAGGAACGCGGAATCGTTGAGGAGCTCGCGTGTACACGGGAAGAGGGACTGGGTAAGAGGCTCGGTACGCCGCTGGTTCAGGTCATGGGACACCGTGCGATGTGAATCGTCGGTCATGGATTGCTCCTGTTTCTGATACAAAAAGACCCGCCTAGGCGGTACCCCGTTCCAGCTTCTTTGTCAACCACGTCGCTCGCGAGCGACGTGGTCAATACGACCCTTTCCTATATAGGACCACGAACGGGGTCTTGAGCGCGATGTAGAGGTCGAGGAGGAGCGACCAGTTCTCGATGTACCACATGTCGAGGCGGACCTCGTCGTCGAATTCGAGGTCGCTGCGTCCGGAAATCTGCGCGAGGCCGGTGATACCTGGACGGATGGCGAGCACGCGTCGCTGGTCCGGCCGGTATCGGTCGACTTCACGCGGCTGATGCGGACGTGGGCCCACGATGGACATGTCGCCTTTCAGTACGTTCCAGAATTGGGGGAGCTCGTCGATGGACCAGCGCCGGATGACGTGGCCGATGCGCGTGACGCGCGGGTCGTCCGCGATCTTGTAGACCGGTCCATGCTTGATGCTGCGCTCGGCGATGAGTTTGCGTTCCATTTGAAGGTTCTTGCGGGATCGATTTCTGAACTGCGGGCCGATGGAATACTTTTGGAACATGGAGCGGAGCTTGAGGAGGCGGAACGTCGCGCCACGTTCGCCCACGCGTTCGTTCTGGAAGACGACGGGCCATCCGTCCTCGAGGAGGATAAAGATCATCGCGAGGAGCGTGAGCGGGGACGTGAGGATGAGCAGGACGACGGCGAACAGGATATCGAACCCGCGTTTCGTGATGCGGCCCCAGCCTTCGAGTGGGGTACGCTTCACCTCGACGATGGGGACGCCGGTCGCGGTCGAGACCTCGATGTTGATGAACGCCGCGGAAAAGAGGTCGGCGAGGTAGTGGAACGTCAGGTTCTGGTCCTCGGTGTAGGCGATGAGCTCGAGGGCCTCCTGTTTCGGGATGTCTGGTTCGGCGAGGAGGACGACGTCCACGCCGCCGGCGCGACGGAGGCGCTCGAGTCCGCGGCGCGTCTCGTCGTTCCATCCGTCGAAGCGCTTCACGACCGTGTAGCCGAGGATGGGCCGCGTCACGTATTCGTTCACGATGCCGTCCGCGGCCTTGGACAAGCCGATGACGACCAGCTTGAGGTGCCCGATGCGGTTGCGGAGGAGGAGATGCCGGATGACGCGGAGGACGAGGCGGACGAGGAAGACGAACAGGATGGAGAACGCCCAGACCGCGATGACGATGAACCGCGACGTCACGAGCTCGCGCGTGAAGAACACGGACGCGATGAGGACCATGGTGCCGGAGGTGCAGGCGAGTGCCACGCGGCCGAATTCGTTCCAGGCTTTTCGCGGGCGCGCCACGTAGAGTCCCGCGACCGCGAACAGGACGAGCCAGACGCCGACGAACAGCGCGACGGTCCGGACGTAGTCGGCGAAGGGAAGGTTCTGGAGGATAGGAAGGACCTCGGTCACGTAGCGCGAATACCGGAGGAGGTACGCCGCGAGGCCAGCGCCGAACAACGCAAAAACGTCGAGCGGCAGGAGGAGCGCCGTGAAGGTGAGGTCGATTCGCTTGATGCGCATGCTGTCGGGTGCAGTATACCGCACAAACATCAACGCCGCCCTGTGTATCGGGCGGCGCTCATGTTCGGGTCGGACGATAAGCCGAATTTTGTTCCCATATGCCTCTGTGAGGAGGTGTTTGGGCGATGACCATCTGTCTAGCCCCGACATTGCTGACGGGGTCATGCGAGCTACCAGTTCCTCCGACGTGAATCGAAGGTCTTGCTCTTGCACCGGAGAGGGTTTACCACGCTCCGACGTCACCGCCGGAGGAACGGGGTGGTCCCCGTACTTTTCACCTTTGGCCCGCAAGGAGAGAGATCCTTCGGCGCGCTGGGCGCCTTCAGGATAACGTGCTCCTCGCAAGTTAGTATCGTCTCTGTGGCACTTTCCCTAGGCTTTAGAGAACGTTGGGCACGTGTCCGTCCGTTCATCCTGCTCCTGGCCGCCGTTAGCGGCTCTCCATGACCGCCCCATCGCTGAGGCGGACGGTGTTCGGACTTTCCTCCCCGACATGACGTCGGGGTGGTCATCTGTCCGGCCCGAACGAACAAGAATATAGCATGAATCAGGTCCTGCGTCAACCCTTCGCGGTGCTGAAGTCGTGTGGTACCATCCATCCGATATCCTATGAAGAAATCGGTCATCGTCATCCTCGTGGTTCTTATCGCATTCGTCCTGTTCGGGATCTGGTTCTGGTCCCTCGGTAACGTGTCGGATGCGGGCGATGACATCGTGACCCTTTGGGTCGATGCGCCGGGCGTCGAGGTCCGACGGGACGGGACCGAAAGATGGGGTGCCGCTGAATCCGGCACGGTGCTGTCCGCATCCGATGAGGTCAGGACTGACGTGACCGGTCGCGCCACCCTCTCGTTTTTCGGCCGCGGTGAGGCGCGTCTGGATGGGGATACGGCCGTGAGGGTCGAGGACCTGTCGTCCGGCGCCACGGCGCCTATCCGGATGCGACTGCAGCTCACGTCTGGACGAGTCTGGTCGCGCATCCTGCGGCTCTTCAATCTCGACAGTACCTATGCCGTCTCGACGAACAATGTCGTATCCACGGTCCGCGGCACGGCGTTCGACGTCTCGCGGGGGGGATTCGGATCTTCCGTGTGGATCACGAAGGGATTCGTGGAGGTCGAGACGGTCTGGAACGGTACGCCGACCGACGAGATTGTCGCCGAAGGATTCAAGACGGCCGCGAATCCGGACAACATCTCTCCGACGGAGCCGTTGAGCGCGGATGACAAGGCCTCGGAGTGGTTCAGGCGGAACATGGATGCGGACGATGCCTTCGTCGCGCGCGCGTCGGACCGTATCGCCATCGAGTATGAGCATCGCGGTCGGGTGAGGCCGGATCAGACGTTATATGCGCTTGCAGCGCTGTCCGAACGTGCACATCTCGCGTTCGCTGGGGGCGAGGCGCCGCGTCTCGCGTCCTTCTATCTTGGTCGGCGTCTCTACGGCATCAAGACCTTGATCGACGAGGGGAAGTCCGGCCTCGCGCTTCAGGCGTTCAACCGGCTTGAGCAGGACGCTAAGGAGGCACTTGAGGCCGAGGTGACATCCGCAGCCGCGCCGTATCTCCGCATCGAGGTCGCGAACATGCGGATTCTCACGCAGGGCATCATGCCCGCGTCTCCGTTGTACCGTTTCAAGTTGAAGCTCGAGGACCTGGAGCAGGAGCTTGTGAAGGACGACGAGGCGCAGGCCTTGTTCAGTCGACTTCTGTCCGCGGACAGCAGGATGGATGAGGCAGAGGGGTTTATCGGAATCATGCAGCTGGAAGAGGCGTCGTTGAGCTTGGAAGCTGCGCATCAGGGAATCGAGAACGGCCGTCGCGACGCCGAGGGGGTCATCCCAGGAACGACGGCGGAGCGCGGTCACGCCATCCTCTTTAAGATCAGGGCGCTTGAGATGCGTGAAGCGATACTACGTCAGCGTCTCGCGACGGCGGAGATTCCGATGGCGTTGGACGACCTCGGCAGCGCGACGTCCACGGAAAGCGTGGCCACGAGCACCGAGCCGACGCCGGACGGAAATCCGACCGGATTCGGGACGGTACCCGGCACGACGCCTGTGGACGTGACCCCGCCAATTCCGCCGTCGGAACCGCCGGTGAACGAGGCGCCATGGGATCGCATCATCCTGGCCGCACAGCCGAATCCCATCGACGTCGGCGCGACGTCGCAGCTGCGCCTCGTCGGAAGCCGGTCGGACGGATCGACAGGAGACCTTACCGCACGCGCGACGTTCCGGATCTTCGGGAACATCGGGACACTGAACGGCCCCACGCTCACGGCGACCACAGCCGGCTCCGCGACCATCGAAGCGACGGTCACGGACAACGGCGTGGCGAAGACCGCAAGGACGATCATCAACGTGAACGATGCCGTGGCACTGTCGCGGCTTTCCGTGTCGGCACTGGGTGAGACGACGGTCGTGCAGGGGGGTCAGGTCCCGCTCCTCGCGACGGCCTGGTATTCGACCGGGTTCTCGGCACCCGTCACGGCAAAGACCGTTTGGACTTCGTCCGATTCGAGCGTCGGTACCATCTCCGGCACTACGTTCGTCGCCGGGGTCGACGGGCTCGGTCCGGTCACGATCACCGGAAGCTATACGGAGAACGACGTCATGGAGTCGGGATACGTGGTATTCACGGTCGTTCCGAAATCCGTGACGACGGGACTATGACGCATCGAACAGCACCTTGGCGTCCGATCTTGGTCGGAGGCGCGGTCGGACTTATGGTCGCGGGCGTGTTCTTGACCGGTGCGCTCCGTTCATGGAGCGACCGAGCGACCGACCGACTCTTCCTGTCTCGGGAGCCCGACATGTCCGTGGTCATCGTCGCGATCGACGATGCCTCCCTCGGGGTCATCGGCCGATGGCCGTGGCCACGTTCCGTCCACGCGAAGCTGATCCGTACCCTGTCGGAGGCCGGTGCGTCCGCCATCGCCTACGACGTCAATTTTCCGGAACCGTCTGACGAGTGGGAGGATGCGTCGCTCGCGGATGCCATCAGACAGGCGGGAAACGTCGTCCTGCCGGTGGAGCTGTCGGTCATCGAGGTCGCTGGGCGCCTCGTCTTCGATCCTGCCGCGACCTTGACGCCGATTCCGATTCTCACGTCCGTGGCAAGGGCCATCGGACATTCCAATACGCCCATGGATCCGGATGGCGTGGTCCGCCGCGTCCCTGTGGGCATTCATGCTCCGGACGGAAGCGAGGTTCGGGCGTTCTCCGTGCAGGCACTCGACATCACGTCACCGGATATCGACGTGCGCAAGGCCTCGATGGACCGCGCATATCGCGTCGTCATCGGATATGCCGGCCCGCCGAAAAGGACCTATCAGACCGTGGCTGCAGCGGATGTCCTTGCCGGCGCCGTTCCACCAGCGGTGTTCCGCGGCAGGGCCGTTTTCGTCGGTTCGACCGCTCCCGACCTGCACGATGACCGCTTGGTGCCGACGTCTGACGGAACGCCCATGCCGGGCGTGGAGATCCATGCCTCTTTCTATGACACGTTGAAGAACGCCGGCTGGCTTACGCCCATCCCGCCGTATGCACTGGCAGGAGGATTGTTCCTCGTCGCCCTCCTCGTCGCCCTCCTCGCGGCCTTCCTGCACGCTCGCATCGGCGCTCCGCTCACGGTCGTTCTCTGGATTGCCCTCCTCATCTCCGCATTTTTCCTGTTCGACCGTGGATGGATCATGGACGTGGTCTGGCCGACGCTGGCGATTGCGTTTTCCTACGCCGCCGTGACGCTCGAACGCCGTATCACGTCCGACCGCGAACGCGCGCGCCTGCGCGATGCCATCTCACGATACGTCACGCCTTCCGTCGTCTCCCGCATCCTGAAGGATCCCTCCACGCTGAAGCTCGGCGGGGAGAAACGTCGCATGTCCGTGCTGTTTTCCGACATCCGCGGTTTCACATCCATCGCGGAAGGTATGCCGCCGGAACGCCTCGTCGAGGTGATGAACCTGTATCTCACGCGCATGACGGACGTCGTGTTCGAACATGAGGGCGTCCTCGACAAGTACATCGGCGACGCGGTGATGGCGTTCTGGAACGCGCCTATCGACCAGAAGGACCACGCGCTCCGCTCCGTGAGGACCGCTGTCGCGATGCAGGAAGAAGTGACGGACCTGAACCGGTCCAAGCTCCTGCCCAAGGGCGTGAAGCTCAAGATCGGCATCGGCATCAACACCGGCGACATGATCGTGGGCAACATGGGGTCCGAAGCCCGGTTCGACTACACCGTCATCGGCGACGACGTGAACCTCGCGTCGCGACTCGAGAGCTTGACCAAGGAATACGACGTCGGCATCCTCGTGTCCGAGGCGACGTACATGGAGGTGCAGGACCAAGTCCTCGCACGTCGTATCGATCGTGTCGCCGTGAAGGGTAAGAGCGCGCCCGTGTTGGTCTATGAGATCCTCGGGATGGAAGGGAGCGTGTCCGCGCGGGACCGGATTACTGTCGCCGCGTATGAGGAGGCGCTCGACGCCTACTTCGCGTCGAAGTTCGACGACGCCATCACGAAGTGCGAGGCACTCGCCACGACAGCGCCGAAGGACGGACCGTGCCAGACGCTCATCCGCCGTGCGGGGCACATGAAGGAACACCGCCCGCCGCCCGGCTGGAACGGCGTGTGGGTGATGCACAGCAAATGATTCGCGAACAGCGAATCATCCTGAAGAACCTCTCCTGATCGTGCGACGAAGGATCTGATTCAAGACACGTCTACCTATGGAATTCCTTCTCGACTTTTTCTCCAAGCTCCAGAACCTCGACGAGCTTATCCGTTGGGGCGGCATTTTCGCGCTCGTGGCCATCGTCTTCGCGGAGACCGGGCTCTTCTTCGGCTTCTTCCTGCCGGGCGACTCGCTCCTCGTCACGGCCGGTCTCTTCGCCGCGAAAGGGGACCTCGACATCGCGACGCTCTTCGTCGCGCTCGCGCTCGCGGCCATCATCGGCGACGCGACCGGATTCGAGATCGGTCGTCTTTCCGGCAGGCGCATCTTCGGCCGCGAGGATTCGTGGTTCTTCAAGAAGCGCCATCTCGAGCGGACGCAGGCCTTCTACGACCGTCACGGCGGCAAGACCATCATCCTCGCGCGGTTCGTGCCCATCGTCCGGACGTTCGCGCCGCTCGTCGCAGGCGTCGCAGGCATGACGTACCGGAAGTTCGCGTTCTTCAACATCACGGGCGGCCTCCTATGGGTCGGATCCATGCTCGGTGTCGGGTACGGCCTCGGTCGGACCATCCCGAACATCGAACAGCACATCCACATCGTCATCGCCGTCGTCATTTTCCTCTCCATCCTTCCGGGCATCGTGAGCTTTCTGAAGACGGGGCATTGGAAACGATGGTTCGAGCGTTGGAACGGCACAAAAAAAACGGCCCCATGAGGGTCGTTTTTCGTTCGGTGTGTTATTCACGTCCGAGTCCCACGCGTGTGCGGACGGTCCGCATCATCTTCTCGGCCTGTTCCGTCGCGGCGTCGCGTCCGGCATCGAGGATACGCTTGAGTTCAGCTGGATTCTTCCTGAATTCCAGCATCCGTTTCTGCATCGGTCCAAGCATGCCGATGACGGCGTCCGCGACGGCCTTCTTGAAGTCGCCGTAGCCCGCACCCGCGAACTCCTTCTCGATCTCCTTCATGGTTTTGCCGCTCGCGTGGTGGTAGAGCGTCATGAGGTTGGAGACCGCGGGCTTCTTCTCCGGATCGTATGAGATGCCCTTGCCCGAATCCGTGACCGCGCGCATGATCTTTTTCCGGATGGTCTCCGCATCGTCGCGCAGCAGGATCTTCGCGCCCTCCATCGGGTCGCTCTTGCTCATCTTCTTCGCGGGATCCTGCAGGCTCATGATGCGGTTGCCGATTTTCTGGATGAGCGCCTGTGGAATCGCGAACGTGTCGCCGAACCGCTCGTTGAACCGGCGTGCGATGACGCGCGCGAGCTCGAGATGCTGCATCTGGTCCTGACCGACCGGGACGGCCGTCGAGCCGTAGAGGAGGATATCCGCGGCCATGAGCACGGGATAGCTGAAGAGCCCGAGGCCGACGCGTTCGCCCTGTTTACCCGACTTGTCCTTGAACTGCGTCATGCGTTCCAGCTCGCCGAGCTTGGTGATGGTCCCGAGGATCCATGCGAGCTCCGCGTGTTGGGGGACCTCGCTTTGGACGTAGATATGCGAGCGCTTGGGGTCGATGCCGGCCGCGAGATACGTCGCCGCGACGCCGAGGATGTTCTGACGAAGCATTTTCGGGTCCTGCGCGACCGTGATGGCGTGCAGATCCACGATGCAGAAGAGGCAAGGGTGGTCATGCTGGATGGCGACCCACTGTTTCAGCGCTCCGAGGTAGTTGCCGAGATGCAGGTCGCTCGTGGGCTGGATGCCTGAGAAGACAAGGTCTTTCATATGTCCGTTGCCTATAGGATGCCGGACGGGGAGAGGAAAGGCAACGTAGCGTTGCTTTTCGGCAGCTCCTGGATTTGACTTCGCATCCTGAGTTTGTCGAAAGAGTCCCTCTATTCGCCGGTCAAACCGAAAACCCCGCATGGCGGGGTTCGGTTCCGGGGATGCGACAAGCATCAACTCTTTCTTTCTTGGATTGTCCGAGGACACGCGCTAACTGTGGCGGCAGGGGAAGCCGAGAGGCCTCATCGATCGCCCACCATGCACATTCGTGACTTCTTGTGGGTCGAGAGGCGTCGGTTTGCCTGGCGCGACGCGTGCTGCGTCATCGTATTTCGTTCGAAACGGATACCGCGTGAGGAAGCGAGTTCCATAGCGATGAACGCGGTATCCGTTTCGAACGTTTCTTCAGACTTCCACGATGATCGGAAGGATCATGGGACGTCGCTGGGTCTTGTGGTAGAGGTACTCGCCGAGGTCGTCGCGCAGCTTGTCCTTGAGGAACGAGCTGTTGGCGCCCGAACGGGGGTCCTTGTCCTTCAGGATGTCGGCCGCCTTTTTGCGCGTCATCTGGATGAGTTCCTGGTGATCCTTCATGTAGACGAATCCGCGCGAGATGATGTCCGGCAGATGCATGAGCCTCCCGGACCGCGTCGCGATGACCGCGATGACGATGAGGATGCCGTCGGCCGCGAGGTCCTGGCGGTCACGGAGCACAATGTGGTTGGTGTCGCCCACGCCGAGCCCGTCCACGAACACGTAGTCGGTCGGCACCTTGCGGTTGGTGAGCTGGCCGTTGCCGTGCCGGTCGAATTCCATGATTTGGCCGTTGTCCGCCACGAAGATGTTCTCCGGCGGGAAGCCTACGGCCATGGCGAGCTTCGCATGCTCGCGCAGGAAAGAATGATGTCCCTCGATGGGGATGAGGTACTTCGGCTTGAGCATGGCGTGCATCTCCTTGAGGTCGTCCTGCTTGGCGTGTCCGCCGGCATGGACGTCCATCATTTTGTAGTGCACGACCGCGGCGCCTTCACGGTACAGCGTGTCCGTCACGCGCTGGACCGAGCGCTCGTTGCCCGGGATGACCGACGAGGAGAACACGACCGTGTCGCCCGGTTCGATTTCGATGAAGGGATGTTCGCGGTTGGCGATACGCATGAGCACCGCGCGTTCCTCGCCCTGCGCGCCCGTGCAGACGATGACGACCTTGTCCGGGGGATAGTCCTTGATTCGCTTGGAATCGATAATGGTGCCTTTCTGGACCTTGAGGTAGCCGAGCGCTTGCGCGATGGCGATGTTCGACTTCATGGAGAAACCTTCCACCGCGACCTTGCGGCCGTTACGCTCGCACGCGGCGATGATCTGCTTGATGCGGGAAATCATGGACGAGAACGTCCCGATGATGATGCGGCCGGGGGCCTTTGCGATGATTTCGTCGATGTTCGTCTGGATCTCGCCCTCGGGGAGCTGGCGTCCAGGTGAGCTCGCGTTCGTCGAGTCGACGAGCAGGGCGAGCACGCCCTTGCGTCCGAGTGCGATCATCTTGTCGCGTTCCTCGACAGATTGGGCCTTGTCCGACGTATCGAGCTTGAAGTCTCCGGTATGGACGATCGTGCCGCACGGCGTATGCAGGATCACGCCCATGGCCGTCGGGATGGAGTGTGCGACCCCGAAGAATTCGACGCGGAATGATCCGAGCTGCAGCACGTCGCTCGCCTTGATGGTGTGGATGTGGAGCGGCGGGGCTTCGCGATGGTCCTCTTGGCGCTTCTTGATGATGGCACCAGTGAGGTCCGTCGCGTAGATCGGCGGGTTGCCGATGCGCGGCATGGCGTGCGGAATGCCGCCGATGTGGTCCATGTGCCCATGCGTGATGATCACGCCGCGGATGTTCTTCTCCTTGCCCTTGAGGTAGTCCGTGTTCGGGATGATGTAGTCTACGCCCGGCATGTCCTCGTCCGGGAACTGGAGGCCCATGTCGATGATGACGATGTCCTTTCCGTATTCGAGGAGCGTGCAGTTGCGGCCGACCTCCTCGTTGCCGCCGAGGACCATGATGCGGAGCCGATCGCTCGTATGCTCGAGCGCGTCCGTATCCTTGCCGGTCTTGAGGAACGGCTTATGCTTATATGTACTCATGCGCGGGGAACGCTCGAATGCGCCGCCCTGACGACCACGTCCGCCGCCACCTCCGCGGCGCTTGCCGCCGCGTTCTTGAGGTTTTTGCGGTTTCTGTTGACCTTTGCCGCGCTGGGGCTGACGGTTCTGCTGTGGCGGCCTAGAATCTTCCTTCTTCGGCTGAGGCTCCTGTGCCTTGCGGATCGACGCCTGCTTCACCGCTTTCGCAATAATGGATGACGTGTCCTGGGGCGTGGAAACGCGCATCGGCTGTCCCGGTCGGTTACCTGAAGTGTTCCCGTGCCGCGGACGTCGACGAAACGGACCTCGCGATCGGGATCCGGAGTTGCCGGAACCAGCCCCTTGTCCACCGGACGGGGGAGTCGCGGAATTCGCTGAAAAATCCATATGGATTGTCTGTTTTTCCGGTTCGGTTATCGCGTCCCGGATTCGGTTATGACATGGATGACATCCCGTCTAAAGCAACGGGTTGAGAGTCAGAACAATACGAAAATACTGTGATACAGGGGTTCTTGTGTTGTTTCACGACCGTCGGAATTGGCTCAATGATGGGCAAATCTGCGACGGGAGTGGAACGATTACTGATAGGATACAGGAGAAGGGGGAAAATGTCAACCCGCATGTTCGGTGACAATGCCCCTGTACGGCATGCTACCATGGCCGGGTTATGCTCCTCGCCGTCCTCATGATTGCCGCAGGCATCTTCTTGCTTATCAAGGGTGCGGATGGCCTTGTCACGGGTGCCGTATCGATCGCACGTCGCTTCAAGGTCCCACCCGTCGTCATCGGCCTCACCATCGTCGCGTTCGGGACGTCGCTTCCCGAGTTCTTGGTGAACGCGTTTTCTGTGTGGAGGGGGACCACGGACATCGCCATCGGGAACATCATCGGGTCGAACATCGCGAACATCCTTCTCATCCTCGGCGTCGCCGCGATGATTCGGCCGCTGCTCGTGAGGCGCAATACGGTCTGGAAGGAGATACCGTTCGCCCTGCTCGCGAGCGCCCTCGTCTTCGTGATGGCGAGCGATCGGCTCCTGACAGGCGCATCGTCCGACGGACTCGATCGGACCGACGGCATGACGCTTCTCGTGCTGTTCGGTATCTTCCTGTATTACGCGTACGGGATGCGGAACGCGCAAGGCACGCCGCGCGCCCAGACGGAGCGGGTCATAGCCGAGGCCAAGTCCCTCGATACGTCCAAGGCAAGTGTGATGATTGTTTTAGGTATCGCGAGCCTCGCTCTCGGGGGGTATTGGACCGTGGACGGCGCGACACGTCTCGCGACGCTCGCGGGGATTTCGGAGCGCATCATCGGCCTCACCATCATCGCGATCGGGACATCGTTGCCGGAACTCGTGACGTCCATCTATGCCGCGCTTCGGAAGGAAGCGGACATCGCGGTCGGGAACGTCGTCGGCTCGAATATTTTCAACGTGTTCTGGGTCCTCGGCATCAGCGCGACCGTGAGGTCCCTTCCGTTCTCGTCGGCCGCGGGGGTCGATGCGCTCATAGCGGTCGGCGCGTCGGTCATCCTGTTCCTCACGCTGTTCATCGGCAAGCGGCATCAGATCGACCGATGGCAGGGCATCGCGTTCGTCGGCCTGTATCTTGCCTACCTCGGGTCGCTCGCGTTCAGGGCTTGACGGGGCACCGAATCACGGGCATCATCGCTGCACGAAAGAGGTGCGCCGCGGTGGCGGAATTGGTAGACGCACTGGCTTCAGGAGCCAGCGATCGCAAGGTCATGAGAGTTCAAGTCTCTCCCGCGGCACCATGTCGCGAACACCCGCCGACAGGCGGGTTTTGCGTTACGGTTCTTTAGATTCTTCGTCGCAATCAGGTTCCTCAGGATGGCCTTCGCTGCGCGGAATCATTTCCACCGCCACCCGGTCTTCATGTACCAGTTCATCAGGTCATTGAAGCGGTCCGCAGGGCGACTGACGCTGACCTGTTCGGTGACGCCGAGGATCTGTTTCGAGACGAGGTAGGGCGACGAGGGGCGAACGAGGAAGATCGCCGGCGAGATCTTACGGATCGTGTTCGAGAGGGAGGTACGCGCATCCTGTAGCGAAGCGGTGGATGTCGCGTCGCGGACCATCTCGAGCGCCATGTCCACGTCGCGGTCGCCGAGTCCGGAGATGTTGAGGCCGCGGCTCGAGGCCTGGCTGCTCCACCAGAACGGAAACAGGTCCTGCTCCGGACCGAGGAGGACGTTGGTGACGACCACGTGCCCGTCGCGTTCGATGGTCGCTCGATGGACGAAGGTCTCAGGTTCGAGCGAAACGACCGTGACCTTGACACCGATGAGCGACCAGCGACGCTTGAGGACCTCCGCGACGGCGACGAGTTCGACCTGGTTAGGCACGAGGATAGTGAGGTCGAGCGTGGGTGCACCGCTTGTCGATGATGTGGAGCTTCCCGAGAGCGTCCGAACGTCTCCGGAGTCCGAGAGTTTCCATCCCGCGGCATCGAGGAGTGTACGCGCCTCATCCAGCGTGACGGGCGAGGAGGTCGCGGTCGCGAAGGGGTACGGACCTCCGACCGGGACGGCGCGTCCGCGCCACGCCTCGACAATCTCTTGGCGGTCCACGACACCCGTGAGCGCTCGGCGGACGCGTTCATCTGCGAGGAGCTTCTGTTTCAGGTTGAAGAAGGCTACGGTCTCTTGCGGGAGCTCGAGTTGGATGCGGTACCAGCGTACCGAATCGCCCTGCGTATCGTCCTTCAGCGGGGAGAACGCGAGCGCCTGCACCAGGTCCGCACGGAGCGCATCTTCCGCCTGCTTGCGGTCGGGATAGAACTGGAACACGATTGTCTTGAGATATGGCTTCACCCCGTACCAGCGGTCGAAGCGTTCGAGGGTATAGGAACGAACCAATCCTTTCGCGTCGCGGGTGAACGATTTGAACCGGTACGGACCCGACCCGATGGGCCGTATGTTGAGGTCGGCGAGGCGGGCGTTCGCCGCCGGAATGTCCTGCCAGAGCCCAGACGGGAGGATGCCGACCGTGAGAGCAGCGAGGAACTGGAGGTCCGGGCTCTCGAGCTGGAACTGCACGGTCCTCACGTCCGTCGCGATAGCCTTCACCTTGCGGAAGGAGGAGGCGAGCGGTGACGAGCGCGCCGGATTCTGGATGGATTCGATGGTGAACTGGACGTCGTCGGCCGTGACGGGTTCGTCGGTATGGAACCGCGCGTCTTCGCGGAGGGTGACCGTGAGGGTCTTTCTGTCCTCCGACCAATCGTATCGTTCCGCGAGATCGGGTTCGGGTTGCATCCCATTCATCCGAAAGAGGCCCGAGAAGACAAGGGCGGCGATGTCGCGGTCCACGTCGTTGCCCGGCGCATCGATGGGGTTGATGGAGTTCGGTTCGCCGATAAGCGCCTCGCTGACGGTCCCGCCGACGACGGGGACGCGGACGGTCCGCTCTTCGGCCGTCACGCCGACGACGAGGCCGAGGCTCACGAGGAGCAGGATGCCCGAAAGCCACACGATACGGCGTTCGGTCTGGTTCAGGACGCGTGAGGCGTAGCGGAGTTGACGGAGCGTTGGGATCTTGCGCGGGGACGTGACCGCCACGACCATCGCATGATCCGCTGTCGCATCCGGCGCGCGTTCCTCCGATGCCGCGGCCGACGGCCACCAGAAAAAGACGCGCTTCACGAGCGCCCGAAGACGGACGATGAGCGCGTTCATGGGCCCTAGGCGAGCGCGACGTTCAGGATCGCGGTCGCGAAGAAGAGGATCGACAGGCCGATTGTGACGTAGAACAGGCCCTTTTCAATCCCGCGTTTCGTGCGGAAGACGTTGCCTTCGCCACCGAACGCCGCCCCAAGGCCTGAGCCGCGTTGCTGGAGCAGGATGGCGGTCACGAGCAGGCCGGAGAGGATGACCTGGATGATGGGCAGCAGGAGTTGCCTCATATAGGTGATATGTCCGGCAACGGTACCCGACCGATGCCAAAGCGTCAATCCATCTGATATACTCGATGTGATGGCGACTGTTCGGGGACGGCTTCAAAAGAATCCATGGCTTATCGCGGGCCTCGTCTGTACGGCGTTGCTGTTCGTCGGCCTTGTGTTGTTCGCGATGCAGGTCCTCGGGTTCATGCGTGACATCAAGGCCGGTAAGGAGGACCCCTTCGCTAAGGACACGTTCAAGGCGAGCGTCACCAGGCTTCTCGCTCAGATGCCGGTCGACGACATCGATCTGGGGCGTATCGCTGGGACAGGGAAGGACCCGAGGCTCGGAAGCCCGAATCCTAAGATTCGCATCGTCGAGTTCCTGGATTTTCAATGCCCGTATTCCGCCGAGGCGGCACCGATCGTCCGGGCGTTCCTGGCGAAGCATCCGGATGACGTCGAGCTCGTCGTACGTGATTTTCCGCTCGACTCCCTCCATCCGGACGCACTCCGGGCGGCTATCGCCGCGCGTTGCGTCTTTCGGTACGGTGACGCGGATCGGTATTGGATGTATCACGACATGTTGTTCCGGCATCAGGATGCGTTGGATGCGGAGAGCCTTCGGACCTATGCCGAAGCGGTCGGTGCGGACACAGAAGCCTTTGACGCATGTATGGCCGGTCGCGTGACCGAAGTGGAGGTGCGGACGTCCATGGCGGATGGGTTGGCTGCCGGCGTACGCGGGGCGCCGACGCTCTTCGTGAATACGGTCCGACTCCCGGGCGCGCCGACGCTCGAGGTACTTGAGGAGATGATTCGTCAACTGAAAGGGGTATGAGGAAGATTGTCGTCGTGACGATTGCACTGATGATTCTCGGGTCGCTAAGAATCCCTGCGGCTCAGGCAATCGAATGTGATGGTTTCGGGATTCCGGATTGTGACAACGCGGAGATGCTCTTTGAATGTCCAGGGATGTGTATCGCGCTGTGCACGGAGCTGCTTGCAGAGAGCGACCAGATTATCGATCATCCTGACTATTGTGTCACGTGTGCGAAGGTCTCGCTTCTCCCAATCGGTGGTTCCCTCGTCACATTGATGGCAGGTTCCGCCTGCACGGTCGCGGCCGGGGAGGCGATGAAACAGGCGATGTGCGACAAGGGGCCGGGCGGATGCTGTATCGAGACGGTTTCGAATGACAAGGTCTCGAAGTTCGACAAGCCATGCAAGGAGGAAAAAGAGACGTGTGCGGGCGAGCCGGGAGCGCGCTATTCATGTTGCCTTTGCACAGGGACCGACCCGAACGTCGGCGACATGGTCTCGACTGAGCGAGAGACCTTCGACTCGTGCGAAAAGACGTGCAAGGAAAAGGGGTTGACTATCAATAAGTCCTTCGGCGCGGGGAACCTACCGAAATCGGCGAGCGCGAACGCTCCGACGCCGACGGCGCTCGCGTCCGTGAACGCGCTCTGCTTCACGCGGGCCGAGTGCGCGACGAAGGAATATGGCGGGTCGCCTAAAGCCTTCCGTGAGGGGTACGGATGCCCGTCCGACAAAGGCCGTTGCATCGCGCCGGAGCCGCAGATCCCGCTGTCCATCCCGCTCGGCAACGTCGCGACGGTGCAGGGGCTCCGTGGCTACATCGCCGCCGCTTTCCAGTATGGCATCTCCATCGTCGCCATCTTCGCGGCCGTGATGTTCGTGTACGGAGGGTTTCGGTACATGTTCGGGTCCGCGTTCGGCGACATCAAGCGCGGCAAGGAGATCATGATCGATGCGGGCGTCGGCCTCCTGCTGGTCCTCGGTTCCTATACCATCCTCTGGACCGTGAACCCCGCGACGCTGGAGCTGAAGCGGCTCGAGGTCTTCATGATCAACAAGCAGCTCGATATCAACTCGAAATGGTGTTCGAATCTCAAGGCCATCATGGGGAACGAAAGTCTCATGTTCGCGGATGCCGGCGAATCGCCGAACTACGTTTCTCCGGAGGGTACTCCGTATGTCACCTTGGCAGACGACACGCGGTGCAACGTGGAATACTACGCCAAAGGGCTCGGCACCAACCGATGCTTCGGCCGGTCGTGCGAGCCACTCAAAGGGTTCGCCTGCGTCTACTGCGTCGGGGAGGAGAGCAAGATGGCCGAATGCGCGGGGAAAAAGGGATATGCGTGCGCGAAAGCGAATTTCTCTGGGATGGTGACGTACACGGATGGGCGGTACGTCGAGGAGATAGTGATGTTCACCGTCTGCAACGACGCCGTAGACAAAGAGTTGGAGAATATCGATTCCTTCCTGATGGTGAACAACATCCACAAATTCAAGGACGCGACGCTTCAGGGCGACGAGGGCGATTCGAGGAAGCAGGGGAAGCAGTCGTTCTCGTTTAGCCTGACGCCGGAGGACATCGCGGATGAGGAGAGCGAATGCAAGGACGAAGGCGGCGTCTTCGGGTTCGCCCTCGGCATCCAATACAACGATCCGGGAATTGGCTTCGTCTCGTTCGTGTCGGAGACGGCTGGGGAAGGGGGCGCTTTCGATGAGTTCGCTGCGGTTGGAAAGGATAGTTGTGGTGGGGCATCCACGAGATTCTCTGGGTATGTGGAGAAGGGCGCGTCGAGGGGCGAGACGGACGGAGACGGCGACGAGAACTCGGCCGACATGGAAGTCGCGATCATGTGCGGCATCTCATCCAACCGGAAGGCATTCTGGACGCTCGATGACCTTCGGTCGGCGGCGGGAGTCGGGTCGAATCCGGAGCTCCTGTTTTGTGACCTTCATTTGGAATCCGGGAACGCGCCGGTCGACGTCACGTCCGGGAGCTCCTACATCAAAATCGGTGACCCTCTGAGGTTCACATGCGGAAAATAGGAACAGGCCAGTCGATATGTCCGGGTGGAACCTCGCCTCTTGCCCCATCGCAAGACTTGTGGTAGTCTCGGCGGCAGTCTATGTCTGCCTCGAACCACATCTCCATCCGCGGCGCGCGGGTCCATAATCTCAAAAACGTCTCCATCGACCTGCCCAAGAACAAGCTGGTCGTGATCACGGGGCTCTCCGGCTCCGGCAAATCTTCCCTCGCGTTCGATACGATCCACGCGGAAGGGCAGCGCCGGTACATGGAGAGCCTTTCGTCGTATGCACGGCAGTTCCTCGAGCTCCAAGACAAGCCGGACGTGGACGAGATCGTCGGCCTGTCGCCGACCGTGGCTATCGACCAGAAGTCCTCGTCGCACAACCCGCGCTCGACCGTCGGCACCGTAACCGAGGTGTACGACTTCCTTCGTCTCCTCTTCTCGCGCGCGGGCCGGGCACATTGCCCGACATGCGGCGCGCCAGTGATGGAGCAGTCATCGCGTGAGATCGGCGAACGCATCCTCGCGCTCGCGTCGAAGCATGCGGTCACGCTCCTCGCGCCCATGGTCCGCGAGCAGAAGGGGGAGCATAGGGTCGTACTGCAGGCGGCGGACAACGCGGGATTCAAGGAGGTCCGGTTCGACGGGACGCTCGTGGACATCGACGAGATGCTCCGCGTGAAGCCGGACAAGACCAAGCCCCATACCGTCGAGGTCGTCGTGCGCCGCATCGAGGCGAAGACGAGTCTGACGCTCGAGGGGCTGATGGAGCCGCTGAAGCAGGCGCTGGAGCTCGGCAACGGGCTCGTGGTCGCGCTCGACGAGGAGGCGGGCGACGAGACGATGTTCTCGCAGTCGCTCTTCTGCGCGTCGTGCGACCGGTCGCTCCCGCCGCTCGAACCGCGCCTCTTTTCCTTCAATTCCCCGCACGGTGCCTGCCCGGCCTGCACCGGCCTTGGCACCAAGCTCGTGCTCGAGCCCGAGCTCGTCATCCCGAACAAGCGCCTCACCATCGCGCAGGGCGCCATCAAGCCGTGGACGCGTATCGCCGGCAACCAGACGTCGCACCTGAAACTGCTCGAGGTCGTCGGCAACCGCCATGGGTTTTCCGTCAATGACGTGGTCGGCGCCATCCCAGCGAAGGCCCTGAAGCTCATCATGGAAGGGACGGGCGACGAGACGTACGACGTGGACGGTAAGACGCTCGCGTTCGACGGCATCCTCGCGATGCTGGAGGAGAAATACCGCCAGACCGATTCCGAATACGTGCAGAAGGAGATCGAGGGATACATGCGCGTGTTGACGTGCCCCGTGTGTGACGGCAAGCGGTTGCGGCAGGAGGCGTTGCTCGTCACGGTCGCGGGCAAGGGCATCGCGGACGTGGTCGGCCTGTCGCTCGACGAGGCCGCAACGTTCTTCGTGTCGCTCGGCAAGGCGCCGACCAAGGCGAAACCGTCCAAGATCTCGCGCGCCAAGGTAGAGGTCAAGCCGGACACGCATGGATTCACGGAACGCGAGCGCATCGTGGTGGACCAGACGTCCCACGAGATCGTGCGGCGGCTCAAGAACCTGCTCGACGTCGGGCTCGGGTACCTCACGTTGGATCGGAGTGCGATGTCACTCTCCGGCGGCGAGGCTCAGCGCGTCCGCCTCGCGGCGCAGCTCGGCTCCGAGCTCTCCGGCGTCATCTACATCCTCGATGAGCCTTCCATCGGCCTGCATCAGCGCGACAACGACAAGCTTATCGGCACGATGAAGCAGCTCCGCGACATCGGGAATTCCGTCATCGTGGTCGAACACGACCGTGCCGTGATGGACGCCGCGGACTATGTGGTGGACGTCGGGCCCGGCGCCGGCGAATACGGCGGAGAGATCGTCGCGGCAGGCACCCTCGCCGAGATCAAGCGCAACAAGGAATCGCTCACGGGCGCGTACCTCCTCGGCAAGAAGGAGATCGAGACGCCGAAGAAGCGCCGCAAGGGGAACGGCAAGGCCGTGACGGTCCGGGGCGCGCGCGGATACAACCTGAAGGACGTGGACTTCCGCGTGCCGCTCGGGACCTTCACCTGCGTGACGGGCGTTTCCGGCTCGGGCAAGTCCACGCTCGTGCTCGATATCCTCGCGCGCGCCCTCTCCGCCCATTTTTACGGCGCGAAGGACCTGCCCGGGCCGCATAAGAAGATCGACGGCATCGACAATCTCGACAAGGTCGTGTCCGTGGACCAGTCGCCCATCGGACGCACGCCACGCTCCAACCCCGCGACCTACACGGGCGTGTTTACGGTCATCCGCGACCTGTTCACCGAGATCCCGGAGGCCAAGATGCGCGGGTACGACGCGGGCAAGTTCTCGTTCAACGTGAAGGGTGGAGGCCGATGCGAGCCGTGCGGCGGAGAAGGATACGTGAAGATCGAGATGCAGTTCCTGCCGGACGTGTACGTGGAGTGCTCGGAGTGCCACGGCAAGCGGTACAACAAGGAAGCGCTCGAGATCCACTGGCGCGGCAAGACTATCGCGGACGTGCTCGACATGACCGTGGAGGAAGCGCGTCGGTTCTTCGTGGATCAGCCCCTCATCTACGACAAGCTTTCGGTCCTGCATGAGGTCGGCCTCGGTTATGTGCGTCTCGGCCAGCCCGCCACGACACTCTCGGGCGGCGAGGCCCAGCGCGTGAAGCTCGCGACCGAGCTCTCGCGCCGAGCGACCGGCAAGACGTTGTACATCCTGGACGAACCGACGACTGGCCTGCACTTCGACGACATCAAACGGCTGCTCATCGTCCTGCAGGCGCTCGTGGACAAGGGGAATACCATCCTCGTCATCGAGCACAACCTCGATATCGTGAAGAGCGCGGACTGGGTCATCGATATGGGCCCTGAGGGCGGGTTGAAGGGCGGAGAACTCATGGCCGAAGGCACGCCCGAGGAGGTCGCGAAGGCGAAGAAGAGCCTGACGGCGCCGTATCTGAAGGAGATTCTCTAGGGCGTGTCTTGTGGTATCCTAGGGGGCGTATGAAACATTTCCAACGATTCGGCGCGTACGCGTTGACGCTCAGCCTGTTGTTCAGCGCATTCCCGGCCGTCGCGGCCTCGAGTGCCATCACCATCGGCACGGTCACGCCGACGTCCGCGACGACGTATGTCCCGGTCACGCTTCAGGCGAATGTTTCGTCCAGCGCGGGCTCCATCACGTCGTGCAGCCTCTATGTCGACAACAGCGACAAGGGTGCGATGACCGTCGCGTCCGGCAAGGCGTCCAAATCATTCACGTTCACCAATTCGCAGATCTATACGGTTTTCGTCTTCTGCCGCGATTCGGCCGGCAACTTCAACTCCGGACCCAACACCGCAGTCTGGGCCAAGGGCGGCTCGAGCGGGGGCGGGGACATCACGCCGCCGGTCATGGGCTCGATTTCTCCGGCGTCCGCGACGGTCAGTGCAGCCGTGACGTTCACGATTTCCGTCTCCGACACGGGCGGTATCGCCTCATGTAACCTGTATGTGGGCGGCACGGATCAGGGTGCGATGACGCTCGGCACGGGCGTGGCGACGCGGGTGCACACGTTCACCGTGGCAGGTCCCGTCTCGGTCTATGCGCAATGCAAGGACACGGCGAACAACATCGGGACGAGCGGCTCGACGGCCGTCTCGGTCGCGGATGCGGTCGTGACGGGCGCTCCGCAGCAGAAGACGCTCATCAAGCTCGCGTGTCCGGCCGGAGCGCTGGCCAATCACCCCTGCAAGGCGGTGTATTACTTCGCTGGCGACGGCAAGCGCCATGCGTTCCCCAACGACAAGGTCTACTTCACCTGGTACGCGGATTTCGACGCGGTCCAGGACGTGACGGCCGAGGCGCTTGCGGCCATTCCGCTCGGTTCGAACGTCACGTACCGCCCCGGGTCGCGGATGGTGAAGTTCACGAGCGTCCCCATGGTGTACGCCATCGCCAAGGGCAGTGAGCTCCGGTGGGTGAAGACCGAGGACGACGCGACCGCGCTCTACGGCGCGGATTGGAACAAGAAAATCGATGATATCTCGGAAGCATTCTTCATGAATTATTCGTATGGTGCCGACATCACGCCGTCCGCGCCGTTCAACGTGCAGACCGAGATGAACAGCACGCCGACCATCGACGAGAACCTGTAGGGGGGAGAAGCTAGAAGCACATATATGAGGACCATGAGATACCTTACGACAGCATCCATCATCTGCGCGCTCCTCGTCGTACTGACGCCATTCGTCACGTCGGCGCAGTCCGTCGATGCGGAGAATTCGCGCGTCACTATCGACAAGGCAGAACTGAAGGCCGACGGCATCGATAACGCGCTCGTCACCGTGACCGCGCGCGATACGAATATGCTTCCGCTCGTAGGCTGGACCACGAAGTTGTATTCGTCACGCGGCGTCGCGGACGAGATTCGTGAGGAGTCCACCATCACCGACATCCTCGGCAAGGCGTACTTCCGCGTGTTCTCTTTGAAGGACGGAACAGCGACATTCACGGCGCAGGTCGGTGCGACAATGCTCGATCGTACGGTCACCTCCACGTATTCCGGAGGTCTCTCGATTTTCCTCCAGCCGGGCGAACTCATCAAGATCCCGGACGACAACGACAGTAAGACCTTGAGCGACACGGCCGTGTACTACTACGCCGTAGACGGAAAGCGTTACGTGTTCCCGAACGAGAAGACGTACTTCACGTGGTACGCGGATTTTTCCAAGGTGAAGATCATCCCCATCGACCAGATGTCGCTCATCCCCATCGGCGGGAACGTGACGTACCGGCCCGGCACACGCATGCTGAAGTTCCAGACCGACACCAAAACCTACATCGTGACGCGCGGTGGCGTGTTGCGGTGGGCCATGACCGAGGACGTGGCTCGCGGATGGTTCGGCACGGAATGGAATACGTTCGTGGACGACGTGAGCGAGGCGTTCTACGTGAACTATACGTTCGGCGAGCCGGTCGCGAGCCATTTGGACCTCGCCCTCGACATCATCAAGGACGCGACGCGCACCATCGATCAGGATAGGGGATTGTAGTCCTGCCGAAAGAGTCAAAAATCAAAAACAACACCGACCCAAGTGGGTCGGTGTTGTTTTTGATTGTTTACGCGGCCTGCGGCTTGACCTTCGGCTTCAGCTCCTTCATCCGGCGCTTGGAGGTGCGGATGTGGGAGAGGACCTTGCGACGGACCTTGAGTTGCTTCACGAGTTCGACCTTCGCGATGGTCGGCAGGGCAATCGGAAAAATCTTCTCGACGCCGACGCCGTTCGAGATCTTGCGCACGGTCATGGTCTTCTGGTTTCCGGCGCCCCGCAGGTTGATGACGGTGCCCTCGAACACCTGGATACGCTCTTTCTCTTCCCCCTTGGTGTTGGTCTCGCGGATCTTTTGGTGGATGCGAAGCACCATGCCGGAGCGGATGTCGGCTGGCGTGATGATCTGATAGATGTGTTCGGGCATATCGAAATGTGGCCTGATAATAGCGAATGACGCCCTTTGCGTCAAGACCCGGCGGGGAGCGCAGCGAGGACCTTGTCTGCCACAGCTTCCGGTCCGGGGACGCTCGTCGTATCGAGGGTGAGGTCGAAATGCGCGGGGTCGCGGTAATCGATGCCGTAGTGCGTGCGGTAGCGGAGGACGTCTGACGCCACGCGGGCGGCGATAGCCTTCTCCGCCTCCTCGACGGACGCGTATGCCGGTTCGTCGTCGCGCCCGTCTTCCGTCCGGCGGGATTCAAAGACCCTGCGTGCGGCCTCGTGCGGATCGCAGGCGAGGTAGACCTTGAAGGAGTTCGGGATGAAATGCCACGAGAGCCGCCCCTCGATGACGAACGACCCCGCGGTCTCGCCGAGTTTTGTCTGGATATCGTCCGCCTCGGTATCGGTGGTGCGATCGCCCTCGCCGATATGGTTCAGTTCGTCGAGCGTGATGCCGCGATCGAGCGCCATTTTTCCGCGGATGTCGCCGACGGAGTGGAACGGGACGCCGAGACGGCTGGCGACAATCTTAGCGACCGAGGTCTTGCCGGAACCGGGTGCCCCGGAGAGGGTGATGATCATACTGTTCATGAAAGATGAGTGATGGTCACGTCGAATGCGGGGTCGGGCGCGAGATCGTACGTCCGGTCCTCGCCGGTCGCGGGATCCTTGAAGGAGAGATGTACTGCCTGCAGAAGGAGGCGCGTGACCGCGAATTTTTTGGCCGTTGGTTTCTGGCCCTGGCTCGTGTAGAGCGTGTCGCCGAAGACCGGATGGCCGAGGGCGAGCATGTGCGCGCGAATCTGGTGCGTGCGTCCCGAGAGGATGGCGAGTTCGAGAAGCGTCGCGTTACGGAAACGGCGCAGGATCTTGAAGTGGGTCCATGCGGCCTTGCCGCCGTCCTCGGATTCCGGCCGTGCGGCCATGCGCGCCTTGGTCTTGGACCGTGCGATGCGGAACTTGATGTCGCCTTCATCCTTCGCGATCGTCCCGTGGACGAGCGCGATGTACCGTTTCTCAACGGTATGTCCCGCGAACTGCTTCTTCAATCCGTCGAACGCGTCCTGCGTCTTTGCGATGACCATGAGACCGCCCACCTCGCGGTCGAGGCGGTGCATGATGCCCGGGCGTTCCGGGTCGTCGCCGACCTTCGCGATGCCGGGATCGTGCGCGATGAGCGCGTCCACGAGCGTGCCGGTCTTGGTGATCGTGTCCGGATGGACGATGAGGCCGGCGGGTTTGTTGATGACCACCCACCCATCCGTCTCGTCGACGATACGGAGCGGCGCGACGGTCGTCGTGCCGGTCTTCGACATCGGTGCACGATGCGGCACGCCGGCCTTGACCTCTGCGTCGTCGAAGACGACCGTGTCTCCGGCTTTCAGAAAACGATGGACGGACGCGGCGTCGCCATTGACGGTGCCTGCGCCCGCCTTCAGCCGTTTCGCGATAGCGCTCCGTGTCAGTCCGTTGAGTTTCTCGCACAGGAAGACGTCGAGACGGCTGTCCGTTTCGTGAGGTTTGATGCGATAGGTATGGATCATGTCGGTCCGAGTGTAACGCGCAACGGGCGCGGTGTCATCCTTCTGGTATGGAAACCCCGGTCGGAGCGACCGGGGCGAGTGTCAGGTCTTTTGACCTCTGATGGCCAGGACCATATAAGAGATAGCGAGCGCGAACGCCCATGCCTCGTCGCCCGGATGACGAACGAAGAGAAGGTCGTCGAGGTCGCGCAGTCGGAGCTTCCTGCGAGGGCCGAGGGAGAGGATGTCCCGGAAGGCTGTCTCGATCCGTGGCCAGACGGGACGCGTGTCGAAGCGGAAACTCGTCGAGATGTCGGACCCGCCGTTCGGGCGCGAGATCATGCCGCCGCGACCATAGTGGAGGTCGCTTGCCGTCTCAAGGCATCCGGATATGACGTGTTCGTCCAGCGCGATGGGAATCTGTCGTTCCGGTTCGCGGAACGGCACAGCATCGACGCAATAGAGCGCAAGGAACGCCTCCATGGCGTAGCGGTTCGCGAGGAGGTCGGGCGCACGTTCTCCTGCATCGCTGACGATCCTTACGAAGTACGGTGCCGGGACGGAAAAGGGCTGCAGATCGACGACGCACGTGGGGGGTGGGGGAAACTCCGTCTCACAGTGTCCAAGTTCCATCGGTTCCTCCTAGTACGGACGTCATCTATATGCCATGGAATGCGCGTCCCGTCAAGGTTCCGGGGGCCGGATCAGATCTTCGCGATCTGGAGGTCGCGGAGCTGCTGACGGAGGGTGGAATCCCGCCAATCGAGCCCATAACGCTTCGTGGGGAAGAGGACCGGGAACACGAGGTCAAGATACTTGGAGACGCGGTACAGCTGATGGTTGTCCCGACCGTGCGAGACCATCTCGTTCACGAAGAACGGGAGGTACTTGAACTGCAGCTCGAAGCCGCGATTCCGGATTCGGACGTCGAATTTCCGGGCGCGGTACTCCCCGGACGAATGCATGTTCGTGGGATCGAGTACCCCGGCGCGGCTTGCGTTCGACGCCTCGCCCGAGACCGACCCCGGTGCGCGGACGAGGACGCGGCGGAACTTATCGATGCCGGCCATGAGGTCGTGCTCCTCGTCGAAGAAGACGGCCATCGCTCCGCGGAGGTCGGTGAGGATCTCGTGGTGTCGGTTGCGCTTCGCGATGAGCTTGAGCGCGGCACGCTGTTTGGCGCGAGCCTCGAAGTACACGGGAATCTCACGGCCGTCCACCTCGAAGAAGCGGATTTCCAGCGGCAGGACGAAGCGGGTCGGCGTCGGGGTGACGCGCGATACGGCTTTCGCGCTCGGGATGACCTCGAACGACTTCGTGCGGTAGGCGTTCTCCGGGTCGAGCTCGGCGACGATGACGACCTGCTCGCTACGTTCCGGCATGAAGAATCGGCGGTCGAGCGTCTGGACGAGCCACTCGATGTCGTCGTCCAGCTGTTGCGGATCGCCGTGGTCCACGCGCATCTCGAACTCGATCTGCGCGAGCGTGAGCTGCCTCCGTGCCTCGAACCGTCGTCGGCGGGCGATGTCGTTCGACCCGCGTGTGGCGCAGAGATCGAGGAGCGCGAACAGGTCGTGGGTCCCGGCGACCCGGGAGTCCATCTCCAACCCCTTGCGGAGATGAAGCGGGAAATACTCGTTCAGGAGGAACGAGATCGTCTCCCGCGCCGCGTTTCCGGCGTCCGCGAAGAGGGCTGCATCCCGCACGACGTCGCCCGGTCGGAGCGCGTACGTGTCCCGATAGAACGTATGCAGCGCGTCCCGCGTGATCTCCGCGAGTTCGCCAGCACGTCCTGCGCGGACCGCGCGTCCGCGAACGAGATGAAGATGCCTCCAGAGCGATCGGAACCGGACGGACTCGCCCCTGATGACCGAATACCGGTTTTCCAAGTAACTTCGCCGTTCGAGATCGTCCGGGAGATCGATGAGGTTCGGGAACTGGTTGATCAGTTCCGAATCGTCGTTCGGGTCGAGGAATCCGGGTGGTGGGACGTCCATCGGCGTCTGTGTCGAGCTCTCCGTCATCACTGTTCCTTCCGATGGTTTTGTATATCCGGAGGTCCGGACGGTGGAAAGGGCGACGCCCGCGCATGCGCACGGACGGAAGCCGAAGGGTACGCGTTCGCGGACGTCGCGTCAAGAGTGGTCGGCAGACGTGTCGCCTCCCATTTTGTGGACGATACGACAAACCCCGCATGATGTGCGGGGTTTGCGATGGTAGGCCCTGCAGGATTCGAACCTGCGACCAAGCGTGTATAAGACGCCTGCTCTACCGCTGAGCTAAGGGCCTGCGGTCGAAGGCGAGTGTAGAGGATTTTTCGTGTCGCATCAAGGGAGCGGTGACCCGAGGCGGTAGCTCGAGAAGAAGCTCACGGGGATGTCCGTCACGAATCCGGCCCAGCCGTGGCCGAGGAGCTCGACGGCGCGGTCCTCGCTCTGGATCCATCGGAGCGTGCCGATGTCGTCTGTGACGAGGTAGACCTTTGGGTCGGATTCGATCTTCACGAGCGAACCGGGTTTCATCGTGATGTTCGAGACGAGGCGGTACGCGGACAGGTCGGTGGCCGATGCCGTGACCACGCCGGAGAAATCGGAGAACCACGAATGGTATGCCGCGTCGTTCGGGAACACGCTGCGCGTCCCATCGGAATGCAGGCAATAGACCGTGCTCTCGAGCGGGCTCTTCGCGAGCATGGTGCACGCGAGGTTCCCTTCTGCGATGAAGTTCGTCGGCGCATGGTACCGATCGCTGTCGAGGTGCGTCACGTAGGTGTCGTGCGCGTCCGTGCCGAACGTGTCCATCCACGTGAGGATGGCCCGGATGTCCACCAGCTCGTAGTCCACGACCTCCTCGACGCCGGGTGCGATTTCGAGATATAGGATGCGTGTCGCGAGGCCGACGAGGCCGTCGGACGCGGCGATGCCCGCGCCACCTGAGACGCCGGGGGTGATCTCCGCGTCGGTCTTCACGATGCCGCGCTCGAGGCCGGTGATCTTCCCGGTCGTGACGGTCTGCGCACCTTCCGCGCTGCCGGGATAGCCCACGACGGACAGCGTATCGCCGACCTCGGAGAATTCGTCCGTGGGAATAAAGGGGAACGAGGAGAGCGAGCGCCTCGAGACGGAACGTCCGATCTTCAGGATGGCGACATCACGGTTCGTCGAGTCCTCATACGAATACTTCACCCATGAGGCCTCGTAGTAGATCTCGGGCTCGACGCCGTCGTCGACGAATCCGACCCGGCACGGCTCCGGCGTCATGGTGCCGAGGTTCAGGAGGATATGCGCGTTCGTGAGGACGTAGCCCTCCTCGCCGTTCACGACGACGCCCGATCCTTGCCGGTCGCCGCAATGTACCCAGACGACGGCCTGACGCAGGGAATACGGGAGGCCGGCGGCACGGACCGTCGTCGG